>NZ_JAYWTM010000039.1:0-31005 GCF_036016195.1 Brenneria populi | reverse complement strand
GATCTGCGGAGATTCCCCCCATGTTTAAAAAAACTCGCCTGGCGCTGGCGATCGGCTGCTGCGCCGGCGGCTTAACGGCAACGGCGGTTGCCCAGGAGACGACGGTTTTATCCTCTTCTCAGGAAGATACGTTAGTGGTGACGGCGCAAACGCCAAGCGGCGCGACCAAGCTGGCGACGCCGGATATTGAGACGCCTCAGGCGGTTTCCATCGTGACGCGCAGCCAGATTCAGGAGCAGGGCGCCGTCAGCGTCCGGCAGGCGGTAAGCTACACGCCGGGCGTGTTCAGCAATCAGATCGGCGCGTCTAACCGCTTTGATTACATGGTGCTGCGCGGTTTTTCCGACGGCAGTCTGGATAATGTCTATCTCGACGGGCTGAAGATGATGGGGGACACCAACTCCCACAGCTCCCTGGTCATCGACCCCTGGTTCCTCGAAAGCATCGAGGTGGTGAGAGGGCCGGCGTCCGTGCTGTACGGCCGCTCTTCGCCGGGCGGAATCGTCGCGCTGAATTCCCGCCAGCCATCGTTCGATCGCAGCGGCGAGATCAAACTGTTCGCCGGCAATAACGCGCAGCGCGGCGCGGCGTTCGATGTGACCGGACCGCTTGACGACGACGAACGTTTCGCCTTCCGTCTTGGCGGCATCGTGCGTCATGCGGACACCCAGTTTAATAAGACCGAGGAAGAACGCTACGCCATCGCCCCCAGTCTGCTGTGGCGCATTTCCGATAAAACGCGTCTGGAACTGATGGCGTATCTGCACCGCGACCCGGAAGGCGGCAGCCATTCGGGGCTGCCCTATGAAGGCACGGTGATCGCGCATAACGGGCGGAAGATCTCCAATACCTTCTATGAAGGGGAAGAGAATTACGAGAAGTACGACCGCAGGCAAAATATGGTCGGGTACAATTTCGAACACGCTTTCGACAGCGGCTGGGCGGTGCGCCAGAAACTGCGCTATCTGCGCACCAAAGTTCGTTTGGACCAGGTCTACGCCTATGGCTGGACGCAGCCGGACGCCGATACCTTAACCCGCTACTACTCCGGCTCCCGCGAGTCGCTCTCCGCCTGGACGCTGGATAACCAGCTCGACGGCAGCGTCGATACCGGCGCGGTGAACCACCGTCTGCTGGTCGGCGTCGACTATCAGCAGCGCCATAACGATGTGGACTGGCCGTCGGGCGCTTTCCCGGCCATCGATGCCTTCAATCCGGCCTACGGCGCCGAGCCGACGGAAATGTATGCCGCAACGCTTGAAAAGCACAAGCTGCAGCAGACGGGGATCTACCTACAGGATCAGATGAGCTGGGAACGCTGGCGCCTTACGCTGGGGGGGCGTCACGATCGGGTTAAAATCGTTAATATCAGCAAGAACAGCGGTAGCCGCAGCGAACTGGATAAAAACAATTTCAGCTCGCGCGCCGCGCTGCTTTACCTGTTCGACAACGGCTTCGCGCCTTATGTGAGCTACTCCACCGCCTTTACGCCCACCAGTTTCGTCGGCGAGGATGGCAACGTGCTGGAGCCGATGAAAGGCAAGCAGTGGGAAGCCGGGCTGAAATATCAGCCGGAAGGTTCGCAAAACCAGTACGGCCTGTCGCTATTCCGCATTAATCAAAATAACGTCGCGACGAAAGAGCAGCCGACCGATCCCTATCGCTCGGTGGGGGAGATCGAATCCGAAGGGGTGGAGCTGGAGGCCGTCAGCCACATCACCGACAATCTGCGTCTGCAGGCGGCCTATACTTATAACGATATTCGTTATAAGAAGAGCGATGATGCGAGCGAGCAGGGCAAACGCGCGGTTTATGCTCCGCGCAACCAGGTCAGCGCTTGGGCGAGTTATGATGTAAAAGCCGGGCCGCTGGCGGGGTTAACGGTGGGCGGCGGCGTGCGTTACGTCAACGGCGTGGTGTCCGACCGGGCGAATACCCACACGCTGCCTTCCTATACGCTGGTGGATATGGCGATAGGATACGATCTGTCCAACGTCGGTTTGAAGGGCGTAAGCGCGCAGCTGAACGTCAATAACCTGACGGATAAACGCTACGTCGCCGCCTGTAACTCGCTGGAGTTCTGCTACTTCGGCGCGGAGCGCAGTCTCGTCGGCAGCGTCTCATATTCATTCTGATAACGTGTTTTAGCCGCGCGACGCTAAAAAAAACCGGGGTTTTCCCCGGCTTTCCATTATCTTACGCGATAATATTAATACAGGCCGATCGCCTTCCACCACATCAGGCCCGCCGTCATAAATATCGCCTGATTAAGCAGGCTGACGATAAAGCCGGTGCGCCACCATACGGCCGTCGGCACGTATCCGGCGCCGAACAGAATCGGTCCGCGGGCGTGCGTATATTGCGTCAGCGAGCAATAGAGGCTGCTGGTAAACGACAGCATGAAGGCCATCGGCACGGCCGGAATATTGAGATTAATCCCCACGCCAAGAAATACGGCGAACAGCGCGGCGATCTGCGCGTTGCCGCTGGCGAAGAAATAGTGGGTGTAGAAGTAGGCGGCATTGAGTATCAACAGCACCAAAATCCAACTGGTGCCCTGCATCATATGGCCGATATTGTTGCCGATCAGATCGCCAAACCAGGTGGTAAAGCCCAGTTTTTTCAACTGATTCGCCATCATCAGCAGGGCGGCGAACCAGATTAGCGTATCCCAGGCGCCTTTCTCGCTTTTGATATCGTCCCAGCGTAATACGCCGGTCAGCAGCAGAAATGAGAGGCCGACGAAGGAGGCCGTGGTGGCGTCAACGCCTAAGCTATCGCCAAAAATCCACAGCACCAGCAGCAGGATCACGGTAACGCCCATCAGCCATTCGCCGCGGCTCATCGGCCCCATCTTTTTCAACTCTTCGATCGCCAGCTTGGGCGCGTCCGGCGTACGGCGAATTTCTGGTTTGGTCAGCCAATAAACCAGCAGCGGAACGAGAACCAAGGCGATCAGGCAGGGCACCACCGCCGCCAGGAACCAGCTTCCCCAGGTGATGGTGACGCCGGCGTTGGCCGCCAGCTTGATCGCCAGCAGGTTGCCGGTGTAGGCGGTCATAAACATAGAGGCGGTGACATCGTTGACGTTACCGATGCAGGTGATCAGAAAGGTGCCGATTTTACTGCGCGACGCGTCGTCCGGTTTCGAGTCGAAACTGCGTGATAGCGAATCGGCGATGGGGTAGATGATGCCGCCGCAGCGCGCGGTATTGCTTGGCATGGCGGGAGAGAGCACCAGATCGGCGAAAGCCAGGCCGTAAGCCAGCCCCAGCGTGCGCTTCCCGAGCAGACGGATCATTTGTAATGCGATGCGGCGGCCGAGTCCGGTTTTGATAAAGCCGCGGGCGATCATAAAGGCGACGACGATCAGCCAGATCAGCGAGCTGTTGAGATCGCTGAGCGCCGTCTGTATCGCGCCGCTGGCGGTTTTGTCGCCCGCTGCGTACGTCAGGGCGAAAATGGTCATGCTGATAATACCGATGGCCCCGATCGGCAGCACATTGGCCACAATGCAGATAATGGTTGCGACGAAAATAACGGCTGAGTGCCAGGCAGCCAGGCTGAGTCCCGCTGGTGGTGTGAGTTGCCAGAAAATGCCGGCGATAACCAGAATAATGACTAACGGAAGCCAGCTTAGGCCATACGACGTTTTGGTCTTCATCCCCTTTCCTTACTTTACTAAGAGTTATTGCGTCCATCACTGCGGATGGCGCGCTTGGAGATCATATCGCTATCGGGATGACAGAAAGAGGAAAATAGACGGATTATTGATTTGGGCATGTTTTTATAAATATTGTTCTTTAATTAACTATCAGAACTGAATCGCGTCAGCTATGGGTTAATACAGCTGGAATTATTTGGTTAGCCCTGGAATCATTTAGAAACATTAATAGTGGGTGAATAGTTAGCCTCACATCTATCTAACTGTAATTCACATTATGTTTACATCGTGCGTTTTTGAACGGGCTATTGGCGCGCGGCGGTATCGACCGCCGCGGCGAGGGGGATTGAATAGAAAACCCGCGGCGTTATGCCAGATAAAAGACCTCTTGCAGCGTCTGGCTGATCGGGCTGTTATCCGCATTGCTCGGCATCAGGTCGCGCATCGATCGCCACCAGCGCTGACAAACTTCGGTTTGCGCCACAGCCGCCCAGCGCGCTTCGGACTCGATATCGACGGTGGCGAACAGCAGATGGCGTTCGCCATCGAGGTAAATGGCGTAGCGATGAGCGCCGTGCTGTTTAAGCACCGCTGCAAGCTCGGGCCAAATGGGGGAATGGCGGCGTTGATACTCCGCATGGGCGTCAGGGTTCACCTGCATGACGAAGGCTTTTCGGATCATAACCCCTCCTGAGCGCCAACGTTCGCGGCTTCAAAAAATCCATTATCCAGGGATTTCGCCGCCAGGGCGATCTTCACGTCGGCATAAACGGACCCGGACAACGCCGGTGCGGCAACGGTAAGCGTACCGCCTAAAATAGCTTTTATTGTCATTGCGTGTACTCCACGAGTGAGTGACTCGGTTTGCAGGGAATCGGGACGTCTTTATTATCTTTATCCTTTCGCTGCGCGACCGCGCCGATCGCCGTTACGACGCGTCGCCCATCTCTGTGCGTACCTCCTTGCGGATATCTGATCGGTCTCCCCAGGAGCGACGTTGCCCGATCGCCTGGGGATGTATTCCGTACGGCGAATAATGCGGCGCAGTAAGCGGCGCTACCGATTAAATTTCCAGGGCGCCGGCGCGCGGCGTCACGCCGAAGCGCTTGCCGAGAGCGATCAGCTGATCCCGGCTGATGGTCTGTTTCATTCCGCCCATGGCGATCACTTTCACCAGAATCTCGGCGGATTTTTCGGCGGTATCGATCAGGCCGAAGGTCTCATCAAGCGTCGGCCCGCTGCCGAACACGCCGTGAAACGGCCACAGCACCAGGGCGTGTTGCGCCATCGCGCCGGCGGTCGCCGTACCGATCTCGTCGGTGCCCGGCACCATCCACGGCAGAATGCCGACCCCGTCCGGGAACACCACCAGACACTCGGTGCTGCCTTCCCACAGTTTGCGGGTGATGACGTCGCTGTCGTTGTCCAGTACGTAGGTCAGGGCGATCAGGTTGGTGGCGTGGCAATGCATAATCACGCGATCGCCGCCGCCGGTGGCCTTTATCCGCACGCTGTGCGACTGGAAGTGCGAGGCCAGTTCGGAAGTCGGCACCGCGCCGTTCTCCAGCCCCCATAAAATGTGGTAGCCGGTTCCGTCGCCGTTGACCCGCACCACGCCGATATTGCCGGCGGGATCCAGCTGTACGTTGCGAAAGAACTTGCCGGAACCGGTCACGATAAACGGCGTGTCGGCCAAATCCGGCATCGGCTGGCTTAACGCGATGTAGCGCGGCGGTTGATGAAAATCGGCCCGGTAGGGCGCGATGTCGTCCGCGCTTAAGCGCAGAGTGATGTTGCCGCCGTTGCGTTCATCCCAGCCTTTCAGCCAGGCGTCCGATGTCGCTTTAATCATGCCTTCTACAAACCAGGCGTTGAGGATGTTCTGCATAGTCTCGGTTTCCTTGCGGCATTAGCCGCGTTGACTCAGGGTCTCTTTTTCGTAACGGCGCACGCTTTCCAGCCATTGGGCGTCGGCCGGCGCGTCGTGCCGGTGGCAATACATTTCCCATACCGCCTGCCACGGCAGCGATTTTTGCTCTTCCAGCAGCGCCAGGCGGGCGGTGTAATCGCCTTGCCGCTCCAGCCGGAGCAGTTTTTCCGTCGGCTCCAGCAGCGCGCGCAGCAGGGCTTTCTTCATATTCCGGGTGCCGATCACCCAGGCGGCGATACGGTTGATGGAGGCGTCGAAAAAATCGAGGCCGATGTGTACGCGGTCGAACAGATCGTGACGAATGATTTCGCTGGCGATGGCCTGGGTTTCGTCATCCAGCAACACGACGTGGTCGCTGTCCCAGCGCACCGGGCGGCTGACGTGCAGCAGCAGGCGCGGCACGTACAGGATGGCGCTGGAGATTTTGTCGGAGATCACCTCCGTCGGGTGGAAGTGGCCGGCATCCAGGCAGAGCGCGGTCTGCCGGCTGGCGGCATAACCGAGGTAAAACTCATTGGAGCCGACGGTGTAGCTTTCCGCGCCGATGCCGAACAGCTTGCTCTCGACCGCGTCGATGTGGTGCGCCGGGTCGAGCTTCTCGGCGAGAATTTCATCCAGCGCGGCCAGCAGGCGCCGGCGCGGCGCCAGGCGGTCCACGGCGACGTCTTTCATGCCGTCCGGGATCCAGATGTTCATTACCGACGGCGTGCCGAGCTGCTCGCCGAAATAGGCGGAAACCCTGCGGCAGGCCTGGCAGTGTTCGATCCAGAAGCGGCGGATCTCATCGTCGGCGTGCGCCAGCGTAAAGCCGTCCGCGCTCAGCGGGTGGGAAAAACAGGTCGGGTTAAAATCCAGCCCCATATTGTTGCCCCTGGCCCATTCCACCCAGTTTTTAAAATGTTCCGGCCTGATTTCATTGCGCGCGACGGGCCTGTCGCTTTCCAGATAGATGGCGTGCAGGTTCAGACGCTTCGGTCCGGGGATCAGGCTTAGCGCCCGGTCCAGGTCGGCCCGAAGCTCGGCCGCGTTGCGCGCTTTGCCCGGATAGTTGCCCGTGGCCTGGATACCGCCGCTCAGGCCGCCGTCCGGGTTTTCAAACCCGGCGACGTCATCGCCCTGCCAGCAGTGCATCGATACGGGCAGGCGATCGAGCTGGCGCATCGCCTCCTGCGCATCGACGCCGACATCGGCGAAACGCGCCTTCGCCAGCTCCCAGGCCTGATTGATAGAGTTGATCATGCACAATGCTCCTTACGTGTTTGACGGTTGCGCCGAAATTGCGCGACGGCGCGGGCAATTTCGCTATCTGAATGGGGGGAGAAATGGCGGAGCGCGCTGTTTTTTGTCACCAGGGCGCGGAACGCCTCGATGTCGGCGACGTCGCCCAGCGCCATCAACTGACAGCCGATGTTGCCCAGCGTGGAGGCTTCAACCGGGCCGGCGATAACCGGGATGCCGCAGGCGTCGGCGCACAGCTGGTTGAGAAAATGGTTCTGGCTGCCGCCGCCGACGATATGCAGGGCGCTGAAGGGTTTGCCGCGCAGTTGCGCCAGTTCGTCCAGCACGCTGGCGTACGACAGCGCCAGGCTGTCGAAAATGCAGCGGGCCAGTTCGTCGTCGGTTGCCGGGAGCGGCTGGCCGTTTTCGCGGCACGCCGCCCGGATCTCGCCGCACATGTCGTCCGGGTTGATGAAACGCGCGTCGTCCGGGTCGATCAGCGAGCGGCAGACCGGGATCCGCTGGGCGCGCAGGATCAGATCGGCCAGATCGGAGACCGCCGTCTCCTGGGCGACCCGCTGCAGCAGCCATAGCCCCATAATGTTTTTCAGCACCCGGTAACGTTTTTCCGCGCCGCCTTCGTTGGTGATGTTGGCGGCCTGCGCCCGATCGCTGGCGTAGGGGGTCAGGCTTTCGAATCCCATCAGCGACCAAGTGCCGGACGACAGGTAGGCGGCGTCGCCGTCGGCCAGCGGCGCGGCGACGACCGCGCTGGCCGTATCGTGCGACGCGACGGCGATCACCGGGATCCTGTCGCCCGCGCGGCATGTCCAGTGGCCGATAACGTTGCCGGGCAGCGTGGGGGTGCCGAACCATTCGGGGGGAACGCCCGCCCAGCCGAGCAGGCGCGGGTCCCAATTATTGGTGTTGATATTCACCATCTGGGTAGTGGTGGCGTTGGTGTATTCCCAATTCAGCGCGCCCGTAAGGCGGAAGGCGAAATAATCCGGGATAAGCAGCGCATGCGCGACTTTTTCCGCCAGCTCCGGCTGCTGCTCCGTTAAGGCGCGCAGCTGATAAAGCGTGTTGAACGGCAGAAATTGAATGCCGCTGCGGCGATAAATTTCAGCACGGCCCATCTCCCGCTGCGCGCGCGCCATCACGCCGTCGGTCCTGCCGTCGCGGTAGGCGATGGGCGGACCGACGCGGTTGCCGTCCCGATCGATCGGCACATAATCGACGCCCCAGGTGTCGATGCCGATGCTATCGACGGCGGGACACGCGTCGCAGGCTTGCTGCAATCCGCGGCGAATTTCGCTTTCCAGCGCATCGATCCGCCAGGCGGCGTGGCCGTCGATCGACGTCAGGCGATTGGCGAAGCGATGGATCTCCCGCAGCGTCAGCTGATGACCGGCGCGGTCGTAAGCGGCGAGCGTCACGCGGCCGCTGGACGCGCCCAGATCGACGGCGACGCTGTATCGTTGAGCCATATTGGGGCGAAGGGTCATAATGGGTGTCCTGATATAAATCACTGCCCATTACTCTAAAAATATCCTTGCGCGCCGGCCTTCATGCCACTGACATTTACTCGGCGCGGTTGGCAAAGGGACAAAGGTGGGATGGGAAGGCATCACAAAAAACAGGGCTTCATCGCGTAATGCCGATCGTTTAAGCATTGAGATACACGGTGCGACCACCGGGGTGAGGCGTCCCTACGGGAACCTCCCCCGGTGTTTCCCCTAAAAATTGGCTTAAGTGACCAGCATTCGGCTTCATCGCGCCTATCTTCGCCTGTGACGGCCGCCGCATTTCCGCATAATTTCGCACCGTTCTTGAAAATCCAACCGGATTTGCGCGTTTTGACGTCTAAAGTTTAAGGTACGGATGAGAATCGTTATCTACTATCCCATCATCAGTTACGGTGATTTGGGGGTGATGATGACCGTTTTACGCAGCATTGACTTTTTCCCTTCAGGCCATGCGTCGGTGGCGATCGAGCCGCGCCTGCCGCAGCCGGAATTTCCTGAGCATCATCATGACTTTTACGAAATCGTGATCGTCGAACAGGGGACGGGAACGCACGTCTTTAATGGCCAGCCCTATACGCTGAGCGGCGGTTCGATCTGTTTTGTGCGCGATTATGATCGGCATCTGTTTGAACATACGGAAAATCTCCGCCTGACCAACGTATTGTATCGGGCGCCGGACGCCTTCTGTTTCCTGGCCGGGCTGGATAAACTGCTGCCGCAGGAGCGCGATGGGGTCTATCCGTCCCACTGGCGGGTTAACCAGAGCATCTTGCAGCAGATTAAACGCTTTATCGAACGGCTGGAGGCGCTGGGGAAAGACGCCGGCACGCACGCCATCGCCGAGCGCGAAATTCTGTTTATGCAATTGCTGGTTCTGCTTAGTAAAAGCAGTTTCGGCGAGGTGGCCCGCGACGACAATGGGCGGCTGAATCACCTTATCGCCTGGCTGGACGATCACTATAGCGAAACGGTGTGCTGGGAACAGCTGGCCGGCCAGTTCAGCCTCTCGTTGCGCACGCTGCACCGGCAGTTGAAGCAGCAAACCGGCCTGACGCCGCAGCGTTACCTCAATAGGCTGAGACTGACGAAGGCGCGTCATCTGCTGCGCCATAGCGATGAAAATGTCACGGAAATCGCGTACCGGTGCGGTTTTGGCGATAGCAATCACTTCTCCACTTTATTTAAGCGCGAGTTTTCCCTCTCGCCGCAGGCGATGCGTCTGAGCATGATGGCAGACCGCCACTGAGAATGCGAAGCGAATCACCGATTTTTGCGGCGAAATGGCGAATACTGCTCGCCTCCTGCCATTCGCTGGCCTTGCGTGAGTGATCGCCGTGTCCGCTCAACTGATTCTGAGAAAAGAGGACTTCTTCGCATCGGACTCGCAGCCGGTGGCGGTGGCGGATCGCTATCCGCAAAACGTTTTCGCCGAGCATAGCCATGAGTTTTGCGAACTGGTGCTGGTATGGCGCGGCAACGGCCTGCACGTGCTGAATGACCGGCCTTATTGCATAACCTGCGGGGATCTGTTTTATATCCGCGCGGAAGATCGCCACGGTTACGAGTCGGTCAACAACCTGACGTTGCACAATATTATCTACTGCCCCGAGCGGCTGCGGCTGAACGTCGACTGGCGCGAGCTGCTGCAGCGTAAGCCGGAGAGCGATCCGCGCTGGCGGCTGAGCAGCCTCGGCATGGCGCAGGCGCGCCAGATAATCGGTCAGATAGAGCATGAAAGCCGGAAAGATGACGCCCTGTCGCGCTGCTTTTTGGAAAGCCTGTTTCTGAATCTCGCCATCACGCTATGCCGTCATCGCCATCAGCCCGTCAGCGCCGATCGCCTGGAGAGCGGGGAAACGCTCGATCTCCTGATCGCGGAGCTGGGCAATAGCCTCGATAGCCCGTTCAATGTTCAGGCGTTCTGCGACCGGCACCGGGTGACGGAACGGGCGTTGCGCCGGCTGTTCCGCCAGCAGACCGGTATGACCGTCGCTCAGTATCTGCGCCAGCTGCGCCTCTGCCACGCCAAATATCTGCTGCGCGGCGACAATATGTTAATCAGCGAAATAGCCATATGCTGCGGCTTTGAGGACAGCAACTATTTTTCGGTGGTGTTCGCCAGGGAGACCGGGATGACGCCGCGGTTATGGCGCCAACGGTTCGGCGGAAAAGAGAAAGGGGTTTCCCGTCGCGCCGTATAGGGAGAGACAGCGGGCGTACGCCCGCTGCCGGCGACGCGGGGCGTTATTCGAACAAATTGCGGTGCAGGGTTTGCACCACATGCTCCGCATCGCCGCCCGGAACCAGGAAGCACAGGTTATTGCTGCTGGCGCCGTAGCAAATCAGACGGATATTAAAGGGCTCCAGCACGCCGAAGACCTCTTTGCCCAGGCCGCAGGCGTGGGCAAGGTTATTGCCGATTAACGCCACCAGAGACAGATTTTCTTCAACTTCCACCCGGCACAGCGAGGAGAGCTCGGTCAACAGCGCGCTGGAGAGCAGGCTGTCGCCGGTGGAGGTCGAACCGGTGGTATCCAGCGTCAGCGCCACGTTCACTTCGGACGTGGTGATCAAATCCACCGAGATGTTATGACGGGCCAGAATGCAGAACACTTCGGCCAGGAAGCCGCGCGCATGCAGCATATTGAGGCTGTGCAGCGTCAGCAGCGTCTGTTTACGGCGCAGCGCCAGCGCGCGGAACAGCGGCGGGTTTTCCGTTTTGTTGCACACCAGCGTGCCGCCCGCGGCGGGATCTTTGCTGGAGCCGACGAACACCGGAATATCGCTGCGCACCGCCGGCAATAGCGTCGCCGGGTGCAGCACTTTGGCGCCGAAGGTCGCCATCTCGGCGGCTTCTTCAAACATAATCTGGTCGATGCGTTTGGCCGCCGGCACTACGCGCGGGTCGGTGGTATAGATGCCGGGAACGTCGGTCCAGATATCGATACGGGCGGCATTCAGGGCTTCGCCCAGCAGGGCGGCGGTGTAATCGCTGCCGCCGCGGCCCAGGGTGGTGGTGCGGCCTTTGGCTTCGCTGCCGATAAAGCCTTGCGTGATGATGAGGCCGTTACCCAGGCGGGGCTGCAGCTGGCTGCGCGTCAGCTCGCCCAGCGCCGCGCAGTCGGGTTCCGCGCGTCCGAAGTGGTCGTTGGTGCGCATGATTTTACGCACGTCGAACCATTCGGCGACCACGTCGCGCTGGCGCAGCACTTCAACAAACAGCAGGGTGGACATCAGTTCGCCGTGGCTGACCAGTTCGTCCGTCAAGGCGTTGGAGGTCGCCAGCGCGGCGGCTTCGGACAGCGTCGTGACGTTCTCCAGCATCCGGTCGATTTCGTCGCGGATCACCGCGGGCTGCGCCAGCCGATCGATAATGGCGTATTGGATTCTGCGGATCTGATCCAGCAGGTGAAGGCGTTGCTCCTGACTTTGACCTTCCGCCAGGGCGACCAGTAGGTTGGTGACGCCGGCGGAGGCGGAGAGCACGACTACCCGTACGTTAGGGTTGGACAGCACCACGTCGGCGCTGTGATTCATCGCGTCGAAATCAGCGACGCTGGTGCCGCCGAATTTGGCGATAATAGGATTTGTTTGGTCGGACATGTGAAAACCTCGTGCAGGGGCTATTGTTCTCATTTTTTCACAACAGCGATTATTTATCAGCCTTGGCACAAGGGAAGAGCGGTAAGCAGGGAGCAGGCGTAGAAAGCGAAACTACGATACACCCAGAAGCGCTCCACCTTGCTGAACGCCCTTGCGGGCGGACCGGGTGACAACCCAGGGGATTCAGCCCCTGCGGTCGATGAAGTGAATACCGCCTATCATCTCATCTCGGCATCGCTCCCCCTCGGATATCATTAACGGACTGCGGATCCTGCGATATCTTACCTGGGCGACGCTCCTCTTCTGGCTTGCGCGCCGGGCGCGCAAGTACGCTGTTACAAATAGCGGGTTCTCCCGCCGCTGTCAATAAACAAACGCCGCGGATGCGCATTTATCCCCGCCATACTTCAAGTGGCCGGTGCGTCGGCGGCGTCGCTCGCCCTATCGCCCCTTCGGGGTCGGCGCGAATGCCGTGCAAAAACGCGTTTGGCGTTTTTGTCCGACGACGCGAATTCTTTAGCTATCTCAAGAAAAGGGATCTCAAGCGGCGATTTACGGGATACAATCGGACAAGCGATTTTTGATTTCATTCTCGGAGAGAGAGCATAGTTATGAAAAATATCAATCCAAGCGAAACCGCCGCATGGCAAGCGTTGCAACAACATTTTGATGTGATGAAAGATGTGCAGATCAAAGCGTTGTTTGCTCAGGACAGCCAGCGTTTCGCGCATTTTTCCGCCACTTTTGACGATTTGTTACTGCTGGATTACTCCAAAAACCGCATTACGGCGGAAACCCTGGACAAACTGCAGGCGCTGGCGCGGGAAACCGATCTGGCCGGCGCAATTAAATCCATGTTCTCCGGCGAGAAAATCAACCGTACCGAAAACCGCGCGGTGTTGCATGTCGCGCTGCGCAATCGCAGCAATACGCCGATTCTGGTCGATGGCAAAGATGTGATGCCGGAAGTGAACGCCGTCCTGGAAAAAATGAAAAAATTCAGCGAACGCGTTATCGGCGGCGAGTGGAAAGGCTATACCGGCAAGGCGATTACCGATGTGGTGAATATCGGCATCGGCGGTTCCGATTTGGGGCCCTATATGGTCACCGAAGCGCTGAAACCGTATAAAAATCATTTGAATATGCATTTCGTCTCCAACGTCGACGGTACGCATATCGCCGAAACGCTGAAGCCGCTGAACCCTGAAACCACGCTGTTCCTGGTGGCTTCCAAGACCTTTACCACCCAGGAAACCATGACCAACGCGCACAGCGCGCGCGACTGGTTCCTGAAAAGCGCGCAAGACGAGAAACATGTGGCGAAACACTTTGCCGCGCTCTCTACCAATGCCAAAGCCGTCGGCGATTTTGGCATTGATACCGACAACATGTTTGAGTTCTGGGACTGGGTCGGCGGACGCTACTCCCTGTGGTCGGCGATCGGTTTATCCATCATCCTTTCACTGGGATTCGAAAACTTCGAACAGTTGCTCAGCGGCGCCCACGCCATGGACAAACACTTCGCCAGTACGCCGGCGGAGAAAAACCTGCCCGTGTTGATGGCGCTGATCGGTATCTGGTACAACAATTTCTTCGGCGCGGAAACGGAAGCCATCCTGCCGTATGACCAATATATGCACCGTTTCGCCGCCTATTTCCAACAGGGGAATATGGAGTCCAACGGTAAATACGTCGATCGCAACGGCAACCCCGTTGATTACCAAACCGGCCCGATTATCTGGGGCGAACCGGGAACCAACGGCCAACATGCGTTTTATCAGTTGATCCACCAGGGCACCAAGCTGGTTCCCTGCGATTTCATCGCGCCGGCGATCAGCCACAATCCGCTAAGCGATCACCACAGCAAGCTGCTGTCCAACTTCTTCGCCCAGACGGAAGCGCTGGCGTTCGGCAAGAGCCGCGAAACCGTGGAAGCCGAGTTCGCCGCCGCGGGTAAAACGGCGCAAGAGGTGGAACAGGTCGTGCCGTTCAAGGTCTTCGAAGGCAATCGCCCGACCAACTCCATTCTGCTGCGTGAAATTACGCCGTACAGCCTGGGTTTGCTGATTGCGCTGTACGAACACAAAATCTTTACCCAGGGCGCCATCCTGAACATCTTCACCTTCGACCAGTGGGGCGTGGAACTAGGTAAACAGCTGGCGAACCGTATTTTGCCCGAGTTGCAGGATGCGCAAGAGGTCAGCAGCCATGATAGCTCGACCAACGGTTTGATTAACCGTTTCAAACAGTGGCGCGCGTAAGTCGGCGGCCATAGCGAAACAGGGCGGTAATGCCGGTCGCGTAAGCCTATTTTTAGCAAAGACAGCGGGGTGGGCTCCCTTAGGGACGCCTCACCCCGCTGTCGCTTCGTGTAGCTCGATGCTTAAACGATCGGCGTTAGGTCGCCCGCCTTTTTTATCGATCGCGGCGCAAGCGCTTAGAGATTGATGGGAATTTCCACGTCCAGGCCGGCGCCGACATCATCGCTGTCGCTATTATCGCTATCGGTGTACCACAGGCGCGTATCCAGTTTAACCTTTGATTGGAAGTCATAACCCCAGCCGAGTTCGATCCCTTTGAGCGTGTCGGAGCGCGGGAAAGCCCGATTGATGTTTTGATCGCCCGGATTAACCCTGGCGTAGGTTACGCGGGTGCTCCAGCGCTGCCCGTCATCCAGCGCCAGCTCCACCTTGCCGGACAGCATGCGTCCGTCTCCCCCCATGGCGTGACCCAATGGATAGCCCTGTTGGTAGTAACCGCCGCGATAAATATGGTGGGCGTAGACATAGTTCAAGCGGGAATCATCCGCGCGAGTGGTCGCGCCTTCGATGTACCAGTTGATGGTGGAGGTTCCCCATTCCGGATGGCCTTCCACACCGAGCAGATAGGTATTTTGCGACGGCAGCATCCCCGCTTCGTCCTCGCCGACCAACTGGCCGTACAGCCCGACGGGTAAACCCGTTAACGGCTGCAGTTTCAGTTTGAAATCAAAGCCGGCCAGCTGGTTGCCCGGTTCATTGTCCGTTCCGGTATTGTCTTTTCCCGCCGCGCCGTCCCAAAACGAGCGCCATGACTGAGGACGCCCTTCGCCTCCCCACATCATGACGCGCGATGCGCCCAGCTCAAAAAAGTCGGTCGGCATCAGCGTCAGGCGGGCGCCAATCAGTTTGGTCTCCGGCACCGAATCGTATTGCTCGAGCTGGCCGGCGGAAAGCTGGTATTGCCAGCGGCCGATCCAGGAGAGCCACGGGGTGGCGAACGGGGACTGATCGGCCCGTTGCAGGAGAAAACCGGTCACCGGCCGCGCGGCGTCCGAGCGGATCAGGCTGCCGTCATAGCCCGGCCCCCACCACTGGGGCACTTTGCCGAATGAGAGCCACTGGTTGAATATTTTCACCGCGCCGTAGGAACCGTCCATATTCCAGCGGGATTGATCGCCGATACGCTGTTCGCCTTCGACGGTGCCTTTCAGGTTGAGATCCCAGAACTCATCGCTGGCGCCGACGCCGAGCGAAAGCGCGTGATCGCTGGCGCGGGTGGCGGCGAAACCCTGGGGCAATCCCGGTTTATCGCTGGCGGTATGGGCGGTAATGCGAAGGTTGGATTTCAGATTGCCGATACGTCGCTCAATTCGGCCAATGACGTTTTTTTCGGTATCGGTGACGGGTTTTGCCTGTCTGAGCGCGGATTCTATCTCCTCTTGGCTTAGCGGCCAGGTGGAGAGGCTGACGTTAATCACCCCGCGGTCGGAAAGCCATGCCAGGTCGTTGCGCAGCGTATTGTCCGGGGCGATTAGGCCGGCGGCCCGGCTTGCGGACACGCATAAAAACAGGCCGCCGACGGTCCATAAAATTTTCTTGGTAAGCATATTGTTGGTTTCCTTTGTGGCGCAATATTGCTTTACTGGTTCCGGGCTAGCCGGAGTGTGCACGGCGCCGGGTCTCTTGCGGTTTAACCGGGTAGTTTTGCGTTGATGAATAATCGCAGCGGGCAGACATGGCTGAAAACGTGCAAACGTGCAGAAGCAACTGTCAGGATAGTACATGGCGCGGGGAGAATAAGTGCGTTATAGGCCGGTTCCGTTTCTTTTCGGATAAAACCTAGAGCGGGACAGGGCGTCATCAGCGATGACGGGGCGGCGCCGGCGGTTTGTTCTTTGTTCATCATTCATCGACCGCGAAGCATTTTTTATTGTTTATTCAGGTATAAGATGTCTGTGGTATCTATTGTTATGGGAACGGGCGACGATTTTTGCATCGCTGGAGTATCCCGGTAATTTATTATTCATCCTTATGGAGGGGAAAATGCGGATCCGCGTATTACTTGGTCTTTCTGCTGCCGTATTGTTGGCAGGATGCAGCACCACCAATCAACTGACTCCCGCAGGGCAAGCCGTTACCTTTACCGACACGAAGCCGTCCGAGGCGTGTCAATTACTTGGCCAGGTGAGCGGCAGCCAGACCAACTGGTTCTCCGGCAATCATGGCGATAGCAGCTCAATGCGCGGCGCGGCGAATGATTTACGCAATAAGGCGGCGGCGATGGGGGGAAACACCATTTATGGCGTGAGCAGCCCGAGTGAAACAATTTGGTCCGGTTTTGTTCCGCTGGACAGCAAGATGGTCGGCAGCGTTTATAAATGCCCGCAACCCTGAATCAGCATGGCTGCCCGGTGAGATTTCGCCGGGTATCTTTCCCTGTCGCTCTTTTTGGGGCTTACGGATGCTGCCTCAGTTCCAGATCCAACGGCGTTTTGCTGGCTTCGCCGCCGATTTCCCGCGCCAGTCGGGGCACCAGGTAGCCGGACACCTTGGTCAACAGAGCCTTGACCAGCGTACGCGCCTCCTCATCCTCCACCAGAAAATGGGCCGCCCCCTGCACTCTATCCAATACGTGGAGATAGTAGGGAAGGATGCCGGCGTCGAACAGGGCGTTGCTGAGTTCCGCCAGCGTATCCGCGTCGTCGTTAACGCCGCGCAGCAGCACGCTTTGGTTCAGCAATGTGACGCCCGCATGGCGTAAACGAGCCATACTTTGTGTTAAATCAGGATCGATTTCCTGGGCGTGGTTAATATGCGTGACCAGCAGCACCTGCAGCGGCGTGCGCGACAGACGCTGGCACAGCGCCTCGGTGACGCGCGCCGGAATAACCACCGGCAAGCGGCTGTGGATACGCAGACGCTTCAGGTGGGGAATCGTTTCCAGCTCGGTTATCAGCCAGTCAAGCTCCTGGTCTTTCGCCATCAGCGGATCTCCCCCGGAGAAAATGATTTCATCCAGTTCGGGATGCCGACGTATATAGTCCAGCGCCTGACGCCAGTTTGATTTATTGCCCTGGTTGTCCTGATAAGGGAAATGCCGGCGGAAACAGTAACGGCAGTTTACCGCGCAGGCGCCTTTAACCAGCAGCAGCGCGCGGTTGTGGTATTTGTGCAGCAATCCCGGCACCACGCTATGCTGCTCATCCAACGGATCGTGGGTGAAGCCCGGCGCGGCGACGAACTCCTCCCTTGCCGTTAACACCTGTAACAGCAGGGGGTCGCGCGCATTCCCCTTTTGCATGCGCGCCGCAAACGCGCGCGGTACGCGCAGCGGAAAAAGTCTGCGGGCGTCATGTCCCTGCCGGAGTTCGGCGTGGTGATTCAGCGCCAGAAGCCGCAGCAATTCGTCGGGATCGGTAATTACGTCCGCAAGTTGCTGCAACCAATCTTCTCTGGAAGGTATATTTAGGGTTACAATGTGTGCCATTTTTGGCTTAGTACCAGTATCAATTTATATAGAGGGCCTTTATGGCGACTTATTTTAGCAACGATTTCCGTTCCGGTCTTAAAATCATGTTCGAAGGTGAGCCTTACGCTGTCGAATCAAGTGAATTCGTTAAGCCGGGTAAAGGTCAGGCTTTCGCCCGCGTGAAAATGCGCCGTTTGCTGACCGGCAAACTGATTGAAAAAACCTTTAAATCCACGGACTCCGCCGAAGGCGCCGATGTCATGGATATGAACCTGACTTACCTGTACAACGACGGTGAGTTCTGGCACTTCATGAATAATGAAACGTTTGAACAACTGGCCGCGGATGAGAAAGCCGTCGGCGATAACGCTAAATGGCTGCTCGATCAGGCCGAGTGCATCGTAACGCTGTGGAACGGCCAGCCTATCTCCGTAACGCCGCCAAACTTTGTCGAGCTGGAAATTGTCGATACCGATCCAGGCTTGAAGGGCGATACCGCCGGTACGGGCGGCAAGCCCGCGACGTTGAGCACCGGCGCGGTGGTTAAAGTGCCGTTGTTCGTGCAGATCGGCGAAGTGATTAAAGTCGACACCCGCTCCGGCGAATACGTCTCGCGCGTTAAATAATGACGCCTTTGAAAAAAAACCGCCGCTCTGGCTAACGCCGATCGTTTAAGCATCGAGATACACGGGGCGACCACCGGGGTGAGGCGTCCCTACGGGAACCTCCCCCGGTGTTTCCCCTAAAAACCGGCTTAAGTGAACGGTGTTAGCCGCTCTGGCGGCTTTTTTTCGCCTTCCGACAGCCACTGCGTATTGCCCTGAAAAGTTTCGCGAAACGACCAATATTGGCTACTCTTAAAGAGATATTCCCTTTATCCCCGTCATACTTCAAGTTGCATGTGCGCAGGCCGCGTTTAGTCACCCGAATCACTTACTTGAGTAAGCTCATCGGGATTAATGAAAGACAGGATGTCTCTCACCGCAGGCCAGCCGTTGGCCGGGCAAATTCGCTCCCGACGAATGTGTCCTCCGCTCGCCGCGTGACCCGGGGCCGGCGCAAGCGCTGTTCAAAAACGCCGTTGGCGTTTTTGTTCTGCAACCCGAATTATTTAGGGGATAGCGTCAATATGATTATTTTAATTAAGAAGGAATTGATAATGTTAAAGAAAAGTCTGGTCGCCATTTTCTCCGTAATTATTCTATCCGCCGTCGTCGGCTGTAATACGACGCGCGGCATTGGGCAGGATGTCGAAGCGGGCGGTAAAGCGATACAGCGTAGCGCGCAGTAAACATTTTTCCTCAGAGGGAAACGCGGCGGTAGCGTTTCCCTCCGGGCGACGACATAATGCGGCGGTGGATAAAATGGAGAAAAAACGATGTCGCCGTTAGTCATCACCGTAGGCATGCTGACGCTCAGCAATGTGTTTATGACCTTCGCCTGGTATGGTCATTTGCGTTACTTCAGCGGCCGCGCATGGCTGGTCGCCGCATTGGTCAGCTGGGGTATCGCATTATTTGAGTATTTATTACAGGTTCCCGCTAATCGGATTGGTTATCAGGTCGCTTCCGCAGGGCAGCTTAAAATATTGCAGGAAGTTATCAGCCTGAGCGTATTTATTCCTTTTTCCATGATTATTTTAAAGGAGCCTTTCCGAACGGATTATATCTGGGCGGGTTTGTGCTTATTAGGCGCGGTATTTTTTATGTTCCGCGATAAAATTATGGGCTGAGGCGATAACGTTTCTTCGACGCCGTTGGCCGTGGTCGTGACGCTCAATTGTCATTACCGGTCTGCGTTTTTGTCCTGCAGCTCGAATTATTTGGCTATAGCGCTTTCTTTTACTCGGTTGCGTAAAAAAAACGGTCTGCATCGGCAGACCGTTGATTTCATGACGGCAATAAATTTACAGGGTGACGACGCCAATAATGGTGACGACGCTCAAAATTGCCGCCAGGCCATAGAAAACCCATTTCCCGGCGGGAATGTGAATTTTCAGGTCATGCATGGCGTGGTGCATCCGGTGTAACCCGCACCAGACGGGCAGAATAATCATCAGCAGCAGGAATACGCGGCCGATGAAGCTCTGGCTGAATGCGATAATACGCTCATAGCTCAGCGCATCCGGAAATAGGCCGAGGGGCAGCAAAATACCGACCAGCAGAACGATAACCGGAGAAAAAATGGCGCTCCACATACCGCCTGCGCCGAATAATCCCCAGAACGGCGGTTCATCGGAACGTTTTGGCATTTGATTAATCACGTTATTTCTCCCGATCAGAATAGTAAGGCGATGGCCAGAATGGCCAGCGTTACTACGATGGTAACCACCCAAAGCCCTTTAATAATCGGCTCCGGCCCCATTTTTTCGTCTTTCACCACGACGATGGCGGCTTTCGGCGCCAGATCGAACCAGGTTTTGGTGTGCAGCACGGCGGCCAGCAGGGCGATGATATTGATGAGCAGCACCAGCGGATTTTGTAGAAAACCGACAAAGTGCGCCCAGCTTTCCGGGCCATTCTTCAGAGAGAATACGCCGCACATCAGCACGATGCTGAACCAGACGGCCGGCACCGCGGTGCCTTCGCGCAGCATATAAAAGCGGTAGAAGCCCAGCTTTTTCCACCAGGATGGCGACATGTCGCGGACATACGCTTTACGTTTGGATGTCATTATTGTCCCTCCCTTATTGTGGTTTCAGCATCGCGATCATGAAGTCCTTGGCGCTCTCGACCTTGCCTTGCTGAATGGCGGCGGCAGGGTCGACATGCTTAGGACAAACCTCTGAGCAGTAGCCCACAAAAGTACAGCTCCATACCCCGTTACTGCCGTTAAGCTGCGGCATACGCTCTTTCTTGCCGCGATCGCGGTTATCCAGATTGTAGCGGTGCGCCAGCGTGATGGCGGCGGGGCCGATGAATTCGGGGTTTAGCCCAAACTGCGGACAGGCGGCATAGCACAGGCCGCAGTTGATGCAGCCCGAAAACTGGTGGTATTTCGCCATTTGCGCCGGCGTTTGCCTGTTGGCGCCGTCTGCCGGTTTACGATCGTTGCCGATAATGTAAGGCTTGATGGCCTCCAGACTTTCAATGAAGTGGGTCATATCGACGACCAAATCACGTTCAATCGGGAAGTTGCCCAGCGCTTCCACCTTCATGCCTTTGGTGTAATCGCGCAGGAAGGTTTTGCAGGCCAGCTTGGGCACATTGTTCACCATCATGCCGCACGAGCCGCAGATCGCCATACGGCAGGACCAGCGGTAGGAGAGATCGGCAGCCAGGTTATCTTTGATATAACCCAACGCATCCAGTAGAGACGTTTGCTTGTTGTAGGGAACTTCATACGTCTCGAAATGCGGCGCGCTGTCCTGTTCAGGGTTATAGCGCATGACTTCCATTTTCAGGATTTGCATTTCATCAGCCATTCGCCTGCTCCTTCTTGCTTTTATCCTGAGCATCCCCTTCGGCGCCGTAAACGCGTTTGGCCGGGGGCAGTTTGGTGATTTTCACATCGCTGTAATCCAGGCGCGGCGCGCCCTCAGGGTTGTAAAAAGCCAGCGTATGCTTCAGATAATTCACATCATCGCGCTCGGTGCAGCCTTCATCCAGACGCTGGTGCGCGCCGCGGGATTCCCGACGGTTGATGGCCGAGTGCGCCATACATTCCGCTACGTCCAGGCTGTGGCCCAACTCGATGGTATAGAGCAGATCGGTGTTGAATACGCTGGAGCGGTCGGTGATTTTCACCCGCTTGAAGCGTTCTTTCAGCTCGGATAGCTTATCAACGGTTTTCTGCATCAGATCCGTGGTGCGATAGATACCGCAGCCTTCTTCCATCGTCATGCCCATTTCGTCACGGATTTTCGACCAGTTTTCGTTGCCTTCCTGTTTCATCAGGTTATGCAGGCTCTGCTCGACGTCGCGGGTTTGCGCGTCCAGCGCGCTGCCGTTGGCCGGCGCCGCTTCCTGAGAGCGCTGCACCGCGTGTTCGCCCGCGATGCGCCCGAAGACCACCAGCTCGGCCAGCGAGTTCGAGCCCAGACGGTTGGCGCCATGCAGGCCGACGGATGAACATTCGCCGACGGCGAACAGACCTTTGATGCGGGTTTCGCAGGTTTGATTGGTTTCGATGCCGCCCATGGTGTAGTGCGCGGTGGGGCGAATGGGGATCGGCTCCTTAACCGGATCGACGTCGACATAGGCTTTCGCCAGTTCGCAGATAAACGGCAGGCGTTCCTTCAGCTTTTTCTCGCCGAGGTGGCGCAGATCGAGATAGACCACGTCGCCCAGAGGGGTGGAGATGGTGCGGCCGGCGCGCCATTCATGCCAGAAAGCCTGAGAAACCTTGTCGCGCGGTCCCAGCTCCATATATTTGTTTTTCGGCTCGCCCAACGGCGTTTCCGGGCCCATGCCGTAATCCTGCAGATAACGGTAGCCGTCCTTATTGACCATAATGCCGCCTTCGCCGCGGCAGCCTTCGGTCATCAGGATGCCGGAACCCGGCAGACCGGTGGGGTGATACTGTACGAACTCCATATCACGCAGCGGCACGCCGTGGCGGAACGCCATCCCCATGCCGTCGCCGGTGACGATACCGCCGTTGGTGTTGTAGCGATACACCCGGCCGGCGCCGCCCGTGGCGATAACCACCGCATTCGACCGGATTTGCACCAGCGATCCTTCCATCATGTTGATGGCGACGACGCCGCGAGCCTGGCCGTCGTCAACCAGAACATCCAGAACGAAATGCTCATCAAAACGTTGGATTTGCGGGTATTTGAGGGAAGTCTGAAACAGGGTGTGCAGCATATGGAAGCCGGTTTTATCCGCGGCAAACCAGGTACGTTCTATTTTCATTCCGCCGAAACGGCGAACGTTGACAGAACCATCCGGTTTACGGCTCCATGGGCAGCCCCACTGTTCCAGCTGGATCATCTCTTCGGGACAGTGGTGGACGAAGTTGTCGACGACATCTTGTTCACACAGCCAGTCGCCACCGGATACGGTGTCGTTGAAATGATAATCAAAGCTATCGTGCTCCTGAGTGACCGCTGCCGATCCGCCCTCTGCCGCCACGGTATGGCTACGCATGGGGTAGACTTTTGAGATCAGCGCAATTTTCAGTTGGGGATTTGCTTCGGCGGCAGCAATTGCCGCTCGTAAGCCAGCGCCCCCGGCCCCGATAATGGCCACATCGGCATTAAAGGTTTGCACCGCATTCCTCCAGTTATTTAAGTTTATTAAGTTAAAATAATAAAATTATTATTATTCATCTCAGTCTTTATATATCTGCTTAATTGTTAGCGCATTAAGGCGCATAAAAATGTTTTATGGACATATGAAGAATAGATAAATCTCTATTTTTTGTGTGGAAATGATTATAGCGAACTAGATTCAAATGAAATTTGATGTGATCCAGCATTTTGTGTTTTTTTCAGGGTGTACTGGAATAACTTATAAAAACGTGATCGAACGGCTTATTTCCCAGGAAATAATGCTTTTATTTCTTTAATAACTCTTTTATTCGAGATAGAAGAACATCTTCCACTGAAGATAAATTATGGCGGGCATCCATGTCCGCCACCCTACGGGCCGCCGCAAGCGACGTTTAAAAACGTTCCCGACGTTTTTGTATGGCGGGCATCCATGCCGCCGCAAGCGTGGTTGAAAATTTACCGCAAGTAAATTTTTTGTCTGCCCGCGCTGATACGGGTAGACTGCTCCACCTGTTTGACTTTGGAGTAATAACCATGAGCGAAACGACAAGTTGGCAACCCAGCGCCTCTGTCGCTACTTTGTTAAAGCGCGCGTCGATAGTCTCCGCTATCCGGCGTTTTTTCACCGATCGTGGGATACTGGAGGTTGAAACGCCGGCGATGAGTCGCTCCACGGTGACGGATGTCTATATGTGTCCGTTTCAGACCCGTTTTGTCGGGCCGGGCGCCTCGGAGGGCATGACGCTGTATCTGATGACCAGCCCGGAATACCATATGAAACGTCTGCTTGCCGACGGCAGCGGCCCCATCTTTCAGCTATGCCGCAGTTTCCGCAACGAAGAGTCCGGCAGGTATCATAACCCGGAGTTCACCATGCTGGAGTGGTATCGCCCGCACTATGATATGTACCGTCTGATGAACGAGGTGGATGACTTGTTGCAGCAGGTGCTGGAGTGTGAAAGCGCCGAGCTGCTCTCCTATCAGCAGGCTTTTTTGCGTCATCTGGAGCTCGATCCGCTCTGCGCCGATAAGGCCCAGCTGCGTGAAGCGGCGGAAAAACTGGGGCTGGGCGACATCGCCTGCCGCGAAGAGGATCGCGACGCCCTGGTGCAAATGCTGTTCACCTTCGGCGTTGAGCCGAACATCGGCGGCGAAAAACCGACGTTTGTGTATCATTTTCCAGCGACCCAGGCTTCGCTGGCTGAAATCAGTACCGAGGATAATCGGGTCGCCGAACGTTTCGAGGTCTATTTCAAAGGCATCGAACTGGCGAACGGGTTTCGCGAGCTCACCGACTGCGACGAGCAACGCCGGCGCTTTGAGCAGGACAACCGCAAGCGCGCCGCGCTGGGGCTGACTCAGCAGCCGATTGATGAAAATTTGCTGGCCGCGTTACAACATGGACTGCCCGAGTGCTCGGGGGTGGCGCTGGGGGTCGATCGCCTGATTATGCTGGCGCTGGGCGCCGAGAAGCTGAGCGACGTCATCGCTTTCTCCGTCGAACGCTCCTGACGGCAGGCGCTGCGGTACGAGGAGCGGGATGCGCATGCGCGCGCCGTTATACGCCGCCCGTGGCGCGGCTATTTCCCGAAGACATTGTCTTTCCCTTGCGCGATACATGCTCCATCCGCACCTGGAACGGCGGGAACGGCATGACCAGATGGCGCTTGCGGTAATTTTCCAGAATCAGCTGGTGAAGTTCGTGGCGCAACGGCATGCGGTGCCCCATTTCGGCCGCGAAGATGCGCAGTTCGAAAATCTGAATCCCCTGCTGTAAATCGACCAGAAAGACTTCCGGCGGCGGGTTATCCAGAATCAGCGAACAGCGGCTGACCGCGTCCATGAGCAGGTCGGTGACCTCTTTGCTGTCGGCGTCGGCGGGCGCCGGTATGGTCAATACCACGCGCGTCACCGAATCGGACAGGGACCAGTTAATAAACTGCTCGGTGATAAAGGCTTTGTTCGGCACGATGATCTCTTTGCGGTCCCAGTCCGAGATGGTGGTCGCCCGGGTGTTGATGCGCATGATGCTGCCGGTCAGATCGCGGATAGTCACGGTATCGCCGATACGTATCGGTTTTTCAAACAGAATGATCAGCCCGGAAATAAAGTTGGCGAAAATCTCCTGCAGGCCGAAGCCCAGCCCGACGCCCAGCGCGGCGACCAGCCACTGCAGTTTGGACCACTCAATGCCGATGAGCGAGAACCCCATCATGCAGCCAATCAGCATCAGAATATATTTGCTGACGGTGGTGATGGCATACCCGCTGCCCGGCGACAGCTCCAAATGCTGCAGCAGCGCCAGCTCAAGCAGCGCGGGCAGGTTGCGCACCAGCTGCGCGGTAATAACGAAAATAAGCACCGCGATCAGCACTGAGCCCAGCGTAATCGACTGGATGCTCTCAACGCCCTGTACCGTACTGGTCACATCCCACAGGCTGATATTTTCCATAAAAGCGAACGCGGAATGGATCTCGGACCAGAGCACGATCACCGAAACCAGGGCGATCAGCGTCAGAATAGAGCGCACCAGCTGCAGCGACTTGGCGCTGATGGCGTCCAGATCCACCACCGGCTCCTCGACCGCTTCCGAAGCGCCTTCATGATACGCCGGAGACGGCGCGTCCTCTTCGCCGCGGGCGCGCTGCGCCAGAATTTCGGAACGCCGGTGTTTGGCGCGATCGAAAGCGATGCGCCGGCGCTGAATCAGCATCCAGCGGCGAATAATGTAGTAAATCACCAGCAGGAAAAACCAGATGGAAACCGAGGTTTCCAGCCGCGCCAGCAGCGCCTGAGCGGTGGTCAGATAGCCGATGCAGGACGCCAGCGCGGCGGCCAGCGGCACGCAGATCAGCAAATTCCACATCGCCCGATTGACCGGATTTTCCCCCGAGCCCTCTTTATCCAGGTAGAGGGGAATGCCCGCCCGTTTCAGGCCGGTGGTGACTAGGCTCAGCGCCAAGCAAAGCAAGATAAAGCACAGGCGTCCCAGCGTGCTGGAGAATTCGCGGTCGTTCAGTTTATCAAAGGTGATCAGCGCCATGATTAACGGCACGATGAAGGCGATCGACAACCGATAGTAACGCATGGCGCGGGCCACTCGGTCCGGCGACCAGCGGAAATGGGCGATGAACAGCCCCTGAGGATGAGAGAAGGACGCGCTGATCATCACCACCCACATTAATGGCACGGTGGCGGTGACGCTGTCGCCGATCGCCACCGCCATCGGGTAGGGCCAGGCGTTTTGCAGCCCATAGCCCCAGGCGGCCCACAGCACCGGCAGCGGCAGCGCCGTCAGAATCGACCAGAAAACGGTGCGCAGCGTCAGGGTAAAGTGGTCGAGGGTCACTTTACCCACCCGGCTGCCGGCCCGCTCCAAAAAGGCATGGTAATGACGGCGGGAGCTGACGCTGAATCCGACCAGCAGCAGCGCCCCCAGCAGGGGGATCACGGTTTCACGGCTGGTGACCATCATCACCATGGCGCTGCCGAGCTGGGTCAGGGTATCCAGCGACAGCAGGCGGGTGAGATCCTGCACCAGCTTCAGCGGGTAGGAGAAGGTGATGGGATCGACGTCGGCGACCCAGAAAAGATAGCGGTGCGCCGCCTCGCGGGTTTCGTTCAGCGCGTCGACCAACTGACCGTTGGCGACCTTGAGCTTGGTCAACTCCAGAATCTGCGTATCGCAACCGGAAATCAGCGAGGTCAGCAGGTTGCGCTGGGTGCGCAACTGATCGGCGAGGATGCGCTGCTGCGTGCCGGTGAGCGGCGAGCCGTCGTCCTGTTTGATTTTATCGAGCTCGTGAGGCTTATTAATCAAATCCTCAAAGTGCAGACGCTGTACGCGCAGCTGCGCCATATCGCTGTCCAGCATCTGCGGTTTGGGCATTTCCGGCAGCCGGGCGATCTGGGCGCGCAGCGTTTCTCCCAATACCGGCGACACGCCGAGCCACTGGGACTGCTCGCGAATGGTGCTCAGCGCCTGGCGAACCTGCAGGGTCTGCGTCGTGGCCTGGCGCTGCTGAGACGCGATCAGATCCATGCGCTGCGCCTGCTGGTTGAGGGAGACGGACAGTTCGCGGTTGATTTTCAACTGCTCGCCGATGACGGCGGGCAGGTCGCCGCTCTGCTCCGCCAGCAATTCGGTTTTTTCCAGCGCCTGTTCGGCCTCTTTTTGCCGCAGGCTATTAATTCTGCTGCGCAGATTCTGCAGGTGGATGTCCAGATTATCGTGGCGTTTTTTATAAAGATCGGCGCGCAGGCGCGATAACTCCTGGCGGCTGCTGGCGGACAATTGCGCCAGCTCCAGCTCGTCAACCCGGCTTTTACGCAGCGCCGCTTCGGCCTGTAGGGCGGAGAGCTGGGCTTGAGCCAGCGGGGACGGCGGCGTACCCAGTAGCTGGATGCGGCGTTCGATATCGCTGAGCGACCGGCTGGCTTCGGTTTGCTGCTGGGGCAACTGCCCCAGCGAATCGCCGATCTCTCGCAGGCGATCCTGCTCTTGCTGGAGCTGACGGGACTGCTCCAGCAGCTGGCTGCTGGTTTGCAGGGTTTGCTGTTCAAGATCGTTGACGGAGAGGCTTTCCGCTATCGCCGACGGCTTATCGTCTTCCGCGGTTATCTGACGCCGCAGATCCTGAATAAGTTTGGGAAAATCATCGATAACGCGCTGGTACTGCGCCGCGCGCTCGCGCGATTCATTGCGTTCCTGCAGCGCATTCAGGGCGAGCCTGAGCTCTTCGACAATCGCAGCCTGATCGGCGGCGCCTTTGTTCGCTTCCGCTAGCTGTAACTGTTGGCGTAACTGTGCCTCGGTAGGCAACGAAGCGGCCAACGAAGCGGTTGATAACAAACATCCCAGCAGAAAAATCGCAATCAGACGCACCCTTGGCCTACCTTTAACTTGCAATAATAAACGGGAGTGAACGACGGCGCGCGAGATTATCCCCGCTTATCCGTCCTGTCGGCATCGGCGCTATGCGTCTCCGCCGGCGGCGTGTGCCCGGATGCCGCGTCATACGCGCTTTCCTGCGGCGCCTGTTCCCCGCGCAGAGACTCGGCGAACGGTTCGCCCATGCGGGTAACGCCGAGGCAGCTGAGGTTGGCGGCAAACTGCACCCGATCCGGCGAGAACAGGTTGATCACCGTCGATCCCAGCCTAAAGCGCCCCATCTCCTGGCCTTTCGCCAGCTCGACGGCACCCTCTTCCCCGGCGTGCGGGTAGGTCCAGCGTTTAATAATGCCTTCCCGCGGCGGCGTGACGATTCCCGCCCAAACGGTTTCGATACTGCCGACGATGGTCGCCCCCACCAGAATTTGCGCCAGCGGGCCGAATTCGGTGTCGAACAGACAGATCACGCGCTCGTTGCGGGCGAAAAGATTCGGCACGTTCGCCGCCGTCAGCAAATTCACGGAGAACAAATCGCCGGGGACATAAATCATTTCCCGCAGCACGCCGTCGCACGGCATATGAACGCGGTGATAATCGCGCGGCGATAAATAGGTGGTGGCGAACAACCCATCGCGGAATAGGTCGGCCATGACGTAGTTGCCCGCCAGCAGCGCTTCCAGGGAGTAGAGGTGGTTTTTGGCCTGAATCAGTTTGCCGTCGGCAATGGCGCCGAACTGCGACAATACGCCGTCGGCGGGCTGCACCAGCCGGTGCGCGTGCGGGTCGATCGGGCGCGCTTCCGGCCGCAGCGGACGGGCAAAAAATTCGTTAAACGTTCGGTAGGCGGCGCTGTCAGGCTGCCGCGCTTCCTGCATATTGACCTTGTAATAGCGCACGAACAGATCGATCGCCAGCCTGGTGAGCCTACCCGCCGCCTTATCGGCTCCCCAGCCGGCCAAGCGGGTCAGCCAGATTTTGGGAAGCCAATACTGTAGTTTGATTTTTATATTATCCAGCACAGTGAGCCTCTTGGATTTGTGATACGCCATTGAATAAAAAACGCCGGAGCGGCCACCTAATGCCATTCACTTAAGCCCATTTTTAGGGGAAACGCCGGGGAGGTTCCCGTCGGAACGGCCTCACCCCGCTGGCCGCCACGGGTATCTCGATACTTAGACGATCGGCATTAGGCGCGGCGACACGCCGTAATTAAGGGTGCGCATTGTAGCGATGGATAAGATAAATGTCAGTTATCCGTATCGGAAAAGGTTTTACGCGTTTTTACCTGCGCCATGCTTTCCAGAATGCGGTGATAGTTATCAAAACGCTCTTCGGCGATATCGCCGCGCTCGACCGCCGCGCGGATGGCGCAGCCCGGATCGTTGTCATGACGGCAGTCCCTGAATTTGCAGCCGCCCATATATTCACGAAATTCGACAAAGCCGCGGGTAACCTGCTCCGGCTCCAGGTGCCAGAGGCCGAACTCGCGCACGCCCGGCGAATCGATGACGTCCCCGCCGTGCGGGAAATGATAAAGCCGGGCCGCGGTGGTGGTATGCTGCCCCAGCCCCGAATTATCGGACACTTCGTTGACCAGGATCTCCTCTCCCAGCGCCAGCAGGGCATTGAGCAGGCTGGATTTGCCCACTCCCGACTGCCCGGCGAAGATGCTGATGCGCCCGGTCAGCGCCTGCTCCAGCTCGGCGATACCCTGCTGCGTATGGCTGGAGACCATAATCACCGGATAGTTGAGCGCGCGGTAGATATCCATCAGGCCGTCAACGAACCGGCGCGCCTCTTCGTCCAGCAGATCGATCTTGTTGAGCACGATCAGCGGTTCGACCTCCAGCGTTTCGCAGGCCACCAGATAGCGATCGATAATATTAAGCGAGAGTTCAGGAAGAATGGCCGAAACGATAACGATCCGATCGATATTGGCGGCGATCGGCTTTACACCGTCGTAAAAGTCGGGGCGGGTCAGCACGGAGCGGCGCGGGTGAACGGCTTCGACGATGCCGCTGATGCCCGCCAGCGCTTCATTTCCCGCGCGCCAGACAACGCGGTCGCCGGTCACCAAAGATTTAATGGTGCGGCGGATATTGCAGCGATGCAGAACGCCGCCGGCGGATTCCACATCCGCATGCATGCCGAATCTGCTGATGATAATGCCTTCCTGGGCTTCTCCCAGCTGGCTGTCATCCCACTCGACCTTATTATCCGCATGCTTGAGACGGCGCTGATGGTTGGCGCTAACCCGACGCTGTTGACCTTTCGACAGTTTCTTTTTGCTCACTGAGCCTCACTTAACCCTATGATCATCGCCCATGGCGACCGGAGCGACTATAATACACGCTATTTGATTTTAATTAACCGATGCCCGCCGGCGGGCATTCGGGTTGACGCCCGATCGGCGTCGACAGTCAGACAGCCGCCCAATACTAAACAGGGATACCCACGATGGTAGATGAAAATAACCTAATCTGGATCGATCTTGAAATGACGGGATTGGATCCTGAGCGGGACCGTATTATTGAAATAGCGACGCTCGTAACCGACGCCAATTTAAATGTATTGGCCGAAGGGCCGGTTCTGGCGGTTCACCAGCCGGATAGCCAACTGTCGCTGATGGACGATTGGAATGTGCGCACCCACGGCGCCAGCGGCCTGATCGACCGGGTGAAAGCCAGCAAGATTGACGAGCGCGCGGCGGAGCTGGAAACCCTGGCGTTCTTGAAAAAATGGGTGCCGGCGGGCAAGTCGCCCATCTGCGGCAACAGCATCGGCCAGGATCGCCGCTTTTTATTCCGCTATATGCCGGAGCTGGAGGCCTATTTCCATTACCGCTATCTGGACGTCAGTACGCTGAAAGAGCTGGCGCGCCGCTGGAAGCCTGAAATTTTGGCCGGCTTTAAAAAGCAGGGCTCGCATCAGGCGATGGATGACATTCGCGAATCGCTGGCGGAATTGGCCTATTACCGCGAGCATTTTATTCGGCTGTAGACCTGGCGGGCCGAGAGCGGCAACCGGAAGGGAAACCGGCGCCGCATTATGGGAAGAAATGCGCGTTTTACCGCCGTGTTGCTCTTTTTATCGGCAGTCAGACATTTTTTCATTTTCAGGGGCTTGCGGTCGGGAGGATTTCTCGTATAATGCGCACCCCGTACCGATACAGAATTTCTTATCTGATTTCGGTCGTTATCCCGGGCGGGAATAGCTCAGTTGGTA
>NZ_JAYWTM010000038.1:0-8061 GCF_036016195.1 Brenneria populi | reverse complement strand
AAATTCAGTAAACCACTTCAAGATTACGTTTGCCCGCGCTGTTGAGCGCTTCTCTTTCGCGATAGGTCGCCCCGTTTATCGCATTCGTTTGGCAATCTTTTCACAAGTAAGGGTAATAACCTGATTTTCATAAGATTATTGAGTGAGCGACAATGTTTCCACTTTACGCTAAAGTAGATCACTCTTTTTCAGTGAGCACGGAGTCATGATGTACGATCGCTATCAAGGTTTGATCTTTGATATGGACGGCACCATCCTCGATACGGAACCCACGCATCAGAAAGCATGGAATCAAGTGCTGGCAAGATACGGGATTAGCTATGATGCCGCCGCTATGACGGCACTGAACGGATCGCCTACCTGGCGTATCGCGCAGGCTATTATTCATCATCATCAGGCTGATATCGACCCCTACCAGCTGGCCGCCGAAAAAGCGGCGGCGGTGGAGGCGATGCTGCTGGATACGGTAAAACCGTTGCCCACGGTCGATATCGTTAAAGCGTATTGGGGACGCCGCCCAATGGCGGTTGGCACCGGGAGTACCCATGCGTTGGCCGACAAACTGCTGAAGCATCTCGGCCTACGCGACTTTTTTGACGCAATTGTAGGGGCGGATGATGTCGATAATCATAAGCCTTTTCCCGATACCTTTTTACGCTGCGCCGAATTGCTAGCCGTCGCGCCGGAAAACTGCGTGGTGTTTGAGGATGCGGATTATGGCGTTGAGGCGGCCGTAAGGGCAAAGATGACCGTGGTTGATGTGCGTAAACGGTGAGTGAGTTATGGGCCGCTTTTTCTCTCTTCTGGAGTAGCCTGCTGAGCGCGACGTTGCTGCCCGGCGGTTCGGAAGTTTTGCTCATTTCTTTGCTGGTTTCTGAAAGCGCGGGCCCCCTGTTGCTGATTATGGCCGCAACGGCGGGGAATACTCTGGGCGGATTAACCAATGTTTTCATCGGGCGCCGGCTGCCGGCGCCAAAACCATCGATGGGATATGGTTTGGCTGTACGCTGGCTACGGCGTTACGGCCCGGCTGCGTTATTATTTAGCTGGATTCCGCTAGTCGGCGATTTGTTGTGCGTATTGGCAGGTTGGTTACGCATGCCTTGGATAAGCTCGGCGGTTTTTATCTGTATTGGAAAAATGCTGCGCTATATCGTTCTGACGGGGATAATCTTGCAAGGCATGGCAGGGTGGTCTTAACCGGAAATGAGATCTGGTGCGGTCCATCAAGTTTCAATTATGCTTACAAACATTACATTTAACATCGGGAGGTCGATTTGATCCCGGATATATCACAGGCTCTTTCCTGGCTGGAAAATAATCCTCAGGCGGTGAACGGTATCCAGCGCGGCATCGAGCGCGAAACTTTGCGCGTTATGGCGGACGGACAGCTTGCCGCAACCAGGCATCCGGAGACGTTAGGCGCGGCGTTGACGCATCCATGGATTACAACGGATTTTGCCGAAGCGCTGCTGGAGTTTATTACGCCGGTCGATAAAGATGTCGATCATACCCTGGCGTTTTTGCGCGATATCCATCGTCACGTCGCGCGTAATTTGGGTGACGAGCTGATGTGGCCGTTGAGCATGCCGTGCTTTATCGCTAATGAGCAAGATATCGAGCTGGCGCAATATGGCTCATCCAATATCGGGCGTTTCAAAACTCTTTATCGTGAAGGGTTGAAGAGCCGCTATGGCGCGCTGATGCAGACGATTTCCGGCGTACACTACAATTTTTCCTTGCCGTTATCATTCTGGCAGGCCCGGGCCGGCGTCAGCGATATGGAAAGCGGTAAAGCGGAAATCTCCGCCGGATATTTCCGTCTGATCCGAAATTATTACCGCTTTGGCTGGGTTATTCCGTATCTGTTTGGCGCGTCGCCCGCGATTTGCTCCTCCTTCCTGCAAGGCAGGGAGACGTTGCTGCCGTTTGAACGCACGGAAAAAGGGATGTGTTATCTCCCCTATGCAACGTCCCTGCGCATGAGCGATCTCGGCTACACTAATAAGTCACAGAGCAATTTGGGTATTACGTTTAACGATCTGAATACCTATGTGGCGGCGCTGAAACAGGCGATAAAAACCCCGTCGGAAGAGTATGAGAAGATCGGGATAAAGAAAGACGGCCGCTACTTACAGTTAAATACCAACGTATTGCAGATTGAAAATGAGCTTTATGCGCCAATAAGGCCGAAACGCGTTACCCGGGCGGGCGAGTCCCCCTCCGACGCCCTGCTGCGTGGCGGGATTGAATATATTGAAGTCCGTTCGTTGGATATCAATCCTTTCTCGCCTACCGGGGTCGATGCCAGCCAGGTACGTTTCCTGGATCTGTTCCTGATCTGGTGTGCGTTGGCGGATGCGCCGGAGATGAGCGCAGATGAACTGTTGTGCACGCGTAAAAACTGGAATCGCGTGATACTTGAAGGGCGTAAACCGGGGCAGACTATCGGTATGGGGTGTGAAACGGAACAGCATCCTATCGCCAAGATCGGAAAATCGTTGTTTACCGACCTGCGTCGGGTCGCCGAGGTTTTGGATAACGGCAGCGATCAGCCATATTATCAGCAAGTTTGCGATGAGCTGATTATTGGCTTTGACGATCCCGAAACCACCTTCTCCGGTCGTCTGTTGAACCTGATGAAAGAAAGCGGCAATCGCGGGGTTGGACTTCATCTGGCGGAAAAATACCGTAAGATGCTCCGCGAAGAGCCGCTGCAGGTATTGACAGAAGAACAGTTGGAAGCGGAGAGTGAACGTTCATGGCGCCGTCAGCGGCAGATCGAGGCGGACGATAAGGTAAGCTTTGAAGCGTATTTGGCGGCCCAGTAAAAGAAAAGGCCACATATAAATGTGGCCAAATAAACATCTCTAATAGGGATGATGATAAATGCGCGTCTTTCAAATAGTCAGACTTGCATGGAAAAGAAAAGTTCCCGGAAATGAGAAAAAATAAATTTTTTCTATGAGGAGGTGGCCTTATGCCATTACTAGATAGTTTTACTGTAGATCATACTCGTATGGCTGCGCCCGCTGTCCGGGTTGCCAAAACCATGAAAACCCCTCATGGCGATACTATCACCGTATTTGACCTGCGTTTTTGCCGCCCGAATATCGAAGTCATGCCGGAGCGCGGCATTCATACGCTGGAACACCTGTTTGCCGGCTTTATGCGCGACCATCTGAATGGCGATGGGGTAGAGATCGTTGATATTTCCCCGATGGGCTGCCGTACCGGCTTTTACATGAGCCTGATCGGTACGCCTGACGAGCAGCGTGTCGCCGATGCCTGGAAAGCCGCCATGGCCGACGTGCTGAAAGTGACCGATCAGCGTAAGATTCCCGAGCTTAACGAATACCAGTGCGGTTCGTATCAACTGCATTCGCTGACCGAAGCCCAGGATATTGCCCGGCATATTCTGGATCGCGATATCGGCATCAACCATAACGATGAGCTGGCGTTGCCGAAAGAGAAACTGTCGGAGTTACATATCTGATTGGAAAATAAAAAAGAGAGCCGCACGGCTCTCTTTTTTATCAGGCTACGCGCCGCGTCAGGCGGCGACGAAATGCTGTATTACCCGGCTGCCGAAGTAGGATAAGGTCAGCAGCAGCGCGCCGATCAGGTTAAACCATACCACGCGGCGTCCTCGCCATCCTTCATGGTAGTGCCCCCACAGCAGTAGAATATAGATAAACCAGGCAAACAACGAAAAGATCGCCTTGTGCAGATTCTCTTTGTTGTCGATCAGATCGTCCATATAGAACAAACCGGTACACAGCGTCAGAGTCAAAAGAATCACGCCGACCTGGGTGATGTGAAACATTTTGCGCTCGATGCTCATCAGCGGCGGCATATCGGCGGTAAAGCGCAGCTTTTTATTTTTTAACAAATAATCGAGCCATGCCAGCTGTAGCGCATAAAGCGCGGCGATGATCAGCGTCGCGTAGGAGAAGAGCGCCAGGCCGATATGGAACAGCAGTTCCGGCGTGGTTTCCAGATGGGTAATGAATTCGCCGGGCATAAAGCTGGCGAACGCCAGGTTGATTAGCGCGAAAGTGTAGACAATGGGCAGCAGGAACCATCCGCGATTCCGGGAGGCGACAATGGTCATCACCGTGCAGATGATCAGGCTGACAAGGGATCCGATATTCAGCAGGCTAAGGTTCTGCCCGGCCTGGACGTCAAAAATACGTTGATAAAGCGCCGCCGCATGACAGATAAGGGCGACGCCGGCCGAAAGTATCGCCAGCCGACGATATGCGCTGTTCTTGCGCAGCAGGCCGGGGATAATCAGTCCAAGGCTAAGCGTGTAGGCGACCAAAGCGACAATAGCGAAAACGGACATACGCGTAGGTTATTAACTATCAGCTGAGTAAAATGAGCATTCAGTATAGCGTTAGTCTCCATAGGCACCAACTGTTCTGCGCCCGAGGCGCAGAGATCGCCGCGGCTTTCGTGTTATAATCCGCGCCATTCGCGTCGCGGTAGCGGCTTTGTCTTACATTGAGCATGAGATATGTTTGAAAATTTAACCGATCGACTATCGCGCACATTGCGCAATATCAGCGGCCGCGGGCGGTTGACTGAAGACAATATAAAAGAGACGCTGCGTGAAGTTCGTATGGCGTTGCTTGAAGCTGACGTCGCCTTACCGGTGGTGCGGGAATTTATTAACCGGGTAAAAGAGCGGGCCGTCGGCCACGAAGTCAACAAGAGCCTGACCCCGGGACAAGAGTTCGTCAAGATCGTTAAGAATGAGCTTGTCGGCGCCATGGGGGAGGTTAACGCGGAGCTGAACCTTGCCGCTCAGCCGCCGGCCGTGGTTTTGATGGCCGGCCTGCAAGGGGCCGGTAAAACCACCAGCGTGGGTAAGTTAGGTAAATTTCTTAGAGAAAAACAGAAGAAAAAGGTGCTGGTGGTTTCCGCCGACGTCTATCGTCCGGCGGCCATTAAACAGCTGGAAACGCTGGCGCAAAGCGTCGGGGTCGATTTCTTTCCATCTGACGCCCAGGAAAAACCGATCGATATCGTCAATCGGGCGCTTCAGCACGCTAAATTGAAATTCTACGACGTGTTGTTAGTCGATACCGCGGGCCGCCTTCATGTCGATGACGCCATGATGGATGAGATTAAACAGGTTCACGCGGCGATCAATCCGGTGGAGACCCTGTTTGTGGTCGACGCCATGACCGGGCAGGACGCCGCCAATACGGCAAAAGCCTTTAATGAGGCGCTGCCGCTGACCGGCGTGATTTTGACCAAAATCGATGGCGACGCCCGCGGCGGCGCGGCCTTGTCTATCCGGCATATCACCGGCAAGCCCATTAAATTCCTTGGCGTAGGTGAAAAAACGGAGGCGCTGGAGCCGTTTTATCCCGAGCGTGTGGCGTCCCGTATCCTTGGCATGGGGGATGTTATTTCCCTGATCGAGGATATTGAAAGTAAGGTTGACCGTACTCAGGCTGAGAAGCTGGCCAAGAAGCTGAAAAAAGGCGACGGATTCGATCTGACCGACTTTCTGGAGCAGTTGAAGCAGATGCGCAACATGGGCGGCATGGCGAGCATGATGAGCAAAATGCCGGGCATGGGGCAGTTGCCCGATAATGTTAAGTCGCAGATGGATGACAAAGTGCTGGTGCGCATGGAAGCGATCATTAACTCAATGACGCTCAAGGAGCGGGCGAAGCCTGAAATCATTAAGGGGTCGAGAAAACGTCGGATCGCGATGGGGTCGGGGGTGCAGGTTCAGGATGTCAATCGTCTGCTGAAGCAGTTCGATGATATGCAGCGCATGATGAAGAAAATGAAGAACGGCGGTTTGGCGAAAATGATGCGCGGCATGAAAGGTATGATGCCGCCGGGATTCCCGGGGCGTTAATTGCTGAAAATCCGTCGAGTAGACAAAGTATCGCGGGCTTATACGCTTTAGATTGCTTTTTGCGCCAAAATGAGTAAAATTTTGGGGCTTTTTATATGACACTGGGCCCCGTTCCTCGATGGGGCCCGGTTGTTTTATTAACTAAAGAGGATGTTATGGTAACAATTCGTTTGGCACGTGGCGGCGCTAAAAAACGCCCGTTTTATCAAGTTGTCGTGACCGATAGCCGCAATGCGCGCGATGGTCGCTTCATTGAACGCGTAGGCTTCTTCAACCCGATCGCAACCGGTCAGGCGGAAGCTCTGCGTTTAGATCTGGATCGCATCGAACATTGGGTCGGTCTGGGTGCAACTGTTTCTGATCGCGTAACTTCGCTGATCAAAGACGCTAAAAAAGCAGCGTAATCTGTTGCGGTGGTGACAATGAGCAAGCAACTCAGCCCGACGGATCCCGCTAACCCGATCGTATTGGGGAAGATGGGGTCGACTTATGGCATTCGGGGTTGGCTCAGAGTGTTTTCATCCACCGAAGATGCCGAGAGCATTTTTGATTATCAACCTTGGTTTATCCAGACGAAAAGTGGTTGGCGGCTTGTCGAGCTTGAAAGCTGGAAACATCACAATCAGGATCTGATCATCAAGATTAAAGGTGTTGACGATCGTGATGCGGCAAACTTACTGACTAATTGCGAAATTACCGTCGATTCGTCGCAGTTGCCCGAGCTGGATGAAGGTGATTATTACTGGAAAGATCTTATTGGCTGTCAGGTCGTGACCGTTGCAGGTTATCAACTGGGGAAAGTCATCGATATGATGGAAACCGGTTCAAACGACGTGATGGTGATAAGGGCTAACCTGAAGGATGCCTTCGGGGTCAAGGAGCGGCTGGTTCCGTTCCTCACTGAACAGGTTGTTAAGCGAGTCGACCTCTCTGCTCAAACCATTGAAGTAGATTGGGATCCTGGTTTTTGAACTCTGAATTGACCGGTAGTATGAAGTGGAACGAGACTATGTGGATTGGGGTTATTAGCCTGTTTCCAGAGATGTTCCGCGCAATTACTGACTACGGAGTCACTGGCCGGGCAGTAAAAAATGGCCTGCTGAACGTACAGTACTGGAGTCCGAGAGACTTCGCGTACGATCGGCATCGCACCGTGGACGATCGCCCTTACGGCGGCGGCCCCGGAATGCTGATGATGGTGCAACCCTTGCGGGATGCGATCCAGGCAGCAAAAGAAGCGGCAGGCGAAGGTGCCAAAGTGATTTATTTATCGCCTCAGGGGCGTAAATTAGATCAAGAAGGCGTGCGCCAACTGGCGACAAATCAGAAAATAATCCTGGTTTGCGGCCGGTACGAGGGGATTGATGAGCGCGTGATTAAAACCGAGATTGATGAAGAATGGTCAATCGGTGATTACGTTCTCAGCGGCGGGGAACTGCCGGCAATGACCCTGATTGATTCCGTTTCCCGGTTTATACCGGGCGTTCTGGGTCATCAGGCTTCAGCAGAAGAGGATTCTTTCGCTGATGGATTGTTGGATTGCCCCCATTTCACTCGTCCCGAAGTGTTGGCCGGTATGGATGTTCCGCCAGTTTTACTGTCAGGCAACCATGCTGAAATACGCCGCTGGCGTTTGAAGCAGTCGCTGGGCCGAACCTGGCTTAGAAGACCTGAACTTCTGAAAAGCCTAGCTCTGACTGACGAGCAAGCAGCGTTGCTGGCTGAGTTCCAGAAGGAATATCAGTCTGAGCAACAAAAGTATTAGGCGGTCGTTTCGCTATGGCCTGCCGAACCCAAATATCAGTTTACCTAGGGTAAGAGACATATTATGAGCAACATTATTAAGCAAATTGAACAAGAACAGATGAAGCAGGACGTACCTGCATTTCGTCCGGGTGATACCGTAGAAGTGAAGGTATGGGTTGTTGAAGGCAGCAAAAAACGTCTGCAGGCATTCGAGGGCGTGGTTATCGCTATTCGTAACCGCGGTCTGCATTCTGCATTCACTGTTCGTAAGATTTCCAACGGCGAAGGCGTAGAACGCGTTTTTCAAACGCATTCTCCAGTCGTTGACAGCATCGCTGTTAAACGCCGTGGCGCCGTACGTAAAGCCAAATTGTACTACCTGCGTGAACGCACTGGTAAGTCCGCCCGTATCAAAGAGCGTCTTAACTAAGATA
>NZ_JAYWTM010000037.1:0-42174 GCF_036016195.1 Brenneria populi | reverse complement strand
TGGTAAGTCCGCCCGTATCAAAGAGCGTCTTAACTAAGATAGCGCTTTCGCAACATCCGAAAGTTGTTATAAATAAAGGGTTTAGCCAATGGCTAAGCCCTTTTTTATTATCAATGGCGGCAAAATGGCGACAGCCAATCATTCATACCGTGGCAATAGGGCATAAAAAAACCTGCTTTCGCAGGCTTGATATAAGGTGATTAAATCCAGAGGGTTCCCTGATTGGATCGGGTTGGATGCGGCGGAACCGGTTTAACGTCTCCCGGCGTCACAATCATATCGGATATCGTTTCCATGGTTTTGAAAGTGCAACCACAATTAATATTTGTGCATTGGTGATAACGTTCTTTTGTCTTTGGGCTTAAGTAGCGGCTGGATCTGGCATGTGCCGCATGTTGGCACAACGGGCAATGCATCATTTTCAAATCACCTTATTATCGAGTTCAATTGATACTGATGATTTTAACACCATGTTTGATTTTGCAAATTGTAGGTTGCAAATGAATTCAAGATTCACTCTCATATTCCACATCTGACAATAAAACTTCTAGGCTCAGCGCGGTGGTATAGCCGTTATTACTCAGCGAATGTTCCACTTTCGTGATTGTCCAAGCCTGCTCGTCAATTACCTGTTTGAATCCCTTCACCTGTACCGGCGTTTCCGGGAACAGGTCGGCGCGCCCCATTGCCAGCGTGATAGAAAATTCCGCCACGCCACGTTGTAGCTTGTTCCACTTAGCCTGTGCGGCTCGCATAGCCTGGGCTTTGGTTGCGTAAACGGTGGTCAAAGTAAACACGTTTTCATCAGTACCGACCATATAATCACCTTCACGCGCTTCAGGTGTCTTTGTGGTTTTCTTTGTTGTTTTGGCTTTTGGATGTTGCAGCGCCCTTAAATGTTGTTCTTTTTTCTTGCGCTGAACTTTTACTTTTTTTGGCGCGGGGTCTTTGGTATGTAACCAGCTCGCCGTCACGCCGGTATAGGCTCCACGGTCGGCCAGGCTGAAACTATGCCGATCTCCGTCGCTGCGCTCGATAATCTGTTGTGGAATAGGTTTACCGCTGGCCGTTTTTCCCGTTCCGGCTTTGATAAACAACAGGCGGCCAGCTTTGACGGCGGCAACCGCGCCGTTTCTCTCTGCCAGCCGAGTGATAAATTTAGCGTCGGTTTCCTGCGTCTGGTCGATATGCGGTATAGCGATACTTGCCAGCCCATCGGCCAACATCGGTGTAAGGTTATTCCGTTTAGCTACCTGTTCGACAATCGCGCCCAGCGTAGTGTCGTGGTAAGAGAGTTCCCGGCGGGAATTGAGCGAGCCGCGAAAATCCGCACTTCTAGCCCGGATGGTGAGCGTGTCCGGTGCGCCGCGGTGCTCTATTTCATCCACGGTGAAATCACCTTTCCCGATCAGGGCGGAACCTTCCCAACCGAGAAATACAGAGAGTACGGCGCCCCGTATCGGCATTTGTATCTGCCCGTCGCTGTCGTCCAGTTCGATATCAAGCTGATCGGCTTCAAACCCTCGGTTGTCTGTAAGATTGAGCGACAACAGCCTGGGGCTGATAATGGTCGTGATATCCTGCTGGTTCAGCCGTAGCAGATAGGCGGGGGCAACTTTGCTTCCGGCACTGACGGTAAGCGGGTTTATCATGACAATAAGCCCCCGATAGCTGATTGAGCCTTGCTGATGGATTCGCCCATGCTGCCAAGTAAAACATCAGCCTGTTGGCGCAGATCGCCCAGCATTGACGCCAGCGACTCATCAACGCGGGTGAGCGTGACGCTAAACTCAATACGCCGGGCGCTGCCGTCGGAAAAAAAATCTGTTTTCGTCTGGCTGATACTGTTCACGACAAACACGCCGTAAATCGTGCCGCTCCCTTCAATCAACGGCCAGGCACGCCCCTGATCGGCCATTGTTTCCAGCATTAATAACGATAGCCGGCCGCCGGTGATTTCCGGCAGCAGCTCACCGGATAAAGTGATTTTCTCTTCCTCAATCCCTAAAAATTGCAGGGCGGGGCGCTGGCCGACGCGGCTGTTTGACGGCCAGCGATAATCAACGGTGCGCTGCATGTTCTGATAGGGGATAGTTTTTAGCTGGAATACAAACAGCCCAAGCGCAAGCATCATCGGGTTGTCTCCTTAATCGCTGTCCATCTGGCTACGCTGCCGTGCGCGTTTCTCGCGCTCTTGCTGCTCGCTATGCTGTGCCAGCAGACTTAACACTTCGTCTTTACTCATGCCCGGCGGTATGGTTATTTGATAATTGTTTTCTGTACGGCTGTTATCTGTCATACCGGCATTGCCTGACGCAGTAACCGGGGCATACTTGGCATTTAGTAAGCCGCCGGATGGGGAATAACCCAACGCCTCAGAGGCGGTATAATCAAACGGCGTACGCGGTACTTTGTCATTCAGATCGGAGGATTTGCTATCAATCACACCGAGTTTTTCTAACACCCAATCAATACCGCCGCGTAGTTGGTTTAACGCCTGTACCGGCAAGGTTAGGGCGTTTGCCAGCATTTGCCCGAATGCAACACCCGCATCACGGCAGCTATTGAGCGAATCCTGTGTGGTTTTTACTGGCTCGACTAATTGCTTAAACCATTCCCATGCCGCTTTCAATTTCTCACCCAACCAGTCAAAGACCGGTTGCAGTGGGGCGAATAGTTCCGCTATCGGGGCAAACGCCACTTTTAGCCCCTCAACAACGCCCCCGAAAAATGCGCTGATTGGCTCCCAATATTTACGTATCAGTAACGCCCCGGCGACAATGGCGGCAACCACTCCCACAACCGGCCAAGAGATTGCACCGATCGCCGTAGCCATTACTCCCCCGGCAATACTGAATCCGGTACTTAATAACCCTGCACCGGCAATCAGGGCATTAATCCCTGTCATTACAGGCCAGACAACCAGACCGATAGCGCCAAGCACACCAATAATAGCTGTTCCTCCGATAGCAATAGCTGTCAATGTCTTAGCCAATTGAGGATTTTTCTGTATCCACTCATCGAGCTTGAGCACGTATTTTGTGGCGGTTTGCGTTAGCTTTCGCAGGCTGCTTTCTTGCTGGTCAAATAGATCGTTTCCGACAGCTTCATAGGCTGACTGAAATTCTTTAAAATCACCCCCAAGATTATCTTGCTGGATTTTTACTAGTGCTTCAGTACTGCCATCTGATTTTTGGAATGTCTTGGTTAGACTGTCGAGATAGCCATTAGCGGCAGATTTCAGTAACGAGGCGGCACCGGCGGCGGCTTCCTCACCAAATATGACTTTCATATATTCGGCGCGTTGGGCGCTACCCAGCTTGTGTTTATCAAAGCTATTCTGCATTTCTTTTAGGATGGTAAAGAGTGGGCGCATATTGCCTTTATTATCGGCTGTCTTAACTCCCAACTCTTTAATCGCGGAATAGGCTTGCCCGGTAGGCGCTTGAAGCCGCATTAAAACAGCTCTACCAGCAGTCCCGGCCATACTTCCTGTAATGCCATCCTGTGCTAATGCCCCAATCATGGCATTGGTTTGTTCAATACTGACTCCTGCGTTTTTTGCTACAGAGCCCATATAAGTTAGCGCATCAGATAGGCCGTCAAAATTCGCGGCTGTTTTATTTAATGTCGCCGAAATCACATCCCCGATGTGGGCTATGTCTTTATTTTCCAGTCCGTAGGATGATTTAGCGCTCATTAGTAATGATGCGTTTTCTTCCATGGTACGGCTGTTTGCCAGTGACATATTTAAGGTGACTGGAGTTGCAGCCATAATTGCGGCCTTGTCCCCACCGGCTTTTGCAATAATGTTTTGTGCGGCGGCGGCATCATCGGCAGAAGCGGCGGTATTGTCACCAATTCTACGCGCTTGCTCTTTCAGCTCTTTCATATCGGCTGACTCTTTTTCCAGACCGAGCGTTGCCTGTAATGATGAGTTTTTTAGAGAAAATTCATAGCCGGGCTTCAACAGCCCGACTCCGGCCATCGCTCCCGCCGTAGCAACACCGAGCGCCGCCGCACTGGTATTCCTGACGTTACCGGCCAACGCCTTTCCTTTTTCATAGCGCTGGCTTACTGCGTTGAGTTTTTCCTGCTGCTTGCTGACTCGCAATAGCGCTTCACGCTGACGATTTAGCGTTGCCGTGGTTTGTGAAATATCACCGCGTAATTGCCGTTCTGCGCTGGACAGTTCGCGGGTGTTAACCCCGGCGGCTTGCAGCTCGGTACGCTGGCGTTGCACCGACAGGCGCAAACTGTTGTGTTTGGTTTGCAGTTCGGCGGCGGCACGCTTGGCGCTTTCCATAGCCTGAGCCTGCGCGCGGGTAGGGTGTTCAGTGTTTTTAAACTGTACCGCAAGGGCGGCCGCTTCAGCTTTCGCCTTTTCCAGCGACTGACCGGTAACGGCAAGCTGGGCGCTAGCCTTACGGAACCCGTCAATTTTCCCGGCCTGCGCGTTCAGGTTTTTAAGCTGTTGCTGTGAATTCTTTATTTCACCAGACAGGGTTTTACTGGCGGTTTGCACCGCCTTGAATGGACGGGTCGCCTGATCAACGGCCTTAAGAAAGACCTGGAGCTTTAAGCTGTTACTCATTCTTATGTCCGCTTCGTTTCAGCGCTTTATCGCGCCAGAGAATAATCTCAGTCAGGCTCATGGGGTAAAGCTCTGATGGCGGCCAGTGAAAAATCACCGCGATATCCGCCATCAGGTCATCGACCATCAATTGTGTCGGTAGGTCTACTGTGCCGAGCTCGGCGACAAAAAACCGATCACCTTTCCGGCTACCGTAATCAGGTCGGACGGTTCCATGCTGATGATTTCAGCCTCGGTCAATGCGGGGTAGGTCATGCGCGGTAAGACTTTAATCAGTGCATCAACATCCGTGTTTGCCAGTGCAGCCAGGCCGACGCCGCGCAAGGTGCCAACGTTGGGTTTACTCAGTGTGATGGATTCGATCAGCGTGTCGCCGCGCTTAATCGGGGTTTCCAGCGTGATAGTGTTCGGGTTTTGTTCACTCATGATTTGTTTCTCAATATCAGGTTCAGATAACGGCCAGCGTTAAGCTGACCGCGTCATGATTATCAGGAAAGGCCGATTGCGCGGCGGTGCTGTTCCAGACGGTCAACACCATTGACGCGCTCAACCATGTTGACCGTGTCAATTTCAATCATTTCTTTTCCGTCAATCGTCAGCTTGTAATAGGTGCATTGGGTCGAAATCTTGGTTTCAGTGTCTTCCCCCTGCTTGCTATCGCCGCCGTCAAATTCTTTATGGCGTCCACGCATGACCACTTCGACGGCGGAAATATCGCCGGTATCGTCACGCTGATAAGAGCCAGCAAAACGCAGCGGTACAGTATCGGCACCGGGCGCAGAGTATTGCGACCACATGGTTTCATCTGGCAGGCCGCCCAACGTCCATTCAACCGTTAGCGCATCATCATCAAGGCCAAAATCAATGGGCGCGGCGCCGTTCATGCCGCCGCCCCGGTAGTTCTCCAGCTTGCGCGTCAACTTCGGCAGCGTGACAGAAGAGGCGATCCCCATGTAGCTCAGGCCGTCATTGAACATGTTCATGTATTTCAGTTTGCGAGGCAGTGCCATAGCGTTAATGCTCCTTAGCTATTTACCGCAGTGACCAGATCGGCAAGATACTGGTCGGTGATGCGCTGGCGCAGGGTGAGGTTTTCCAGCGGCGGGACGGGGGTATAGTCATAGTCGATATACAACTTACCGGCCTTAAGCGTGGTTTTATCGTTGGCGTCCTCATCGAACCAACAGTCAGCATCAATGATGTAACCGTTAGATTTCAGCTCGCGGAACTTGGCTTTAATGCCCTCGATAATGTCGCGGATGAGTGTTGCCGTAATCGGCTTATCGACCGCCCACATATGCGCTTCGGCCATTGTGTCGGCCAGAACCTGCGCCGTGCGGGTGTAGTTCTCAAACAAAAACAGCGGATCGTCAGAACAGGTGCGGTTACCCCAAAAACGGAATCCGTCTTTACGAACCAGCGTAGTGACTCCGGCCTCATTGAGTAAGTCGGCGTCGGTGCCTGGCTGTTGCAGCTCCCAATATACCGACGCGCTGATACCTGTTACGCCGTTGACGCCAACGTTAGACAGGGTTTTATGCCATCCCGTTTCTTGGTCAATCTTGGCGCGCAAGCCCAATGCGCGGGCGGTAGCGTACGCGGTGGCGCTTGCATTTGCCGTAGTATCCCAGGCGATAAAGTCCGGCCAGATAACCATCAGTTCACGTTGGCTGAAATTGTCACGGTATTTAATGGCTTCCGATATGGTTTTGCAGCCCCATGCGGCGACATAACCGAACGCGCGCAACGACTGACAAACAGAGGCCAGAGCGGTAGCAACAGGCAGCGGGTCAATTCCCGGCACGCCGAGAATACGCGGTTTCACACCGGTAACGGCCTGTGCATCAAGCAGCGCTTTAAGACCGGTATATTTGCCGTTCTCATCACTGCCGCCGATCACATTACTGATGGTTTCGGCTTCGGTTTCACCCTCTTCGACACGGACAACGACGGTAACGGGTTTAGCCTGATCGCCGATGGCTGACAGTGCCGCAGCCAGTGTGCCTTTTGTTCCGGCCTTACCGGCGGCGCTCACGACATTGGTAATCAGTACCGGGGTGTTGATTGGAAAGGTTTCCGCGTCGGCATCAGGCGCTGTACACACCATGCCGATAATCGCGGTTGAAACAGTGGAAATAACACGCGTGCCTTCGTTAATTTCGACGACTTGCACGCCGTGATGATAGTCACTCATCCGGTGGTTCTCCTGTGGCGGGTGTGCGGGTATTTTGTGGCGTCAGTGAATGGGGTGCGAGGGATGACGGTTTGTTAGGGAATGGCACAACGGGAAATTAACGCTTTGGACATGGGAGGTAATTCAGTTTACAGTTGCTTTCTTGATGTGATGAAAAAGCACAGCCTGGTATGGCTGTGCTTCATAATATCACTGACTAAATTAGTCAGGTTTTTCATTAAAATCGCCCTCAGTGACTTCAACTGCATCCTTCGGCGTCTGGCTTTTTGACTCCCTTTCTTTAATTATGTTCGCTAAACTTTCCACATCTATTAATTCGTAATTTTTATTATTGTTCCCCATAACGTTACCTTATCAGTTAAACACGCCGTTAAATGGTGCCGTAGTCATAACTGCTTCCAGTTTGATTCTAAATCTATTCGATGCTCCCAAATATCCGCCGATATCTGTAGAACTCCCCCCCACTTTGGCAGAAACTTCTATTGTTGTTCCGTTTGTGTAAATATCAATCACATTACCTAATGAATAAAAATCTTGTTTTAGTCCAGAGTTAAAATGACATGCCCCAATATATTGATAAACCGAACTTGAATTCATGAATGGGACACCCTTAATCACAAGCTTCCCACTCGCATCAGTTGCTTTCACTGTGATATCAAGATCAAATATAATCCTGTTATTCACTACCGTGTACGTACCACGCGCCAAATCAAGTGCCATTCCCGACCCCACATATATTTCTGGGGTGAATGTCCCTGTTATATTTTTAAATCCGTTAGCAAACATCTTATCGCCGATGCTGACCCCTCGCCCAATAACTCTATTGTTTGCTACTGTGTTCCCCGTTCCAAGTACCGCAATGCCTGAAAATTGATGGTTTGTTGTTTCAACATAATTCCCTGTCACGGCGCAATCTAACGTATCACCCCGCAGATAAATACCTGATGATAAATTATCCTCCTGAAATTTTTCATAGTGTTCTGGTGTTATCAGGCATCTGTTACCGCTAATTGTCATAGAATGAACTGTACCCATCCATATCTGATTGTATCGGTTATTGATGGATATATTCCCGGTTAGTACGTTTCCGTACACGTCATTCGTTTCGCTTTGCGTTCCCGTTGTTCCGTTATCAATTCCGTGATTGTTATTCCATTTTGTAATATTACCGGAAAGTATGTTATTGCAAGATACTGAATACCCGCCGCCGCCCATATATATACCAGACTGCCCATTATGTGCGGCCGTGTTATTAACAATCTTACTGTACTGAATTCCTTCGAACATAAAACCATCCCAGAACATTGATGCGCTATTCCATTCTGGCGTATAGTTTTCGTCTGTGAAATGATTGTCAGCAGTATTACCATCAACTATGTTATATAAACCACCGCCATGCATTCCGACACTACAACATTGAATATTGTTGTTTTTATAAATACCGTAATTAGATCGTGTTAATGATATTCCAACCACAAACCCCATTTCACCGGAACTTTTACCGTTAATGTACATTCCTGTTACTGTTGTGTGGTTGATTCCTTTAGCAACCCGAATAGCGAAAACACCAACAGATCCAATTTCCCCATAACCGTCGGCTGTCGTTAAAATATCAAAATCACTAATAGTGACCCCGTCAGCCATTACATCAAATATAACTCTTTGATTGGTAATACTATCTATTGTTAACAGCCCCGAACCTCGGCCGCTTCCAGTAATTTTAATCTTTGATGTTAGGACAAATCCTTCTGAAAGAAGGTACATTGACTGCAATCTAATCTCTTTACCGTGCAACATTGCATATGAAATGGCTTCTTTAATCGCCATTGTATCATCCTTAATACCGTCTCCTTTTGCCCCAAACATTTCCGGCGTTACGTAGCGAATCGCATCCTGAACAGTCCCGCTTTGTTCAAGTTTCATCATGTCGGCTGATGACAATTGCTGTTTTATTTCAATAACCGCATTATCAACATATGAGCGTGTCGCCAGCACAACAGACGGATCAATTTTCAACGTCACCGCGTCAGTGCTGCTGACCACAAGAATCATGCGAACCGTCTGCACGCGGCCTGAGCCTTCCTGTAGCTTCGGCTTATAAGTTTCCGGGCAGTTGGCGACGGCGATTAGGTCGCCGTTATCATCGTACAATCCGATTTCACGGATCCAGAAACCGCCCTCTGATTCAGGAATAACCTGTTCAGCGATAATCTGGCTTGAGTTGTTTTGGTCAATACTCAGCATGTTGAGCGCAGCACGCCGGGTTTCATTGATTAACGCGGTTTGCGCCGTGTTTGGCGTTGGTAATTTACCGCCGCCGTCACCCACGCCCATTTCCGTGATATTTAATTTAGCCCCCAGCAAGGCGGCGTTTGCCAACTTTGCGGCGCCAATATTTGTCAATAAAGCAAAGTATGTCGTGCTCATGCGGTTACGCTCATATTGTCGATAATGTGAATGCTTGCGCCGGAATGGGTTTTCCCGGTTGCGCTGATGATTTCCTGCATATAGGAATAAACGGTCAGTTCATCCCCGATGATGTGAATTCCCGCGCCGACCTCGCTTACCCCTGACGTGCTGATAATTTCCGGCGTATAGGGATAAACGGTTAACTCGTCGCCGCAGTAGCTGGCCGCTGAAATAAAAGCGTCGCCTTGAGTATCAAGGGTGATATTCAGCCCCAGCATGTGACGTGATACGGGTTTGGCGTCGGCTATCAGCCGCTCCATTTCGTAAAAGGTTTCTTCTGTGATGCCGGTTTCTTGCACGCCAATATCAAGCCGGAATGTGCCTGGCTCGTCGTCGGTCTTCCACCATTCCACTATGTTGATCAGATAGCCGAGCGGCTCCACGACGCGACGCAATGCGCCGATGGTGCCTTTATGGCGGTGAATAAAAAAAGCGTCCTTAATCACTTTGCGTTTAAGCGAGGCCGGCCAACTTTCATCCCATCGATCAACTGAAAACGCCCAGGCAAGATAAGGCAGCAGGTGAGTGGGGCAGGTGTCCGGGTTCCATAGCTGACGCAGTGGGATCGGCACGCGGTTTATATCAGCGCAGGCTGTAGCCGCTGATACTTCCAGTGTGGACGAACCGACGGGCAACAGACGATTATTAGTCATCTTCGCCCCCCAACGTTAGGGTATATGCCGCGCAATACGATGCCTGAGTATCATCAAGCACGATATCAGCGGCGGGGCTTGCCAGTTCTACACGTTGGACGCCCTCAACGTGCAATGCGGCATAGATAGCCGACCGACGGATATCTCGTCCCAGCCGATGCTGGGCGCTGATATAGGTTTGTAATTTCTGTTCAGCGGCGCTGCGAATGGGCTCAGCTTCCGGCCCCGGATACAGGAACAGCGCGGCGGCAATATCATAAGGCACAATAACGGCTGACTGGACGGTCACCCGATCCGCTATCGGGCGCACATCTTCGCCATTCAGCGCGGCGGCAACAATGGCGATTAACTCATCACTGGCGCTACCGTCTCCCTCTCTTGATAACACGGATACGGTAACGCTGGCCGGGCTGGGGCTGATAACCGATACATCAGAAACGCGTCCGTCGGCACTACGACCATGGAATTGATATGCACCCACAGAACCGGCGACGCTTAACCCTTCAAATGCGCTCTGAACACGTAGGCGAAAATCGCTGTCGCTTTCCATTACCGCAGGTGTCGGCGGTAACGTTGTGTCGTCAGCCGGGGTAATTACCAGTCGGGAAACATTAAAATCGGCGCCAAGCTGATCGAGGTCTTCCCCCGTTGCATAAGCGACCATCACTGACTTTGCGGCCTCATTCACCCGTTGCCGCCATAAAACCTCGCGGTAGGCGTTTTCCTGTAGCAGCTTAACCAGCGGTTCAGACTCTAATGTCAACGTTCGGGCGACGGCCTCCCGCTGGTCTTCTGGATACAGCGACAGCAACGTCTCTTTTCGCTCTTCGAAAATCGTTTCATAATCCAGTTCTTCAACGACCAACGGCGCGGGTAACTGGCTTAAATCAATAATGGCCATTGAGTCAACTCACAGGAACGTTAAGAGAAAAGGCGTTGTTACTGTTAGCAATGACGCCGGTGATATCGACGACCAATGCGCCGTCAAATGAACTTTCAAGGGTGATCCCCGTCAGTTTGATGCGTGGCTCCCAGCGCAACAGCGCCATGTAACAGGCTGACATCACCTGTAATTTAACGGCTGGGGTTTGTGGCTGGTCTATCAGCGCTGACAGCAAAGAGCCATATTCACGCCTCATAACACGGGAACCGATCGGCGTAATCAGAATATCTCGCACGCTCTGGCGGATATGCGCCAAGTCGTTGACGGTCTGCCCGGCGTCCCGGCTCATGCCGGAATAGGTTGCACTCATGACGGCAGGCCTGTATTGCTGGGCCCGCCCATCACTCCGCTATGAACATGCGTATGCACTACTACACCGTTCGATGAGAGGTCGCCGCTGCTATGCTGAATATTGCCTTTCATCGTTCCGCCTTGTTGCACCTCAAGCGTTTTCGTTATCAGTTTGTTGGTGCAAACGACTTCCGGCGTATCCAATGTGATCCGTGTCTCTGCTTTCACCATTACCAGCGGCACCGTGGCGGTGATTGATTCTGATGCGGTAACGTCGGCTGTTTTAATCCCGGATACAGTCAGCGCCCCGGCTTTCGGTTCATACTCAATCATTGCGCCATCGGGAAAGCTGACGTGATATGCATCCGCCGAGGCCGACGGCGCGGGGTTCTCATCGGAATAGATGCCAGGCAGAACAAAGGCGGTATCAAGCTCGCCACCTACGGACAGGATAAGAACCTGCTCACCAACCGACGGCGCCCACCAATCGCGGGAACGCCCGGCGCGACGTGTTAACCAAGTCAGCCAGTCAGTAGTCATTTCGCCGGTTTGTACGCGACATAGGGCATCAACCGTGTTGACCTGGGTAACAACGCCGACACGGATCAGATTGCGCAATAGACGCTGGATTTCGATAAGGCTTGCTTGTGTGCTCATGACGTGAAGAATGCCGCCGGGGGATATTGGCGGCAATCTAAGGCGGTTTGCTGGTCAATCAGACAACGACAAATGGTTAATTAGTTCGTCTTCAACAGCTTTGATATTTTCGGTGCTAAATCCCAGCAACGGACGGGCTTCATACTGAACGTCAGCGCTGTAGCGGTTAGGCCGATCACGCAAGCCGTATTGATGTACTTTTGCCATACGTTGCACCCGACCGACAAAATCCACGGCGGCACTGTCGGCGGTTCCCTTCGCTTTAAGGTACTTGGCGGTGCGCAGTTTCTGGAACATCTGGCGTTTAACCCGGCCTTTCTTACTTCTAATCGGCTGAGTCTTGCGCGGTTTGTATGGCGTGCCATCCGGTGCCTGCTGTTTCTTAATGTGCTGCTGCTGACTATTGCGCAGGGATTTAGCTATTTTCCCAGCCAGTTGGCGGCGGCCAGCCGGTGACAGACTGGCAAGCAGCCCGGCCAGCTTATCGTCAAAAGGCTTTAACTCATTCATGCCATTGGCTCACTAGTTCACCGTTGCTATACATTGCTGTCGGGCGTTCGATGGGGATTGGTAGCGGCGGCTCTGGCGCATGTCTGACGTGTAACGCTTTATCGACTTCGTCGACGATCACCCGTTCTGTTAATTTCAGGCTGATACTGACATCGCAACTACCGTTATCATTAATGTCAGCAATATAGGTAAAGCCTTTCTTGCGGAGATCATCATTCGCCATCATGTCGGGCTGGTTTTCTCGCAGCCAGGCGTTAATCGGCACAATTAACCAATCAATATCGTCGGTAAAATCCGTCACAATCAGATTGAGCGTGTACTGATTTTCAAACGACAGCGACGGCGCATAGGTTGATATCACCGTGCCGCTATCAATGAACACTCGCAGCATGTCGGGATTATTTTTCAGTACCGGCACAGCGTCATTCAGGGCGCGGCGTAAGCTGCTTGGTTTCAGCATGATGTTGTTCCTGACATTGTTTGATAGTTTCGACCTGAAGCGCGCAACTCACCAGCGAGCTTTCCAACTGGCGATTATCCGCGCTCAAATCACCGTTTGTTTCCGGGCTGCTGCCCGGTATCGGGCAACTCGTTACTTTCGGACAGCCAACGTAAATAATCGTCGGGGTCGTCAAAGTCTGGGCGGGTGTGCATCCGCTTAATATCGTCAGGTAAAGCAGTGCCATACCAGCGGCGCAGCGCTTCATTTTCATTGAGTAACCTCGTTAGTTTTTCACCGCGTGAAGCGGCCAATTTCCCGGCCAATGATAATTTATTGCGTAATTCCGCCTGCGCCTGTTCATTGCGCCGGGCGTTGTCCTGCAACGTCCCAATAGCGGCGTTCTGTGCCAGCAACGTATCTTTTTGCTGCGTTAGGTTAGCGGCCTGTTGGTCAATCGTGTCTTTGGCATTTGACAGTTGCCACTTAGTCACTGCCAATGCACCGAGTAATAACACGGCGACGATAGCAAGAAGTTTTATCCACTGATTTATCATGCCAAGATGCCCCCAGCCTGTTGATAAACCTGAATCAGCTTATCTAGCCGATGCTCACGTTGACCGTAACCAGCGCCCGGCAGTGACGCCCATATATTGCGGCATTTAGAAATCGCCCGTTCGATATCCCCGCGCTCAATATCTGCCAGCGCCCGGCGTTCAATAATCAGTTGCACGGCCAGCTTATCTTGAGATTCCGGGCTAAAATCCGGCAGCGCCATCTGTTGCTTGTAATGCGGCCAGAATCGATAAAGCTGTTGATAACGACCGGATGCCGTTGATTTTTCTCCCCGGCGGTTAAAAACTTTGGCCGGCCGGCCAGAGGCAAACGGATGATCGCGGTAGTCGGTAAAAATCTCCGGCTTGCCATCCAGCCCGGTGACAATTACGTCATAGCCGTTATTGCGCGTCAGCGGATGACTTGCTGTACCCTCGGAAAATGCCAGCATGTCGAGAAAGGGACACAGATTAGGGTTTTTAAATTTACTGGCTGTCATCATCGCCCCCTTTACCACTCAGCCATTTACTTCCTTTACGTTGAATAAACAGCTCAACAGCCTGATAGCCAGCAATCCCCAGCGCGGCGCCGATGCCATTGATCGCTACAGGCGATAGGTCGGGAAATTGCACCAGTGCAACACCGGCGACCATAGACACAAAACCGCCAAGCAGGATGCGCCCGACAAACAACCGGATCGTGATAGCTTCGCCGCCAGTTAACACTTTGCCGACGGCAATCAGCATGCCGATGATAAACAGAGAAATGATGCTTTTATCGTTTTCAATCATGACTTAATCCCATAGTTGAATAGATTCACTTACCGGCGACGTATCGATATCCGGTAGGGTAACCGTGGTGCCGTGGGGCAAAATTGCCCCTAGCTCGGCCAGCCCCTGATTAACCGTTAATACGACTTCGATTACGCCTTGCGTGCGTCCGTAATGGCGATAACAAAGGGCGTCAAGGGTGTCGCCCTGCTGTGCGATAACGTTCATCAGATATGCCCGATGATGCTGTGTTGCCGCCCCTGCAACCGGCTGATTGACCAGCGCGCATCTCGCCATAGCTCATCAATCGTGCCGTCAATGGCATCGGCTTTACTGTTTCCTTTTCCGCTGGCGTCATAGCCTCGGTAACGTTCATACAGCGACGCGGTGGTAATCGAACAAACTGCGCGCAGGTAGTGATGATGCTTTTCACTTTCGCCGTCGATTTTCTCGGCGGGAACGTCAGCAAGCGTCATAAAACCGGCGGCCATTTGGGCTTCCCGGTACGGGAACAGCTCTGCGTTAACCTCGGAAATTGCCGTCATGGCCGCATGCCTTAATCGGTCTGGCGTGATGGTGCTTTCCAGTCGCATGAGTTTTCGCAGTCGGTCTGGTTCAATGTCCGGCCAGAAATAGGTATTTTTTATTACCTCTTCATGCCCTTCCGGTACGGGAATAGTCACCGGTGCTGTTTTGGGCTCCGCCGGGGCGGGGATAATCATTGTCGTCATGACAACCTCGTAATAGGTGGGCGGTGGACACAGGCACAAAGAAGCGGATAACCGTCCTGGCCTGTGTGCCGCCCGGCGCGGGGCGCGTTCGTTTAACGACTGGCGGCAGCTTTGCGCAACCGGGTTTCCAGCCGTTCTATGTCTTTTTTCACACCACATCGGCTATCAAGCTGAAAGGCTCGTTTAAGGTGCGGTAATGCTTGCTCCGGCTTGTCGTTGTCACGCAGTAACAGACCGATAATCTTGTGCAATTTGGCGCGCACCTGATCCGGCATGTCCTCTTCGTCGGTTAGCGTCAGCGTGGTTAGCAGATCGTCAATGCTTACCGGTTGTCCGGCGGTATGGGCGCGGGTTGCAGATTCGGCCACCTCTTCGGCTAACAAGTAGGGCGTTGAGCGGGTGCCGAATGGCATCAGTAACTTATGCGGCAGGGCATAACGGGCAATTTCCAGCGCGCCGGGTATGTCTCCGGCATCAAGACGCCAGACCATGACCGTCATTAACACCGCATCTTGCGCGCCACGTCCGTTACTCAATACCCCGGTCACCCACGGCGCATAGTTCAGGAGTAAACCGCGTTTTATTTCGGCTTTACGCTCTTGTGAATGCACCTGTTTTAACGTGCGTTTATCAGCCGCAAGCCGGAAAAGCATTTGTTCATATCCCGTCGCCTGTCGCAGCGGATCATCCTCCCGCTGCGACGCTTGAGCCGCCGACACCCGCATCATGTGACGCTGTGCTGGGCTCAGCATGGCTTACTCCCCGGTTCCTGAATCAGTGGTGGTTTCCGGCGCCGCTTTCTGGAACTTGCCGAGCTGGATATTTTCAATCAGGCAGCCGCAGCCGTAATCTTCCACCACGTAATCCTGTTTAATGGATTCGTAGTTTTCGATGCGGTCACGTTTGGCGTTCTCTTCGATATGGCGGCGGTGACTGTCGTCCATGTAGTAAATAGACAGGTTATCCAGACGGGTTACCATCAGCGCATTAGCCGGGAAGTACGGCACGCGAACGGCAGGCAGATTGCCGATGCGTTTCTGGCTGATGATCACGTCAGCGGCCAGAATGTCGCTGTTATCCTGCGATTTGTTGACCAGCGGAAAATACTTGTCAGCCAGCAACTGACGGCCACAAATCACCACCAGATCGGGGTCTTCCGCGAACCATGCTTCGATCATGGTGTTGGTCGCATCCAGTACCAGCGCGTCGAGGGTTTCATAATCGCCGTTTTCGCCAACGCGGATTTTCTCAGAAACCACAGCGCCAGTTTCATCGGTGATTTGGCTCATGACGCGCTTAGGCGCTTCATCGCGGTATTTCTGCAACCAACCGACGGCGACGTCTTGCAGCAGCGGATTTTTGCTACGGTCTGAGGTTGCGGCTCGTTTCACGCCGTTGAAACCGGCCATGATGTAATCCAGCGCCTGGCGCTTGGCAATCGCATTGCGCAAACGAATCTGGAAATCCTGAAAGCGCGCCCACAGGTCAAGGGTGTTGTAGCGAATATGGAAATCAAAGTTCATCTGTTCGCACTTGTACTGCCGTGATTCCAGATTGGCGAAATCCTCGGTTTCGCGTTCTTTGCCGCTGGCCGTATCCGTGGTGCTGGCAATAGAGCCGGTGACGCCGACGCCGATTTTCTCACCGGTAATTTCAGCGACAGGCACGATATTGATGCGGGTCAGAAATTCGGATGACTCTTGCACCACATCCATCAACGATTGCGTGACGGACGGCTCAACGCTGAATTTTTTACTGAGCGTTTCCACCTCAACGCCATTGATTTTCGCTACCTGAGTCAGATAGGCGTTGAATTTAAAACGGGTTTCTTTACGCATGGTCTTTCCTGTTTTCTCTGTAAATAGGGGTATTACCGCGAGCGTTTCTGTTCGCCGGGTATCAGCAGTTGGTTAACAGCTCCGCGTCACCTTCGCCGCCGGTAGCCGCTGGGCGGCGGGTTTGCGTCAGGCTTTCGGCGCCGTCCAACGTGGCTTTTAGTTCGTTAAGCTGTTTCTCGCTGGCGCTCAGTTTCTGAGTCAGTTCGCTAACGTCCTGCTGCTGCCGTTGCTCAAGCTGGGTAAAACGCTGATCTACGCTGTCGGCGTTGGTCTGTATCTGACCGGCGACTTCGGCAACGGCCTCATGCACATCGGCAAATCGGGCATCGTCGCTAGTCTGTTTGCGGCTAAACAGGGACTTAACGCGGGTTAATAGCGTTGGCTCAACGTCGGGCAGATCTTCAAATTCCAGCGTCACTTCGGTAGCAGCAGAAAAGAGGTTTTCCGGGGATGACTTACGGGAGGCCAGCGGGTTGTGTTTTGCTTTGGCGCTGAATTCCAGCATTTCCGTGCCGAGGCTCGCCGGGTCGTCGGTAACAGCCAATCCGACCAGACGCGCTTTACCGCTGTTGGCAAAATTGGGTTGAATTTCCATAGAGGTATAAATTTTTTGCCCGGCTTTGTTCATGGCGATCAGATCATCGGTCGGGGTCAGTCTGGCAAATAGCGCCAACTTGCCGTTGATTGCGGAATCATCTTCGATTTTTTCCGATTTCAGCTCGACCACATCGCCATAGCGACGGAATGGGCTATCAGGCAGGATGCCTTTCAGGTGCTCAAGGTTGATACGGCAGCCGTAAACGCGCGGGTCGAACGTTTCCGCCATATCTTGAATATCTTTCGCGTCAATCACGCGACCGTCGCAGGTGTCGCCCTCAACCCCGACCCGGAACCACTTAGAAACTTTCTTTGCCATTGTCTTATCCGTCTGTTTTCAGGAAGTCGGGGCGAGTATCCGACCATAACGGATAGGGGCGCTATCAATCACCGTTTGTTAATCGCTGACACAACAGGCAGTTAAGGCGGGTATGGCGGGGGCTGACGTAGCCTTGCAGCCATGAATATAGCCACTGATACAACCATCATCAGCGACCCACGGCGACAGGCGGCTTTGCTGTACTGGCAAGGCTTTTCAGTGCGTCAGATTGGGGAAATGCTGAATCAGAAAACGCCAACCGTGCAGAGCTGGAAGCAGCGCGACGGCTGGGACGATATCGCCCCGGTTTCGCGTGTTGAAGCCAGTCTGGAAGCGCGATTGATTCAGCTCATCATGAAGACGAAAAAAGAGGGACACGACTACAAAGAGATCGACCTGTTAGGCCGTCAGATTGAGCGGTTGGCACGGGTAAACCGATACAGCCAGACCGGCAATGAAGCTGATTTAAACCCCAATGTTCGCAACCGCAACAAGGGCGAACGCAAGGCACCAGCCAAGAATCTGTTCAGTGATGAAGCTATAGAAAAGCTGAATGATATTTTTCTGAAAGATGCGTTTGAATATCAAAAGGGATGGTATCGGGCAGGGCTACAACACCGTATCCGCAATATCCTGAAAAGCCGCCAAATCGGCGCAACATTCTATTTTGCGCGGGAGGCGCTGATAGATGCGCTGCTGACTGGCCGTAATCAGATTTTCATTTCTGCCAGTAAGGCGCAGGCGCACGTTTTCAAAAACTACATCATTGATTTTGCCCGGCTGGTTGATGTTGACCTGAAAGGCGACCCGATGGTGCTGCCGAATGGGGCGCGTCTGTTTTTCCTCGGCACCAATATCCGCACCGCGCAGAGCTACACCGGCAACCTGTATCTTGATGAATATTTCTGGATCCCCAAATTTCAGGAACTGCGCAAAGTCGCCAGCGGCATGTCACTGCATAAAAAGTGGCGCACCACCTATTTTTCTACCCCGTCCAGTCTGGCACACAGCGCTTACCCGTTCTGGTCTGGCGAGCTGTTCAACAAAGGCCGGCGTAACAAAGATGATCACATCCATCTTGACTTAAGTCATGCGCACCTGTCCGCCGGGGCGTTGTGTGGTGACGGCCAGTGGCGCCAGATTGTTACGGTTGAGGATGCGCTGACCGGCGGCTGCAACCTGTTCGACCTCGATCAGCTCACGCTGGAATACAGCCCGGCAGAGTATCAAAACCTGCTGATGTGTGAATTCGTTGATGATAAAGCGTCCGTGTTCCCCTTTGAGGAATTGCAGTGCTGCATGGTCGACTCGTTGGAAGAATGGGAAGACTTCAACCCCTACGCAATGCGCCCCTTTGCTTATAAGCCGGTATGGATTGGTTACGACCCATCACATACCGGCGACAGCGCCGGATGCGTGGTATTGGCGCCACCGCAGGCGCCGGGCGGTAAATTCCGTATTCTTGAGCGTTTCCAGTGGAAGGGCATGGACTTTGCCGCCCAGGCGGAGGCCATCAAGGCGCTGACTGAAAAATACATCGTTGAATACATCGGCATTGACGCTACCGGCATCGGTCAGGGGGTTTACCAACTGGTGCGAGGATTTTTCCCGGCAGCACGGGAAATCAAGTATTCGCCGGAAGTAAAAACCGCAATGGTGCTGAAAGCGAAAGACACCATCAACAGCGGCCGCCTGGAGTACGACACCAGCCACACCGACATCACACAGTCTTTTATGGCAATCCGCAAAACCATGACGGCCAGCGGTAGCCGCGCCACATATGAAGCCAGCCGCAGTGAAGAAGCCAGCCACGCCGACGTCGCCTGGGCAACCATGCACGCGCTGTTAAATGAACCGCTGACCGCGATCAACGGTCACGCCCCCGTCAGCATCTTGGAATTCAACTAATGAGCAAACGCAGAAACCGTAAAACCAACACCGCGACAGCCGAAAAAATGCCGACCGTTGAAGCGTTCACCTTTGGCGAGCCGTCCGCCGTTCTGGATCGGCGCGATATTCTCGACTATGCCGAATGCATCACCAACGGTAAATGGATAGAGCCGCCGATCAGCTTTTCCGGGCTGGCAAAAAGCCTGCGCGCTGCCGTACACCATAGCTCACCCATTTACGTGAAACGTAATATTCTGGCAAGCACGTTTATCCCGCATCCGTTATTGAGCCAGCAGGACTTTAGCCGCTTTGCGCTGGATTACTTGGTTTTCGGTAATGCCTATCTTGAAAAGCGCCGCAATCGGGTAGGGGGCTTGTTACGGCTGGAATCCAGCCCGGCAAAATATACCCGGCGCGGTGTTGAAGATGATGTTTATTGGTTCATCTCGTCGTTTAAACTACCGTATCGTTTTGAACCCGGAAGTGTTTTTCATTTGCTTGAGCCGGATATCAATCAGGAGTATTACGGATTACCGGAATACATCAGCTCGTTAAATTCCGCCTGGCTGAATGAGTCGGCCACGCTGTTTCGCAGAAAGTATTATCAGAACGGCGCGCACGCGGGTTACATCATGTATGTGACCGATGCCGCACAAAACAGCACAGACGTAGACGCTTTGCGTAAGGCCATGAAAGATACCAAAGGGTTGGGGAATTTTAAAAATCTGTTTTTCTATGCCCCCAACGGTAAACCGGACGGCATCAAGATCGTGCCGCTCAGTGAGGTAGCGACAAAGGACGATTTCTTTAACATCAAGAATGCCAGCCGTGACGACCTGTTAAGCGCGCACCGGGTGCCGCCTCAGATGATGGGTATTATCCCAAATAATACAGGCGGATTTGGTGATGTGGAAAAAGCCAGTCAGGTATTTGTCCGTAACGAGTTAACACCGTTGCAGGAGCGAATGAAGGAGGTCAATGCCTGGTTGGGTATGGAGGTGATCGCGTTCAAGCCCTACGCCCTGAAAGAAGAATAATCCCGCCGATGAAAGCCGCTTTTTCAGCGGCTTTTTTTGTACCCCGCTCACAGCCCATCAATCGCATTCTAAGCGCCTCAACGAAAAATCAACCGTCAGTCCAATGTTTCCGCCCCGACCTGGCAGAACGCCGCAGGCGCGCCCAAAATTTAACAATTAACAGCGCTCGCGCGCAATGCTATCCCCGCCACGCCTGCCCGCTTTACAGGTCGCTTTTCATGCACTCGCCCGATCCTCTTCGATCCGCTCCGGGCGTGGCGTCAACGGGTAAAAATTAGCAGATGATCATCATGCAAAATCATGCGGGTTATGCATGCATTACTCATGACTGGTGTTTTGGTGCTTTGGCTTTCAGGTATTCCAACACTTCGGCCTTATCAAAATCCCCTCGATTGTCTGTAGTTGGTATCGTCCCTTGCGCCAAATCAGCGATTAACGACATAGCGATTTTTAATTCTTCTAAATCACATTGTGATACTAACGAAACGTCCGCGATAAATTGAACGCGTGACAAAGTCAACTGCATATCTTCTGGATACCCCACGAAAAACGCTTCCCCTTATACTGTGTGCATATACAGTATTTTATAAAATAGAATCCCCGTCAACGAATAATAGGGGGCTTATTTTCATCCCCCTATCTTTTGTGACATGTCACGCCATTAACTTTAGATCATGCCATCCTAGCGTATTCCAGCACTCCGATTCACCAGACAGGCAGCACTCGGTAACGGGTAATTTTTCCCCGCATTTCTTGCACTTGCGCTTATTCAACGCGGCGATTTGTTGTTGCAGGGCAGCGGCATCACAACGGATTAACATTGTCAGATACTCGTCGATATCATAGGGATCGCGCCCCGGACGTCGTAGGGCGCAGTTGCGCTTAAGCATATCCAACTCTTGCGTATCGACATGAATCTCGATTTTCACCATACCGGCGTCATGCTGACGTGCGCGCTGGGCGGCTTTACGTTCTGCTGGGGATTTAGGCATTTGATGCCTCATGATTGTAATCAGGTAAATAATCAACATATGCCGCTTTAGTACGACCAGTGGCACCACACGTTAGGCATGTCACTGATGAATACTCACTCGGTGTAAAACGATATCCATTAAACGCAGAGTGATTGCAATTTCTCTGAACCACTCGCCAATTACGCTGTTTTAATGGTTGGCTGCGTTCAGCGCATTTACAACTAAATGAAATAGCCATATTTAAACCTCCATCTGATTACTAAACCCCGGCCACTCATCAGTTACCGGGTATGAAATAGGTTCGCCGTCAATCTTCACCGTGGCGCCACGCGCCAGCGCTTCCAGCTCCCAGCGTTGCGCAGTGATACCGCGCTGGGACAAATCAAGCTGAATGCGGGGTATCTGTTCCCGTTCTTCACTCGTCAACCTGGCCGACGGCGACGGATCGCGGAATGTATTGGGGTTAAAATCACGTTGAACATGGTTCTTTCTGACTGTTTGCCCTCGCAAGCGCATTCCTAACGCCCTTACAGCCGCGTCGTCATTCCAGTCAATCGCTGGGTTTCCGGTTTCTAATGTCGGCTCCATGCCGCTGTTTTCGGCCTGATTTTTGGCATTTGCGCCCGACCGTTGAGAACGCAACCCACAGTTATTGACAGGACTCCGAGGCGCGCCAGAGGCGCTTTTTAAGGTCAAAGGCTCAAGGTCAACGGCTTTAGAAACGATGCGCCATTCTGTTGTGCGGGTTTCAAAAACATGACCGGCGCCCAAATGCGGGGCAAAAATACCGACGACCTTTTGCACCTCTTCGTCGTAGTCGTTGAGCTTGTCTGATATCCGCCGCGCGACGCGTACCGTTTGCAGATCGCGGGATACGTTGGCGCCGCCTTGCGATTTGATGTAGGCGGCAAAGTCTCCGGCGTCGGCAGCACAGCGCACCGCTTCGACCTGTTCGTCGAATTGTTCGGCCAGGCTGACGCCACGCAACGCGCTGCTGCGACACTCGCGGTAAGCGCCCATTGTCGGAACGCCAATAGCTTTAAACTGAGGGATGCGCCATGTTGACGCCCAGGCGGTAACAGCGGCGGCCATATCACGCAACGGTTTTCCGGTTTCGTCGTCCAGTTGGCCGTCCAGCGCGTACCCGTCGATATTCTTTGCGATGTACTTTGCGATATAGCCAGCGGCGCCGCCTTTGTTCAGGTGCTTGCATTCAAATCGGTACTTAGCCGCGCCGCGTTCGTCGCCGTCTTCTTTCAATGCATAGCGGCGCATGATATCGATGATCGGCTGGCGTTGAGCGCGTTTACAAAACAGCATCATGTGCCAGTGCGGTGTACCATCGTGATGAGGCTCAACAACGCGCATCCCGTAAACCTTGAGGTCATTATCTTTAAATGCGGTGCGCATCTTTCCCCATAGCGCAACCAGATAGCGCTGGCCGTCTTTGGGCGTAAAGGCTTCTTTATCCCAACCGCGGTTAAACTGGACTTTCTCTTCTTTACCGATGATGCGGGTAGGGTGATATTTTGATGGTGTAGTGATGGTGATAAACATCCCGACGTCGCGCTGTTCGGTGGCATATTTCTCGATCCCGGCGATAGTGCTCATCAGCTCCATACGCCGGATCTCCGGGTTAGAAATACTCGCCATGACTTTATCAATCAGGTCGATACGCTCGCCCGTCTCAACGTTTTCCAGCTCGCAGTTTTTCAGGTAATCCATGCTTGCCAGGCGGCGTGCCTGCACGTCACGGATCGCCAACTTGCTGGCATAGGGAGAGGCATTTTTATTGACCTGACCGACGGCAATCATCAGGGCTTCACGCCAGCGGGTGCGCTGGGCTTTTAGCTGACGCGTCCACCATTCCTCATCAACCAACCGGGAAATACTGGCAACGGCTTTTCGCATATCCAGCGTGCCTTTACGGTATTTTTTCCAGAATAGCGGGGTAACATTGAACGCACGCGCCATACCGGCGATCTGCCCATAAAGCTCAAACTGTGCGGCATCGGTAAATAGCTTTTCCCGATCGCCGTCGTGCTGTACCAGCAACGAGTCGCTAAGTTCTTCATAGGTGGAAAAGAGCTGGCCGGATATTCTGGCCGCCAATCGCCCCAGCGCTTTATCGTTCATGCCGGGCAATGTTTGATAGGCGTCGGATTCCGACAGAAAACGCTCTGATGCGTTGCGGTTCATGGCATGCCGGGTATTGATTGCCTCAATACGCGGCCACATGCGCTGCATAAAGCTGTAAACCAGAAACTTATTAGCGCTCTGTTGCCCTTTATTCTTTTCCAGCCAGGCGTAACGGCTTAGGCAAATCTCACGCAGGAAACGAGGCTGACGGTTGATTTTCTCTAAAACGGCTTGCCCCTGAGTCCATTCCTCACGGGTAAGCTGTCTTTCTTCCGGCACGATGGCCGGACGGGGGGCGTTCCACGGATAAGCGCCCACGAACTGATCGCGGGTGCTACCGGGGAAAGGAAGCGGGGGCGTTGGGGCTGTGCGCCCCCGGCGGGTAACTGTCATTCACAAACCCCAGCATAAACGCTGCTACACACGGCCTTGTCATTCATGCCAGCAAACAGATCAAACTGTTTTCCGCCGCGAGAGGTCAACGCCCAGTCTCTATAGGTTTCAATTCCGTGAGATTCAACAGTGATGAACTCAATGCGGCGTTCCGCCTTACTAGGGTCTTGCGTTGATGGAAAGAAAGTACTGTTACCGCGTCGTGAACACGCGGCCACTAACTTTTCCCATTCAGCCACACGTGCTACTTCCTCTGGCCAGCGGCTAAATATTTCCGCCAATTCAGATTTGCGCGCATGAATACAAGGCATACAGCCGACGCGGCTGCATCCCTGCTGATATAAAGGATTTGGCTTAATGCCGTGATGTTTTGCCAATGCAAACACATCAGCATGAGTCCATGAGAGGATCGGACGGTAAACATGCAATCCCGGCGTATTGTCTGCATCAGTTTCCCACTCCGGCAGTAATGCACGCGCCGGGGATTCTTCCGCCCGGACTCCCTGCCAACTGATAACTTCATCATATTCAGCCAACAGAGGCATGACGATCTGATCACGAATAGGGGCGTGTTTTAGCTCAAAAGTACAAAACCGGGCTTTAGTGGAAGGAAATCGGCCTTTCCACATACACAAATCAAGAAAAGGGATACCAGTTGGATGAAGAACATCAAGCGCACGGGCAACCGTTGTGTTGGCCTGTGCATCGGTCATACCGCATTCAGTTACTAACGTGACAGGCCAGCGCTCAGCAATGAATTTACGCTTTCCAGCTATGCGATCGTCAAATGAGGCTTTAACCCTGCGGATTTCCCCTAACTTGGATTCCAGATAATCCAGATATTCCATTGTTTGTGGGTGTTCATGTCCCGTATCAGCAAAGGCTCGGATGGTTGTTACGCCAGCTTCAATAGCCAGCAACCATTGAGCTAGTGAATCTTTGCCGCCAGATATTGAATTGATGTTGATTGTGTCAGCAGCAAAACAGCGGGGATCGATAACAGTATTCATAGGCTTCCGGCCTCCATTACCTCCCTGACACGCGCCATCAATGCAACCTGCATTTCTTCAGGTGTCTCTGGCGCGCCGGGCTGGCCGATACCCGCAAAGAAATCGCTAACTTCCCCTAGCACTAATTCAGTTAACGATGTGCGGACAGATTCAGCATATTGCCAAACACCATCGTCAGCGATAACGGCCCCTTCTGAGACGCCATTATCTGGATCACGGAAAACGGCAAGGCCGAGCGGGTGCATAATTTCTTTATTTATGCGAACTAAAAGCCCACGGCGCGAAATTTCATTCCAATCAATGCTATTCATAACGCCCCCCGAAAATGCTTATTCTTCTGTTCGTGGATACCCTGACAGGACGCACAACGGGTTACGCCGTGAATGGCGGCGCGGCGCGCTTCGGGGATGGGCTGATCGCAGTCTTCACACTCAAACGCAGAAACGCCGCGTTGGGCGTTCCGGGCGCTGGCGATCTGCTTGTCTAAAATTTCTTGCTGGCGCTGCTGCACCATATCCATTAAATCCGGCATCGTGGGTTACTCCTCGGTGTTATTCAGTTGGTCAAAGGCTTTCTGGCACAACTCGGCCAGCCGGTTTGATTCAGCCAGCAGGCTTTTGGAATCGGTGACTTTGTTTTTCCAAATGGCGGTTCTAATTCCATGATGGATAAAATCGTTAATTAGCCCGATAGGGTTCTGATAAACAGCCAGCGTGGATAAATACGGCTGATCGCCGTCTTCTTTACCGCATTTGATTTCACCCAGCGCAAAGTCATAGCCGACTTTGACAATGGCGTAATTGCCGTTGATATCGACGCGGTTATAAGCGGGGTTTTCCATTACATCACCGCCTTAATATCTGAACCGGAATTATTAAAGGCGACTGATTCCTGCCGTAATAATTCGATAATTTCCTTATTGCTTAGCTCGTTGATGTCCGCATGCGTCGCCAACTTATCCAGGCGGCAAGAAAAAGAGACTTGCGCGTCTGCTTTAGCTTCATTGCGTGCCTGAGCAAGCATTAGCTGTATGCGGTCGTTTTCTGCGTTGCGGCGCATTTCCTGCCCGACTGTTTTATACATGTGCATATAAACCTCAGATAAAAGGATTCCCGACGCGGTTAAGCGCCTATTTGCTTTTTGGTGAAACTAATTAGTTGAAATATTCTTCCGGCTTTATGGCCGTTAATATTGCGGGGGCATCATCAAATAAACTTAAAAGCTCATTTAATGCGCGTAATAATGAATCGCGCCATTTGCAAGACTCATCATCAATACGCCAATAAGGCTGGCTAAATTCTGTTTCGGTTAACCCGGCGTGCATAAATAACGTTCTTCTTTCGCTGACGCTTAACCAGCTTAAAAATGTCGCATGATTAACGCCGTGCTTACGCTGCCTCGAAAACGCATGGCGCAGTTCATCAATGGCGCAAACAATCATCGTGCGTTCCGCGTCGGTCATTTCTTCCAGACGAAAAACCGAATGACGCTTTTTTAGTTGCGCATGGAAACACACAGTTAAACGGTAGCGTTCGGACAGGCCGTTGTAATATGCGCAGGTTTCGCGCCAGCGGCTATCGGCAAAGTGTTTACCGATCACGTTGCGCAGCCCGGCGGGTAAGTTCTGCATACTGCTGACGGTAAACGCTGTCATGCTATCCCCCTTGTTGCTGATTTGATGAAACGGACTATCCGCTGGGTACGGCTGGCCGGACGGGTACGGATGATAATTCCCTTACGACCTTTGCCGTGGGTAATGGTGAAATCGGGCTTTTTCTCCGTCTGGTGATACCAGAGGAAAGGCGCGATAGATATTGGTGTCTGCATAGTTAAGTCACCCTATATTCAGCGACGCGCCAATTCCGCTAAGTGCATCAACGGTAGAGGCTAACGTCGGGTTTGCCTGGATACGTGTTTGCAAAGTCAAACTGACCAGCGACAAGCAGCGGATCCCGGCGTTAATACTGTGCATAAAATTGCTGTGTCGGCTTTTGGTCATACGCTCATTCGATACGCTTTCAGCAGCTACGGCACCGACGGCGGCGGTTGCCTGCAACACGTAGGTTGTTAACAGTTCGGCCTTAGCCTCGTTTACGGGTACGGCCGGCATACAGTTCAACTGAGCCAAAAGCCCATCAATCAGCGTTGCGTCTTCGGTTACATCGGTAAGCGTCAGCAGTTCGTCACAGGTCAGCTTATGCGGCTGGTCGGGGTTCAGTTTGTTGCGCAGGGTTTGCTGATTCATCCCCACGGTTTCGGCCAGCTTCGCCAGATTGTGCTTTGTTGCAAACGTCTGACAGGCGCTGTCAAAGTGCTTATGTATGGAAATCTGATAATCAAACATGACGAAAATCCTTTTAGTTTGAATAATCGAATTAAGCATTACGCTTTTGAATCGATGTAACGGCAATTGACGGCCTGCTGGCGCAATTTTTCACGCCATGCGCTGACATTGACTAACACGCGGGTTTTACCCTTACCTGTGTTATCCGTTGGCGCCCTGAGCAACACGCCTTCATCCAGCCATTGCCAGACAAGCCGAGCACTCACGCCGCGCGCTTTAGCAAAGTCTGGAACGGTCATCACGTCAGACAGTGAGGCGCTTATCATGGATTCAATAGCTGGCCCCAGCAGGGCGACAAGCTGGTTTAGTTGTTCTGGCGGGAGCATAGGAACAACATCTTTTTGAGTGAGTTCTGTTGATTTTGCGTCTTGCATATCGCATGATCTCGCGTTTATTGATACGTTTTGCAGTGTCTTGCATCTTGGTCGATGGAGATACTTTAGATCCGTTTTTTGTATCTGTAAATATGAAAAACGGTTCAGGAGCGGTTTTTATGAGGATTGAAAACGCTATAGCATCCGAGGTTTTAGAAAGAATCCTTTCTTCTTATGGGTTTACTATGCAAAAAGAGTTAGGCGAAAAACTTGGGATAGCGAAAAGTAACGTAGCTGGATGGTTGCAGCGCGGCCAGGTTCCCGGCAACGTGATAGTGCAATGCGCGCTTGATACAGGCGCTGATGTTAACTGGTTAGTTACCGGTGAGTTTGATAGTTCGCATTTGCAAATTAATAATGTGAGTTTGAAAGGAAAGGCGCTTTACGATCAGATATTGGCATCCGGCGGTAAAGCCGTTCTGCGCCGTATTATGGACGCCTACGGATTTAGCACACAGAAAGAGTTAGGCGATTTGCTGGGTATCTCTACCGCAACAATCAGTACCTGGGTACGCCGTAATTTCTTTCCCGGCGATGTGGTGATTGCCTGTGCGCTGGATACTGGCGTTTCCCTTGAGTGGTTGGCGACGGGAAAGGGGAAAGCGGCTAGCAGTGGGAAAGGAGGCGATCTGGAGGTCAACACCAATAGACTTATCCCTAAATATCGCCTTGAGGCGGGGGACATGAAAGAGGCTGGTTACTGGTCTATGGATCGCTCGCTTGTGAGTAATGAAACCGCACAGCCTGTTTATATTGAAGGCTTAGGGTGTTCGTGGGGAGTTGATACGGCTGCTAAGAATATAGGTAATGGGCGCTGGGTTGTTAATGTTGATAATTCTTATGATGTATTTGATATCGTCCGGTTACCGGGCGGCAGGGTTAAATTATCAAACAATTCGATAGATTTTGAATGTGGGATTAACGATATTCTGATTTACGGCAGTGTGATTTTTACATTGGAAAAAAACATATAATTACAATGGAAATCATTGCATTCAAGACAGGTTTAACAGCAATACATCTACACACAGATAAAATCATTAATTAAAGGTATTAGAATGGATAATTTATTAGCATTAATCTCCGTAGCCGCCTTTATTGCTTTCCTGATTGGCTTGGTGAAACCGAAACTGGTACTAATGCCGAGCCGTGGACGCTCCTGTGCCACGTATGCGGCTGCTTTCTTTATCCCTGCCGTTATTGGTTCAACGTTTTTCCCTACAAAAAAGATTGTCGCTGAAACAACTGATACAAAAGTATCTAATTCAGTAGCTCCAGCAAAATTTGAATATGCCGATTTGTCATTAAGTGATTATCGTAACAAGCCACAAACAACGCGCCATGACATTATTGATGAGTATGTGAAGTTTAAAGGTATTGATGTTAATTCCGCTGATTCTTTTTATTCGTGCATGAGTGAAAACAGCTTACAAAAATCAGGTGAACTGTCATTAGATACGGTCTTAGATTGGTGCTACAGCGAGTATGAGAATACCCCTGACATGCTGGCTAAACGGATAAACCTTGATGCATTTCAGAAAAACTTTAGTGGCTGGGATGGCTCATATCGCCCACTGGAAAAACTAATTAAAAAAAGCATGAATGATGATTCTTCTTATAAACATGTTGAAACTTTTTCACGCATTGTATTGGGCAAGGATCCCCACGGTATTGTAAAAACCACTTTCAAAGGGAAAAATGCCTATGGTGCCGTGGTTAAGGAACAGGTTTCCGCTAGAGTCGATTTAAAAACCGGTGACATTGTAAGCATCATTGAAGATTGATTTTTCTTAATTAGCGATGAGCCATTTCATATTCATGGCTAATTAAATACGTTGTTATTTAGGTGTGGAATGACAGTAAGAAAATTAAACACCGGTAAATGGCTGTGTGAGTGTTACCCGAACGGTCGTGATTCCAAACGTATTAGAAAGCAGTTCAATACAAAGGGTGAGGCGGAATCATTTGAAAAATACACCATGCGTGAGGTTGACGATAAGCCGTGGCTGGGGGCAAAAGAAGATCGCCGCAAACTCAGTGAGCTGATAGAGCTTTGGCATAATCTGCACGGGCGCTCATTGTCGGCGATAGAGTCACGAATGGGAAAATTTCGCCTGATATGTAATGGCCTCAATGACCCGATAGCGTCCCGTTTAACCGCTAAAGATTGGGCGCATTATCGAGACAAACGGCTGGCCGGTGAAATCCCCAACGGCAGGGATGCGGATCCAGAAAAATGGATTGTGAAGCCCATCACCGTTAACCGTGAACAGCAATACCTGTGTGCCATGTTCAATGAACTTAAGCGCCTGGGTGAGTGGCATCTTCCGAATCCCCTTGACGGGATACGCGTCTTTAAAGAGGCCGAAAAGGAAATGTCATGGTTGACAAAGAAAGAAATTCCAGAGCTATTAGCGGCCAGCGTTGCATATGGCAATGATGATTTGACGACCATTATCAAAATTTGCCTGGCTACCGGGGCGCGGTGGCGGGAAGCCGAGAGCTTAACCCGTTCTCAACTATCGCCCTGTAAAGTGACCTTTTTCAAAACCAAAGGCAAAAAGAACAGAAGCGTGCCGATCCCGCAATGGCTATATGACGAGTTATCGCCACGGCAGGGGCGCATGTTTACACCCTGCTATCAGACATTCAAAAAAGTGTTGGCACGAACGCATATAGAATTACCGGAAGGGCAAAAGACTCACGTTTTACGGCATACTTTTGCCAGTCATTTTATGATGAACGGCGGGAATATTCTGGTGTTACAGCGCATCCTCGGTCACGCGAATATCCGGGAAACCATGCGGTACGCTCACTTTGCCCCCGACCATTTAGAAGAGGCCGTGCATTTAAATCCACTGTCCGATTACAATGGCGGCAAAATGGCGGCGGAGCTTTCATAACGCTACAAAACAATGCAATAGAAGTTACATTAACTATTTGTTTTTTATGGTAAGTAACTGTTTTTTGGTGCGTTGTATCAGGAGCGTCTTAACTAATAGCGCGCTTTCGCAACATCCGAAAGTTGTTATGAATAAAGGGTTTAGCCGATGGCTAAGCCCTTTTTTTACGTCTGCTGTTTCGTCCCGGCGTATGTTAATTGATGCTGCGCTGCCACAGCGTTCGTAACTGTTCGGCGTTGGCGACGCCGTCACAGCTGGCGGGGAAATTTTTACCGGCCTTGCTCCATGCCAGGATGTTATCGGGCTGGCAGAGCGCCGTCTGCCCGGCGCCGTATCCGAATAAGTAGGATTCCCTATCTACCTGGGGATCGCCGAACCACTCCTCCAATGCGCTATTATCCTTGACCACCATGCCGGATATGGCGTCTTGATAGCCGGCATGGTACCAGACGTTTTTTTCTCCGCCGTCCGTCGGCGCAGAGAGATGATGTCGGCACCCGGTGAGCAAAAGAATTACAGCCAGAGCGTAACTGTATTTCATAGTGGGACCCTTATTCGGTAAGCATGGTGATAAAATCACGCCCTTTTTATTTTATGCGATGCCCAATTTTTCTTTTAATAATTTTAGATAGCGTCTACTGACGGGAATATGTTTTCCCGTATTGGTGAGCACTTCCGCCGCGCCGTTCTCCATAAGTTGAATTTCCTTCAGCAGATCCGTATTGACCATATATTTTCTGTGGCAGCGTACGAAAGGGGTCTTTTCTTCCAGGGTCTTCAGCGAGAGTTGCGTATAGCCCGATTCATTTACCCCTACGACATGTACTCCGCTCAGCTCGGAGCTGAGATATTCAACCTCATCGACCTTAAGTAAAAAAATGCGGTTGTGTCCGTTGCATGGAATGTGGCGCAGGTAGGGTTCGGTAATTGATTGTATATTTTTGTTTACACTAACGCCGCGGCGTAAACGATTCAGCGTTTTGCCAAGCCGCTGTGAATCGAGCGGCTTGAGCAAATAATCGAAAGCGTGTTCTTCGAATGCGCGCACGGCATATTCATCATAGGCGGTGACGAAGACGACATAGGGCATGTTCTCCGGATCCAGCATCGCGGCTAATTCCAGACCGCTGACTTTCGGCATCTGTATATCCAGAAAGATAACGTCAGGCTGTAGCCGATGAATGGCCGGTATCGCCTCCAGCGCATTGCCGCATTGAGCAAGGATGGTTATGTCGGTCTCATTTTCCAGCAGCAAGGCTAGCTCTTCACGAGCGGGTAATTCGTCGTCAATGATGATGGCTTTCAGCATTGTAACCCCCCTTTATGTTCCGCTGATTCTACCATTATTCACGCTGAGGGTTGCCATGCTGAAAGGCTGAAGTGAGAAGCTGAATCCGTGGTTGCTACCGCGGATGAGGAGAGGGTGGTAAATTTAGTTTACATTAATGGATTGAAAAATTTACGTCCCGTGTTATGGTGTAGCCATAATGCAAGAACGCATTTATCGATCACGTCATACAGGATTTGTCAGGAATAATATGAACATGCAAAAAGACTCGCTTAATAATATTAATATCGTTGAAGAACAAATACTTATCACTCCGGATGATCTGAAGGCCAAATTCCCGCTGAGTGATGATGAAGAAAAAGCCATCACCCGCGCGCGCCAAACGATTGCGGATATCATTCACGGGCGCGATCGCCGCCTGCTGATTGTGTGCGGTCCCTGTTCCATTCACGATACCGATGCGGCGTTGGAGTACGGGCGCCGTTTGCAATCCCTCTCAGCCGAGCTGAGCGATCGGTTGTATATCGTTATGCGGGTCTATTTTGAAAAGCCGCGCACCACCGTCGGCTGGAAAGGGTTGATCAACGATCCGCACATGGATGGCTCATGCGACGTGGAAGCCGGGCTGCATATTGCGCGCGAATTACTCCTCAAGCTGGTCAATATAGGGCTGCCGCTGGCAACTGAAGCGTTGGATCCCAATAATCCCCAGTATCTGGGCGATCTGTTCAGCTGGTCCGCCATTGGCGCCCGCACCACTGAATCGCAAACCCACCGGGAAATGGCCTCAGGCTTGTCGATGCCCGTCGGTTTCAAAAATGGCACCGATGGCAGTCTTGGCACGGCGATCAATGCCATGAGGGCCGCGGCGATGCCGCACCGGTTTATGGGAATCAACCAATCCGGACAGGTTTGCCTGCTGCACACCCAGGGAAATGCGGACGGCCACGTTATTTTACGCGGCGGCAAGAAACCGAACTATAGCGCGCAAGATGTTGCTGAATGTGAAAAGCAGATGCTTGATGCGGGACTGAAACCCTCCCTGATGATAGATTGTAGCCATGGTAACTCAAACAAAGATTACCGTCGGCAGCCCATCGTGGTCGAGTCGGCAATTGAGCAAATTAAGGCAGGCAATCAATCTATTATCGGCCTGATGCTGGAAAGTCATCTTAACGAAGGCAGCCAGTCGTCAGAACAGCCCCGCTCGGAGATGCGCTACGGCGTATCGGTAACGGATGCCTGCATCAGTTGGGAAAACACCGCAGCGTTGCTGCGTCAGGTACATCAAGAGATCGGCGCGGAACGGGTAAAACATTCAGGAGAGTAACAGTAATGGTAGCTGAACTGACCGCATTGCGTGATCAGATAGATGAGGTAGATAAAGAGCTGTTAGCGCTATTATCTCGTCGGTTGCGTTTAGTGGCGGAAGTGGGCGAGGTCAAAAGCCGTTACGGCCTGCCTATCTATGCGCCGGACCGTGAATCGACAATGCTCAGTTTGCGCCGTAAAGAGGCTGCTCAATTAGGCGTTCCGCCGGATCTGATCGAGGATATCCTGCGCCGCGTGATGCGCGAGTCCTATTCCAGCGAGAATGATAAAGGATTTAAAACGCTATGCCCGCAGCTTCGTCCGATAGTGATTGTGGGCGGGCGCGGGAAAATGGGGGCGTTGTTTGAAAAAATGCTGACGCTGTCGGGGTATCAGGTCAGGATCCTGGAACAGGAGGATTGGCCGCGAGCCGAGAGCCTGCTGTCTGATGCCGGTATGGTTATCGTCAGCGTCCCTATCCATCTGACGGAGTCGGTTATCGCCCGGCTGCCCAAACTGCCTGACGACTGTATTCTGGTGGATCTGGCTTCGGTGAAAAATGGTCCTTTGCAGGCCATGCTGGCGGCGCACCATGGGCCGGTACTTGGCCTGCATCCCATGTTCGGGCCGGACAGCGGCAGCCTGGCTAAACAGGTGGTCGTCTATTGCGATGGCCGTCAGCCGGAGTCCTATCAGTGGCTGCTGGAGCAAATTCAGGTGTGGGGCGCCCGTTTGCATCGCATTAGCGCGGTGGAGCACGATCAAAACATGACGTTCATTCAGGCGCTGCGGCATTTCGCTACTTTCGCCTATGGCCTGCACCTGGCGGAAGAGAACGTGCAGATCGAACAGCTGCTGGCGCTGTCATCGCCGATTTATCGTCTGGAATTGATCATGGTGGGACGGCTGTTCGCTCAGGATCCGCAGCTGTATGCCGACATCATTATGTCTTCCGAGAATAACCTGGCTTTGATTAAGCGTTATTATAAACGCTTTGGCGAAGCCATCGAGCTGCTGGAGCAGGGGGATAAAGCGCAGTTTATCAATAGTTTCAAAAAGGTGGAGCATTGGTTCGGCGATTACGCGGGGCGATTCCAGGCCGAAAGCCGGACGTTGCTGCGCCAGGCCAACGATATCCGCCAATAAGCGTCGTTCATACTATTTATCATTGCTTATTCAGCCATCCCGGCGGTTGCCGGGGTGGCTTTTCTTCACTCTGCGGCGTCCGCGGGAACCACGTTTTCGCTGGGGTAGCAGCCTAAAATCTTTAATGAACGCGTAATCGACGCCAGTCCCTGCAATGCCTTTTGCATCGCGTCGCTGCGTAGGTTCGCTTGTACATCAATGTAGAACATCTCTTCCCAGGGGTTGCCGTTAATCGGCCGGGATTCCAGCTTGGTCATAATGATGCCGTGGTCGCGCAGCACCAGCAGCGCTTCGACCAGCGCCCCGGACTGTTGCCCTGTCGCCATAATTAGCGTGGTTTTCGCCGGAACCTGCTCTGAAACCTCGATGGGTTTACGGGCAAGGACAATAAAACGGGTAATGTTCTGAGACTGGTTGGCCAGGTCGTGTTCCAGCACTTTCAGTTGATACAGCGTTCCGCCGGCTTCACTGCCCAAGGCCGCGGCTTTGGGCGAGTTGAGCGCCGCCACTTTTTCCATCGCCGCGGCGGTGCTTTCACAATATTCAATTTTCCAGTGGGGGAAACGATTGATGAAGTGGCTGCATTGCTGGAAGGGCTGCGGATGGCTATACACCGTCTCTATCTGATCCAGACGGGTATCTGTGGCCACTAGAACGCAGTGGTTAATCGGATTCGACAGCTCGCCGATAATTGATAACCCGGTATGTTGTAGCAGGTCATAGACGTCGTTGATGGATCCTGAACTGGTATTTTCAATCGGCAGCACGGCATAGTCGGCCTGACCGGTTTCCACCATATTGAAAATATCCTGGAATTTCTGGCAACCGCACTCAATGAGCTGATCAAAATGCCGGGCGGCGTACTGGCGGGCCGCCAGGTGAGAATAAGAGCCTTTGGGTCCAAGAAACGCCACCCGCGCGGAGCGCTCGCTCGTCTGGTTGAGGTTATGCTGCAATAGCGCCTGTTGCGTCAGTACGGAATCTTCAATGATAACCTGGAATAAACGGGTAATGTAGTGACCATCAAGATGATAGGTTTTCCCAACGGCGGTGAGTTTGTCCAGTAAAGCCCGCTCGCGTTCTTTGTCGCGGATAGGGCGGTGCGACAGCAGTTTGCTGCGTGCAACCTCAAGCGCCAGTTCCCGCCTTTCCGCCAGTAGTGCCAGTAATTTTAAATCCAGTTCACTGATGCGCTCACGTAGAACCAGTAGTGGGTTATCGGTCATTATATCGTTACCTGTTTTCTGTCCTGATAAAAATCGCCGGAGCGATTTTTAACGTCGCCTGCGATGGCCCGAAGGGGACGGGCGAGGATAGCCCGCCATAAAAAATCGCCGGGAGCGATTTTTAACGTCGCTTGCGACGGCCCAAAGGGAGGCGGGCAAGGATAGCCCGCCATAAAAAAAGCCTCCTGTTTTCAGAAGGCTTTTTTGTTCGTCTTCGTATTCTAACTCTTACGACGAATCGCCTCCCGGGTTCAGGGGAAGGTGAAAAAAAATACGAAGAAGAACGCTGTGTCAGTCATGCCGGTCCCGTATGAAATAAGAAATATGAGTAGGAAGCAAGAGCGTGTAAAGTAACTGCTGTCTTTTCATCCTGTCAATACAAAATTGCCGGCGGCGATTTTGAACAATGCTCTGCGGCGCCCTTCAAGGGCGATGGCACGCATGCCCACATACAAAAACGCGCCAAACGGCGCGTTAGATAGAAAAAGTGTAATGAACGTTCGGTTACTCTTCTTGCGGAACCTGCAGGTTGGCGTCTTTAACGCATGCGTCGGCACGACGCGCTTCAGCTTTATGCTGAACTTTATTGAGTTGGCGCTCAAGCTTGGCAATCAGTTCATTGATAGCGGCATACATATCTTCATGCTTGGCGCTGGCGACCAGCGGGCCATTCGGCGTGCTGATTGTCGCGTCGGCGACAAAACCCTGCGGCTCTTTCGACAAAACGATATGCGGATTAATCAGGTGAGCTTGCCACTTATCCAGCTTTGAAAGACGGTCTTCGACATGCTGACGTATTGCGGGGGTAATATCCATTTGCTTACTGGTAATATTGATAGTCATATAACTTACCTCTCTGCCTTTGTCCGTCTTGAATAGTTTCAGCATAGCGCGAGTGAAGACAAAAATCGTGATTATGATCACCTTTTTTTGTCACTTTTTGTCAAAAAAACATGATTTGTGAGGCGAGATCGAGAATCGACGGGAAGTGCTTGAGGAGGCGAGCCGGGCTGTGTCATTATTGGCTGGATAAGTTGAGCCCGCCTGATTTATTAACGATTTTCCCTTTCTATTCACACGCATAAAAAACGGCAGCCGAAGCCGCCGTTTGCTGTATTTGCGTATCGGTTATGTTAAGCCGGATTCGCGGCGATGATCTTGGCGACCTTATCCGCCTGTGCGGCTAACTGAAGTTCGCGATAGGCATTTTCCATCAGCGGCAAGGCGTTTTTCGTCGCCTGAGTATTCGGGTAGTCACGTAACATTTGCTCCACGCGATTAACTACCGCTACATAGGCGCCGCGTTTCGTGTAGTATTGCGCGACGGAAAGTTCATATTTAGCCAAACGTTCTTTCAGATAGACCAGGCGCTTACTGGCGTCGGTCGCATACTGGCTGTTTGGATAACCCTGAATCAGGCGGGTAAAATCTCGGAAGGCGGTGCGGGCGTACTGAGGATCGCGATCGGAACGATCAACGCCAAAGAATCCCTGCAACGCGCTGTCGTCGAGAGCCATATCCGTCAGTCCACGCATGTACAAGACATAATCGATGCTTGGGTGGGTGGGGTTTAATCGAAGGAAGCGGTCGATAGAGGCTTGAGCCAGCGGCAGTTCAGCGGATTTATAGTAGGCGTAAATCAAATCCAACTGTACCTGCTGAGAATAGGGACCGAATGGATAGCGGTTATCCAGTGCTTCCAACTGCGTGATGGCTGCTCTAAAGTTACCGTCCTGCAATTTCTGTTGAGCATTATCATACAGCACCGATGGCGGACTGTCGGGAACCGCATCTTTGGAACCGTTGGAGCAACCAACCAGCGCCAGGCTCAACGTGGCGGCAGCCACCAGATATTTCATACGCGTCATGACGTTTTGATTATCCTCAGAGTGTTATTCCGGGAAACTGTCCGTTAAGCTCCCGATTTAGACCAGCTACAATAGTACATTATTTTAAACGGCCTCGCCGTGAAAACCCAACGTTAACGAAGAAGCTGCAACTATGGCACAACAAGTACAACTCACCGCAACGGTGGCCGAATCCCAACTCGGACAACGCTTAGATCAGGCTTTGGCCGAATTGTTCCCTGATTATTCACGATCTCGTATAAAAGAGTGGATTCTGGAGAACCGGGTACAGATTAACGGCAATGTCATCAATAAGCCAAAAGAGAAAGTGCTGGGCGGCGAATTGATTGATATTGATGCGCTTATCGAAGAAGAGGCGCGTTGGGAAGCGCAGGATATCGCGCTGGATATCGTCTATGAAGATCAGGATATTCTGGTGATCAATAAACCCAGGGGATTAGTCGTTCACCCTGGCGCCGGCAATCCTGACGGCACCGTGCTCAATGCGCTATTGCATTACTATCCTGAAATCGTGGATGTGCCGCGGGCGGGAATTGTGCACCGTCTGGACAAAGACACCACGGGATTAATGGTGGTCGCGAAAACCGTGCCGGCGCAGACCCGGCTAGTCGAATCATTACAGGCGCGTGAAATTACGCGCGAATATGAAGCCGTTGCGATTGGCACCATGACCGCGGGGGGAACGGTGGAGGAGCCGATAGCGCGCCATGCGACCAAACGTACGCATATGGCGGTTCACCCGATGGGGAAACCTGCGGTCACGCACTATCGCATCATGGAGCATTTCCGCGCGCATACGCGCTTGCGGCTGCGTTTGGAAACGGGACGAACCCATCAGATCCGCGTGCATATGTCGCACATTAGCCATCCTCTAGTGGGCGATCCTTTATACGGCGGACGTCCTCGCCCGCCTAAAGGCGCTTCGGACGCGTTTATTACCGCGCTGCGCGGTTTTGACCGGCAGGCGCTGCATGCCACAATGCTGCGTTTATATCATCCGATCAGCGGGATACAAATGGAGTGGCATGCGCCTCTGCCCCAGGATATGCTCGATCTCATCGATGCATTAAAAGCGGATACCGAAGCGTTCCAGGATCAACTCAACTGGTGATGAGATAATGCTGATACATCCTGATTGGCCTGTACCGCAGAGCGTCCGGGCATGCAGCACCACTCGTTGCGGCGGCGTCAGTCTGCCGCCTTATGACGCGCTCAATCTGGGAAACCATGTCGGCGACGATGCCGAAAAGGTGAGAATAAACCGCCAGCTTCTGATGGATAAGGCCGGCTTGCCTTCAATGCCCCGCTGGCTGGAACAGGTTCACGGTACGCATACGATCCGTATCGACGGCGAAGAACAGTCTACTGTCCGCGGGGATGCGGTCTACACCGATCGGCAAGGGCAGGTGTGCGCTGTGATGACCGCCGACTGTCTGCCGGTTCTGCTCTGCTCCGTCGCGGGCGATGAGGCGGCGGCGGTTCATGCCGGCTGGCGCGGATTGTGCGCCGGCGTGGTGGAGTCGGCGCTATCCTGTTTTCGCGCCGAACCGTCTCGGATTATGGCGTGGCTTGGCCCGGCCATTGGTCCGCAAGCATTTGAAGTCGGGGCGGAAGTTCGGGACGCATTTATCCAGCATGACGCCATGGCGATATCGGCATTCAGGCCTAATGGCGATAAGTTTCTTGCCGATATATACCAACTGGCGCGGTTACGTTTACGCGCCGGCGGCGTGACGCGGATCTTTGGCGGCGATTTTTGTACGGTCAGCGATCCGCGGCGATTTTTCTCTTATCGGCGCGACGGCGTGACGGGCCGTATGGCAAGTTTAATCTGGCTGATATAACCTATTGAATTAAGGCGATCCACGGCAAATAACATTTTAATCCCATCGCTATTGGCAAAATAACCTTGAAATCTTGAGGGATGACCTCATCTGATCTCCAGTAGCAGTTTTGACCAGTTCCATGGGAGGTGTTATGCGTCTGGATCGTCTTACCAACAAGTTTCAACTAGCTCTCGCCGATGCCCAATCTCTTGCTCTCGGACGAGATCATCAATTTATCGAACCCCTTCACTTGATGAGCGCTTTACTCAATCAGGAAGGGAGTACCGTAGGCCCGCTTCTTACCGCGGCCGGCTCCAACGTTTCCCGTCTGAAAAACGAGATCGGTCAGGCAATTGCGCGTTTACCTCAGGTAGAAGGCACCGGCGGGGATGTTCAGCCGTCCAGCGAGCTGGTCCGCACTTTAAACGTGTGCGACAAGCTGGCGCAAAAACGTGGCGATACCTTTATTTCCTCTGAACTTTTTGTGCTGGCGGTGCTGGATTCTCAAAGCGCGCTGAGTGACATGATTAAACATTCCGGGGCAACGCAGGAAAGCGTTACCAAAGCCATCGATCAGATCAGAGGAGGAGAACAGGTGAACGATCAGGGCGCTGAGGACCAGCGGCAGGCGTTGAAAAAATACACTATCGATCTGACCGAACGCGCGGAACAAGGCAAGCTTGACCCGGTTATCGGCCGTGATGAAGAAATTCGCCGCACCATTCAGGTGTTACAACGTCGAACTAAAAATAACCCGGTATTGATCGGCGAGCCGGGCGTCGGTAAAACCGCCATTGTTGAAGGTCTGGCTCTGCGGATCGTGAACGGCGAAGTGCCGGAAGGATTAAAGAACAAGCGCGTACTCTCCCTGGATATGGGGTCGCTGGTCGCCGGCGCGAAATACCGCGGGGAATTTGAAGAGCGGCTAAAAGGCGTGCTTACCGATTTATCCAAACAGGAAGGGAATGTCATCCTGTTTATCGATGAGCTGCATACCATGGTCGGGGCGGGTAAAGCCGACGGCGCTATGGACGCCGGGAACATGCTGAAGCCGGCTCTGGCCCGCGGCGAATTGCACTGCGTGGGTGCCACGACGCTGGATGAATACCGGCAATATGTTGAAAAAGACGCGGCTCTGGAGCGTCGTTTCCAGAAGGTGTTCGTCGCCGAGCCGACGGTCGAAGATACCATTGCTATTTTACGCGGACTTAAAGAACGCTATGAGTTGCATCACCACGTGCAGATCACCGACCCGGCCATTGTCGCTGCGGCTACGCTGTCCCATCGCTATATTGCGGATCGAAAGCTGCCGGACAAGGCGATTGACCTGATCGATGAGGCCGCTTCCAGTATCCGTATCCAGATTGACTCAAAGCCCGAGGCTTTGGATCGTCTGGACCGCCGCATCATTCAGTTAAAACTGGAGCAACAGGCGCTGAAGAAAGAGTCGGACGAAGCCAGCCAAAAACGTTTAGAGCTGCTAAGCACCGAGCTGGAAGAGAAAGAGCGCGAGTACTCTAAACTGGAAGAGGAGTGGAAAGCGGAAAAAGCCTCTCTCACGGGGACCCAGAATATCAAAGCCGCGCTGGAACAGGCGAAAATATCTCTGGAGCAGGCTCGGCGCCAGGGGGACCTGGGGCGGATGTCCGAAATTCAATACGGTAAAATTCCCGAGTTGGAAAAACAGCTGGCGGCGGCGACGCAGCTTGAAGGTAAAACCATGCATCTGTTACGCAACCGCGTGACGGATACTGAAATCGCCGAAGTGCTCGCCCGCTGGACGGGTATCCCGGTATCCAGAATGCTGGAAAGTGAACGTGAAAAACTGCTCAGAATGGAAGAGGCGCTGCACCAGCGGGTAATCGGACAGGATGAAGCGGTCGAAGCGGTGGCGAACTCTATCCGACGCAGTCGCGCCGGCCTGTCCGATCCCAACCGCCCAATCGGTTCTTTCCTGTTCCTTGGGCCGACCGGGGTGGGTAAAACAGAACTGTGTAAAACGCTGGCCTCTTTCCTGTTCGATAGCGACGATGCGATGGTGCGTATCGACATGTCCGAGTTTATGGAAAAACATTCGGTGTCGCGCTTAGTGGGGGCGCCTCCGGGATACGTCGGTTATGAAGAGGGGGGATATCTGACAGAAGCGGTCCGCCGCCGTCCCTACTCGGTAATCCTGCTGGATGAGATCGAGAAGGCGCATCCCGATGTATTCAATATTCTGCTGCAGGTATTGGACGATGGGCGTCTGACCGATGGGCAAGGGCGTACGGTCGATTTCCGCAACACGGTCGTCATTATGACGTCGAACCTTGGCTCCGACCTGATTCAGGAACGCTTTGGCGAACGGAGTTATGCGGAAATGAGAGGGATGGTGCTTGAAGTGGTTAGCCATAGCTTCCGTCCTGAGTTTATTAACCGTATTGATGAAGTGGTGGTGTTCCATCCTCTGGGAAGAAAACACATCGCCTCAATCGCCAAGATCCAGCTACAGCGTTTGTATAAACGCCTTGAAGAGCGCGGTTACCATGTGACGATAACGGATGCTGCGCTGGAACGGTTGGGCGAAATCGGGTTCGATCCGGTTTATGGCGCGCGTCCGCTGAAAAGGGCGATACAGCAGCTGATTGAAAATCCGCTCGCGCAGCAGATTTTGTCCGGCAAGTTGATTCCCGGCAAGCCGGTAACCCTGGACGTTGATGGTGAAAACATCGTTGCCCGTCAGTAATCTTGCTTGTTAATAAGAATGAAAACGGAGGAAATCGTCTATTTCTTCCGTTTTCTTTTTCTTTGTCTATATCCTCCCCGTTTTTAGTACGAAATGCAGGCTAAAAAAGGCGTATTGGGTTATTTTTGAGCGCTTGATGATTTTTTTGCATTTAGCGCTT
>NZ_JAYWTM010000036.1:0-49935 GCF_036016195.1 Brenneria populi | reverse complement strand
AAATTCAGTAAACCACTTCAATCATTGTGTGGGCGATACGTTGCCATCATAGGATGGCATAACCCCATTACTCTTCCACACAATTCAAGGGACATAAAATGTATCCCGACAACCATTACCCCTCTGGTCGCACCGGTCAGGTTTTCAAGCCCTTCGACATCAAACCATTTTTTGACTCTCGCATCGCTCCAGAACCAGGCCATTCCTGTTTCCATCAGTCCCAGCCCGAGAGAAACAAAGTTTTTATTGACCATCTGGCTCCGGGCAAACGGTGTCATCTCGGGAAAGCAAAGTTCGATATTTCTACTCGCAATCCCTTCCCGGCGTTTCAGAAAGGGTCTGGATATTTTTCCAAGACCAGAGCCCAGAATATGTAAAACCGGGTAAGGAAGCTGAACGAGAAGCCACAGCAGACCCAAACCAGACCAGGTAAGCCAGTGGCGAGGATGAAGTAAATTATGAGTAAAAGTCTGTGCCATAAATTTCCTTAATGCTAATGAAGGTTATAACGCAAAAGGGTAACAATGAGGCAATTCGTCTTTAGCGATACATTTTGTTTTAGATAATTTAAATTCATCTAAATTCAGGAAAAAATATTTTCCAATGACTGGTGAATAATTTAAAGAGCCAGGGGTGAATTGTAAGCCAGCAAATTTATTCTGTTATAAATCCATGGTTTTATCATTGATACTCAAGGAATTGTCTTCTTGATTCATCATCATCAAGGTACTCAAAAGAAAGAAGCCGAATTTTGGTAAGTTTATAAAACCACTCACAATCGTTTCGTTGAATAATTTCGCCTGGTTTGAAACATATCCCGGATGCCACCCGAATAATCGCATATTTACCATTACTAAACCTGACCCGGTGAATACAGAAAGGTTGGCCAGGCTGTCCGTGACAGCTGTTCGACATGATATGCCCTTCAATAAAAACAGATTTTTTAGATTTCATTATCATACCCTCGACAACAGCAGTACAGGAGGAATGTTGTCATTTTCCGACATCACTGACGTTAAGTGGCAGAAGCTGATCAGCCGCCGATACACCAGCATTCTGAAGGTCTGAACAACAGTCCGCAGGCAGGGCACTCAAGAACCGCATCTTTTCTTAGTTTACCTGCTTTCTGATCGGCTCTGTGTGCACATACCGGGCAGGCAACATGAACCGGTCTTTCTTTAAAATACCTGAGCCCATTTGTATAAGACATAAATAATTCTCTGAGGAATACAGTAATTATTATACGTTTTAATATAAAAATAACTGGCATAAGTTATGTTAAGTTGTGTCTGAATCAGGATATCAGATATTGAAAATTGAACGTCTTATTTATGATACACTACCCTTCCGTGAGAAATTTAAGATGAAATCAGAAGACACCCTTGACTGGTATCCGGCACAACTACCGCCTGTGAAAATTATTCTTGGCGAAGCCGTGCTGGCTGTGGGTAAACAGGGCCGACCGATTAATACCCGCACCTTGCTGGAATACCTTCAGGTCATGCAGGACAAACAAAAAAGGCGGGATGACAAAATCGCCATGCAGACTGCGATTGATGTTCTCAGGGATAATCAGCGCATTAACGGCAGACGTTAATGCACCTCCGGGATCAGTGTCAGTTCTGAATGATCTCAACCGTATGGTTTTGTCCATCATCCTTCAGCGGTATTCTGTCATCAGGGAGGAGAACACCATCCAGCGTCACGCAATATTCTGCATCGCCGCGTGAAACACTAATCTGATAATGGCTTTCACCATATTGATATGCCATAGAAAAAGACGACCACTCATCCGGTAACCTGGCATGAACACTAAAGTCAGTGCCGGAACGTTTTATCCCCAGTAATTCCTCGGTAAGTAAACGCCAGGCCCAGCCTGCGGAACCGGTATACCAGCTCCACCCTGCACGTCCGGTATGGGGAGCGACGCTGTAGACATCAGCACTCATGACATAAGGCTCAGCTTTATAAATCCCGACAGAGTCCGCATTCAGGGTATGATTTATAGGGTTGAGCATTGACCAGAGTTGCCAGGCTCGTTCGGCATTCCCCATTCGGGCAAAGGCCATCACTGCCCAGATGGCGCCATGCGTATACTGCCCTCCGTTTTCCCGCACGCCGGGCAGGTACCCCTGTATGTAGCCCGGATTTGGACCGTGTCCGTCGAAAGGAGGCGTTAACAGTTTGATCAGCCCTCCTTCGTTATCCACAAGGTGCTTATCCAGCGCCTGCATGGCCTTTGCGCACCGTCCCGGGCTCGCGGCGCCGGACAATACAGACCAGCTCTGCGCAATCGCATCAATCCGGCAGTCCTGTGAGGTTTTCGATCCCAGGGGAGTACCATCGTCAAAATACCCGCGCCGGTACCATTCCCCATCCCAGGCGTGGGCTTCGAGATTACTTTGCAGGCGCAGAGCCTGTGAACGGCACATCGCGGCGACGCTTTCATCCAGCCTGCGCTCCGCCAGCGCTGCAAACCGCTGCAAAATGTCGTACAGGAAGAAGCCCAGCCAGACGCTTTCACCTTTGCCTTCGATACCCACCCGGTTCATCCCGTCATTCCAGTCACCAGCCCCCATCAGCGGCAGGCCATGTTCCCCGAAGCGAAGTCCATAGTGAATAGCTTTGACGCAGTGTAACCAGAGTGTCTCTTCGGTGCCGCTGATGACCGGCGTGTCATAGACAGACTCTTCACCAGGCTGAAGCGAGCGTCCCTCCAGATAAGGAATGCGTATTTCCAGTGCATCCATATCCCCCGTCGTTTCAACATAGTGGCAAACAGCAAGCGGCAGCCAAAGATAGTCATCGGAACAGCGGGTACGCACACCGTTGCCGTGTGGCGGGTGCCACCAGTGCTGCACATCCCCCTCGATAAACTGCCGTGATGCACAGAGTATTATCTGTTCACGCATCCGGTCCGGAGCAGCGTGGCTCAGAGCCAGCGTATCCTGCAGCTGATCGCGAAAACCAAATGCACCGCCAGACTGATAGTAGCCACTCCGGGCCATAAGACGGCAGGCGACCGTCTGATACAACAGCCAGCCATTAACCAGTAAATTTACGGACGTGTCGGGGGTGTTAACTACGATTTTATCGAGAACATTGTGCCAGTGATTATGAATCCGGTTCAGCTCCTGGCGGACCGTATCCTCGTTCATGTAGCGGGCCAGCGTCTCCTGAGCACAAACATCATTCTCCTCTGCGCCTAGGATAAAAATAAACGTCCTCTGGTCCCCGTCAATTAATGTAACCGCCGATTGCACCGCTCCGCAGGGATCCAGACCGGCCCCCGTCTTACCAGAAAGCTTTTGCAGTTTCATAGCCGAAGGGGCGTGAAGGGAACCATTACGGCCAATAAACTCCCGGCGGTCCCCTGTCAGAGAACAGTCATTACCGCTGACGGCAAAAAATGTAGTTCGGCCGCCACCATTATCACCATAAAAGTTATTCGCAAGCACCCCGCAGCCGCCGGGCGTTCTGGCCACATGTGTCACAATGTGGGGGGCTGAGCGCGTTCGTGTTTCTCCGAGCGTCCACTCTACATAGCCTGTGACGGAAAGTTGACGTGTCCGTCCCGAAGAGTTACTGAGCGTCAGGAGCACCAGTTTAACCGGATCTTCTTCAGCAACCAGGACCGTCAACTCGCTGTCTATACCACTCTCACGATGGGCAAAAACGCTGTAGCCAAAACCATGGCGGGTCAGGTAATCACCGTGTCCGCGAACAGGTAAAGCCGTCGGCGACCAGCACTCCCCGCTCTCTTCATCGCGCAGGTAAAATGCCTCGCCGCTGCGATCGCTCACCGGATCGTTCTCCCACGGCGTCAACCGGTATTCATGGGCATTCTCATACCAGGTATAGGCCTGCCCTGCCTCTGAGATCACACTGCCAAAACGGGAATTTGCCAGTATGTTCGACCAGGGAGCCGGTGTAAGCGCATTTTCCCGAAGGACGATCTGATACTCCCGCCCATCCTGAGAAAATCCACCGTACCCATTGAAATGGCATAACTGACTGGTATCAGGGCTCCAGTCCGTATGTTGATTACGCTCGCGCACAGCACGCGGAATGAATGCCCTTGCCGGCGATTTCAGGGTATGAATACGCTGGTTAAGCTGCTCATTAATACCCCCTGCGCGGTCATCAAGATAAAGACAGGCCACGCTCATCAAAAGCAACTTATCCTCAGCGGAGAGATGCTCACCGTTCCGGACAAAAAGCCCGCCCTTTTTATCCAGCAGACTGGCTTCAGACCCGGCATAAATTAACTCCATAATCTGATTTTGTAATCCCTGCTGGTAGCCGCCGGGGCTGTTATTCAGGATAACCAAATCAACATCCAGCCCTTTCTGTCTCCAGTAACGGTGTGCCTGAATCAGTGTGGTCACTGAGGTGATACTTTCCTCGCTGGTTATACTCAGCAGCACTATCGGCAGATCCCCTGAAATTGCCCAGCCCCACAGTCCGGACTGGCCACGCCGGTTGCGGCCGATCGCCTGGCCTTCGGCGCGCAGCTCCTGGACAGGGTAAAGCACAGCGCTGGCGAGACTATTGAACAACGTGGCATCATCTTCACTGGCGTTCATCTGGCGCAATACCACCAGACTGTGAGACCAGGCCAGTTCAAAGACGCGATCGGCGATAGGGTAATCGCGATATTTCTCCAGCAACGCCAGGCTCTGCTGACGGGTCTCGCTGATGCCATAAATGATATCAATCGTAACCGGCTGCCCTGGCTGCAGAATGATGGCGTTGCGAATTGCCAGTATCGGATCCAGCACCGAGCCCGACGTGTTGCCTAGCATCCCTCCCGTCTCTATTGCCTGTGCATTCTCAGGGTTTCTGCCACGTCCAATAAACCTTGCCCTGTCCGTTTCAAACGACACGTTATGTCGGTTATCGCCGTGCACCACCATCATGTGAAACAGGCAAGGGCCCGGTTCATCCGGTGAGCGCGGGCGCCGGTGGCAAAGAATAGCGTCACGCTCAGGAGCCAGCTCAGTCTGAATAAACAAATTGCTGAATGCCGGGTGTGCCAGATCGCTGGCATCAGGTGCCAGTACCACTTCAGCATAGGTTGTCAGCTCCAGAGAGCGAGGCTTACGACCACGATGAATCAGTGTGAGCCGTCGCAATTCAACATCATCCTCCGGAGAGATTACCACCTGAGTTTTGACGCTGAGTCCCCCTAAGCTGCGTCTGAATTCTGCCCCCGCATCGGTGAACAACACTTCCTCGTCCTGTCCGCTGGTGTAGCCTGTTGGTTGCCAGGTATTGCTCCACACATCTCCCGTCTGGGTATCGCGGATGTAGCAGAATGCTCCCCAGTTATCACGGGTGGTATCACTGCGCCAGCGCGTTAGTGCAATATCATTCCAGCGACTGTAACCGCCGCCGCCCGCGGTCAACATCAGATGATAATGGCCGTTGGACAGGAGTTGAATATCCGGGGCGGGGGTATCCACGCTATAGAAAATACGGGGTTCATAGCGAACGGGTTTGACCCTGCCCTCATGAGATTCAAAATGACGGCGCGGACTGTACAGATCGACCGCATCCGGCACGCGCTCCTGTAACAGCAGACTCGCTGACCGGAATACCGTGCTGGACATAAAGCGTTCAGTCATGGGGGCGTCAAGCAGCACATGAGCCAGCGCCTGAAATGCCATACCCTGGTGATGCGCCATCCAGGACTGTACCACCGCATAGAGCTGACCGGTTGCAAGACGTGAGGGGGTATAGTCCAGCGCTTCATAAAAACCGTATTCTCCGCGTGCACCATTTTTTTGCAGCCTGAACAGGTTCTCACAGGCTCTCTGTGGGGAAACCATCAGCGCCAGCAGCGTGGCGTAAGGAGCGACAACCATGTCATCGGCAAGTCCCCTGCGCAGACCGAGCCCCGGTACGCCAAATGCCTGATACTGATAATTATGCTGAACATCAAAAGCATGATAGCCAGACTCTGAAACACCCCATGGTACCCCGCGTTCTTTCCCCCAGTGAATCTGGCGCATAACCGCCGACTGACTCATTTCATCGAGCAGGCTGCCGGGCCAGGTGGGCATCACCAGATTCGGCATCAGATATTCAAACATGGATCCGCTCCATGACATCAGGGCAGTTTCATTATCAATCGTGGTAAACAATCGACCCAGCGCGTACCAGCTTTTAAGAGGCAGCTGATTAGTCGCAATGGCAAGAAAACTGGTCAGGCGGATTTCAGACGGCAGGAGATCGTAGTGGCTCTTGTCAGGCATATTGGTGTCACAGTTATAACCGACGCTGAGCAGACTGGTTGCTTCACTGTACAGAAAGGCGAAATCCATCCGGGCATGCTCATCCAGCCGCTGTTCCAGCTCGGTGATAATATTGAGTCGCATTCGGGCCTGCTCCGCCACTGACGCCGGAGGCGTTCCTGTACCGGTTAATGTCGGACGGGCAAGCTCGCTCAGCGTCGGCAGCTTCTGTTCATTCCAGGATGCAGGCAACCAGCCAAGCAACAGAGACCACTCATGGCAAAGCTGAACCAGTTGATGCTCCAGATGTCCAGCCCAGCGCATCTGAAGAGGAGATCCCTGATGACATGCGCTGGTCAGATGGTTGCACTGGGTGCGCATGCTTTTCAGTTCGCTGAAAAGCGCCTGCGGAGAGAGCGACACCGCGTTCAGGCAATGCTTGCGCAGTAGTCTCAGGCTGTCAGGTGGGTTCTTACCCCACTGTTTTTCCAGAATATCCAGCGTATCGTTCAGTCCTGCCAGTATCTGTTGGTTGCTTAAAACAGGCTGATGACGCATGGCAGACAGGCCTGCACGCAGGGTCAATAAATGCCCGGCCATATTGCCGCTGTCGACGCTGGAGATATAGCGTGGACTTAGGGGGACCAGCGTACGGGTGTCATACCAGTTGTAGAGATGGCCCCGGTAGTGCTCCATTTTATCCATCGTGTCGAGCGTGAGCGACACGCGCCGGAGCACCTCTCCGCCAGGCAGGTAGCCAAAGTCCCATGCCGTCAGGTTAGCCATAAGTGAAAGACCAATATTGGTAGGAGAAGTTCGGTGTGCCACCGTCGGTTGTGGTATTTCCTGATAATTATCAGGCGGAAGCCAGTTCTCTTTTGCTGTGGCAAATGTTTCAAAAAAAGCCCAGATTTCACGGCTTGTCTGGCGTAACAGCTGTTTTTGTTCCTGATTAGGCGAAAAAACCTTACGCACGGGCTGGCGACTCAGCCAGCTCATCAGCAGCGGTGCCACACACCATACCAAACCGATCGGTAACGCAATCCCCAGCAGCTGTGGGGCAAATTGTCCGGTCAGTATTGTCAACGCCACGCCACCGGCAACGTTCAGCCACATCGCCTGATAAAAACGTGCAACAGTGGGTCTGGCCTGACTGCTGTCCTGGCTGTGGCTGACCCACTGGCTGAGGTGACGCCTGCTTATCCCCAGTCGCCATAGCGTCACGGCGATCGCTTTCAGCGAATATCCGGCTTCGTGCGGCAGTATCGCAAAATTAAGGCTGATACCTGACAGACGCTTTAGCGCGCCCGCCCCAACCAGTAACAGATGCGGCTTCACGCGGCGACGCAGAGGTTTATGCAGAAGGTCGTGGCTAATGCAGAGGATGGCTGGCAACAGCCATATCAGCAACAGTATGCCCAGCCAGTAAACCGGATTGGGTACCCAAAGCAGAGTGAAGAACAGCAATACCAGTAAGGAGGGGGCGACCATACTGCGACGTAGATTATCGAGTAATTTCCAGTAAGAAAGCGCGGTCAGCGGATTCCTGACCTGGGTTCCATCGGCTTTTCTGACGCATGGTTTCAGCCAGTTAAGCAGTTGCCAGTCACCCCGGATCCAGCGTGAACGTCGTGCAACATCCGACAGATAATTATTAGGGTACTGTTCGTACAGTAACACCTCGCTCAGCAGACCCGAATGTGCATAGCATCCTTCAAGCAGATCGTGGCTGAGTACCAGATTTTCCGGGCAGATGTTGGTAGTGGCCTGCATAAAAATATCAACATCGTAAATCCCTTTGCCCACAAACGAGCCTTCCCCAAAGAGATCCTGATAAATATCCGAAGACATCATCGAATAAGGGTTATTTCCCGGTACGCTGCTGCGCAGGGCTGCGTAACGCCCCTGACCGTTGCGTGGTATCTCCTCCGCAAGACCGGGCTGTAAAATACCGAATCCTTTGACAACCCTCTGGCGTACCGGATCATACTCAGGCGTATTCAGCGGATGCGCCATCGTCGCGACGAGTTTGTGTGCCGTATCGCGCGGGAGCACTGTATCGCTGTCCAGGGTAATGACGTATTTTATGTGACCCGGTAAAAGGTGGGCAGGCATCTCTGCAACGCTGACAAATTGCGTTCCGGGATGGCGCAACCAGCTGTTCAGTAACGCCAGTTTTCCCCGCTTGCGTTCATAGCCCATCCACGCTTCTTCCGAGGGGTTCCATTCAGGCTGGCGATGTAACAGATAAAAACGTGGTCGGCCGGAGGGGTAGCGGCGATTAAGCGCCTGCGTATCGGCGATAGCCTGTCTGAGCAGCGCGTGACTTTCCGGCGAGGGTTCATTTTCAGAATCAGCAAAATCAGTGAGCAGCGCGAACCTGAGATTTTCGTTTTCATTCCCCAACCAGCAGACTTCAAGACTGGTGAGGAGCTGGCTGAAACTTTCGTGGCTGGTCAACATACAGGGAATGACTAACATGGTGGCACTGTCAGCGGGAATACCGGCTGAAAAATCCATCCCCGGCAAGGGTCGAGGAACGCGAAAACGGGTGGTTGCATCACTGAGCAAATCGCTCATTAACTGAGTTAATGCGATAATCAGAGGTAATATCACCGCGATCAATAGCCAGTCTGCGCCCTGCATGGCGGTTTCGTGCAATATTGCTGCGGTCGCTGCGGTTGTCAGCAACGCCAGGCTTCCAAGCCATGACAGCAGGGTTATTCTGTTGAAACTGTGCCGCAAGCGTATGAGCCTTGAGGCGTCTGCCAGGAGATGAATATCCAGCGCCTGTCGACCTTCGCCCGCAAGATAATAACCAACATGATGTTCCGGTGTATCAGGCGCTTTTTCCTCTGAAAACGCCAGCGCCTTCTCAGCAACCTCAGGCTCGCTGAGACCGCTGTCTCTGGCCAGAACCTCAACTACGTGCCGGTAATGATCCCGGGTATTGAAGTGCATCCGGGGATAGATGCCGGCAGGATCATTGCGTAATGCCTGTTCGACAACGCTTATCGTTTCGGCGAAATCAGCCCAGTCCGTTTCACTCAATAAACGCAGGCCCGCGATGCTGTTACTGACGGACAGCTGGCTGGCGGCAAGCTGCTGATTGAAACTATGTATGAGAACGTCAGTGGTGATCCCCTGTTCCCGAAGGCACTGATCAACCCAGGTCAGAGGTAACGACAGCGCGTTGCCATGCCCCTGCAGGCGCCGCACCAGCTCTGCGACAAACGCACTGGTTAACGGAGGTCGGGAGCGCGCCATATCGGCAACCACCATGATTAAATCACCAGGCGCACTCTCTGCGCATTCGACAATCCTTGTTATCCACGTATCAGCAAGGTTTCTGTCCTGCTGCGCTTTTATCACTTCCATACTGATACGACGAAGATTTTCAATCAGCGCAAGGCGCAGCATTCCCGGTAACGCCCAGACTTCACCCAGCGTCAGCGGCGTCACCTGTTGATAGGCAGTGAGATAGCTGGTCAGGCTGGCGGCATCCCAGCGGCCATCGCCGTGAGCAATGGCCTCTGATGCAATATGATAAATTCGTGGGCAATTTAACGGCGATACCAGCGACGGAAGACCTTTGCCAAAGCTTTTCGGCAGATGCTGGCGGACAGTGCGGATTTGTTCCTCAATCAGATAATAATTGTCCAGCAGCCATTCACCGGCGGGCATGATACTGGTCTTTTTACCCGCGTTAAGCTCATAGCAGTTTTGGGTAATGACGGCCTCATTGTCGCCAAGCCGTTTCAGAAGATAATAAGGATGCCTATCCGGTGATACTTTATGAGTCCGCGCCAGCTTCTGGCCGTAGCGTTCCATCTGGACGGTCGAAAAGAGTTCTGACCGCGGCGAGCTTTCACCGGCAGGATCGTTCGCCGAAAACGTTATGTTTTCGGCAGCATTCATCAGAATACGGGAGCGGTTAAACCACGCTCTGGGGATCATTTTCATAGCATTGCTCTGATGCGACGTTAGCGCGCAGGAGCAGTTGCGAAATCAGTTCAGAAACGTTCTCTCAGGATGGGCGTCAGGCATCAGGGATTTAACAGCTGCCGTAATCTAACATAAGTATAGGACATGAGCTCTGTTATGCGGTTTTTGTCGAGCTAGCGTCGGGAGATAAACAGAGCCTTACATCCGGGGCAAAGCATGGTCTGGTTGAGCCGGATTTTTGACAACGGTTGTGCTGATTTTAAGCCACAAACAGGACAGGCAGCAGTGGCAGTAGACGCACTGCTGAAGAGTTTCATTGCGTAATTGATAACAGACATAACCATTAACCTTTCAATGAATGAGATTCACCGTACCACATATGGTTAAGTTTTAATCTATTTATTTTGACACACTGAAAATCAGGAAAGATAAATGTTCGCAGCCACAGGTCCCCTGAGACCGTTTATCCGGCAAAACTCTATGCGCCTTCCAGGGATGAGTAATTCTGATTCGCGGGAGTTAACGGCTGAAATGTGAAGCAGAACGTCTTTTCGTCCATCAGATGGGATGATGAGGCCTTTACCACAAAGAATATCAAAGTTTTTGACAATTCCGGTCATTTTATGGGACAAGTCAATTCCTTATTGAAAACACTTAAAGACTATACATTGGAAATGGCATTCAGCCACTTTTATTTTCCCTACAGGACCTCTGGACGGCTAAAAGATAATTTGCTTATATCGATTCCCTGTGCCTTAATGAATCCCATCAGTTCGATGTACTAATGAAAGTTAGAAATTTTCCGGGCAGTTCTCATTACCAGGCGCTATCGTTGATATCCCCTTTTTTGAGTCCATACGTTTACTATCAATACAATGATGTATAACAGGAGTCAGTATGACCTCTAGAATTACAGGCCTGGTAAAATGGTTTAACGAAGACAAAGGTTTTGGTTTCATCTCTCCTCTTGATGGCAGCAAAGATATCTTTGTCCATTTGTCTGCACTTAATGGCGACAACTTTAAAACTTTATTTGAAGGTCAGAAAGTTGAATTCGCCATTCACCGCGGAGACAAGGGTCCTGCTGCTGCAAACGTAACACTTTGCGATAAATAAATCATTGTGGGTCTGCGATAACGATGAAGGATTATTCCTGAGTAGACAGATCCATAACTTAAATCAGATGAAAGTCGTTTATTCTTAATATCTGATCAGCATATTTTTCAAAATTATGAGTATGCTAACCGATGTGATGAAGTACAGTACTACTGCATAAAAAGTCTAAAAGCACAAGCTAACCACATGTTAAATAAGAAGTGCGTAATGGCTTTGACCTTAATGGCATCTGCCAGTTAATATCCACGAGAGAACAGGGTAATAGAATATGATTAAAGTCCTTGTTTTCTTTAATGCTGAATCCTGTAAAGTCATGACCGCTCTGGAAGGTATATCCTCTATCAGGCAGGAATATACAAACGGTGAAGAAACACATCTTCGGATTATGTCTGCAGGTTTTCCTTCCTTAACTGGCGATCATGGTATTGTTTACGTGGCTACTGACAGGGAGTTAACGTCACAGGAGATACTTGATGCGGCCAGGAAATATTTATAGCATTTTTGTCATGCTCTCTGCTCCACGTTTAATTGCATGCTTACCCTATTTATCAGAATCGAACGAAAAATGAGTTAAAAACATTTATGGCCTGCTAACAGCAGGCTTTTTTTTACATTACACTATTTTAGAAACACCTCTATAAAGAGAGAGTAATTCGCTACCCTCTGACAAAATGCAGGTGTCTCTCCCCTGCATGCCATCTTGCCATTTGTGAAAAACCTTGCTAAGTGGCGGCGCTGTCTCTCCTCATTTTAAATCTCATCAGGTGTGACTGAAGCAATAAGTTATGAGGGTATAAAAAGGCTCTCCGGATGACTCCTGGCATCATAGTTTTAAGTACCTTCAAAAATGCATGGACATTTCGTAGGAGTTGTAATTTAGTTCTTGCACATTCCTCTTAATTTTGTCTTGCGATAAGAGATTTATATAACTAGTCTAAACCTCGTTAATAACAATATGTACCAATCGGATTAAAATGCTCAGTAAGAAAAATCGGGTTGATGAGCAACCGTCGACATTGGTATTTGCTGAACAACGAAAAAACTTTAAAAGGTCTCTTTATGTCAGATGCTCTTACACAGTTAAACAATATCCGTACCTTACGTTCTCAGACTCGTGAAATGTCATTAGATGTACTGGAAGATGTTCTGGAAAAGTTTAAAATTATTCTTATAGAACGACGAGAAGAAGAGACATTACGTCTTGCAAATGAAAGTCAGCGCCGCGATAAACTGGAAACACTTCGTCAGATGATGCTTGATGAGGGTATCGACCCATCCGAACTTATGGCTGCTATTGGCTCTCCGGGTAAGGTTAAAAAGACGCGCTCCCCACGCCCCGCGAAGTATCGATATACTGACGAAACTGGAGAGTCAAAAACATGGTCAGGTCAGGGGCGAATGCCGAAGCGGATCTCAAAGCTGATTGCTGAAGGTGGGGAATTAAAAGATTTTGAAATCAGTTAAAAAGAGCCGGGTTATACCCGGTTCTTTTTTATAGGCCGCAAGTTGCCTTAGAGAATAGTCGAGAAACATTTATTTCCGTCGATGTAGCCGAGGAGCTGTTTAAAATCACAGTGCAGCTTAAGGGACAAACCGGTTATCTTGCAGATCGTTACAGCGAGCGAAATGAGAGCCATCAGGAGCTTTCATTCCGAGTCAATCAGGACAAAAAATAACGTATGTTCTTCGTGAATCCATACTGCATGAGCTTAACAACGTCTGCTATTGGTACGGAGCGGACCGACCAGCTTGTTGTCAGGTCCGCTTTGAGCGCAGGCTGTGTGAAAACTCTGACCTAAAACTGAAGTGCGCGCGTCTACGCAAAATCTGGAGTTGCCCGACTAATTAGCTGAGCCACATTTTACGTATGAGCGCAGTTTTCAGCCCTGTTTTTGGCAGTTTAAGCGACCAAAATAGTTTTCACACAGCCTGAGCGAAGAGCAGAAGTTCGTAGTTGAGTCACTATGAATCTTGCTAACAATGGCGTGTGTCGGTCAACTGGAAACAGGTCAATCATGATCTGGCTAAAGTTGATCGGTAATATGCAAATTTGTTTAGGTAGAAGTAATAAAAAGTTCAACGGAATTCTATAATGTCTGTTGTTGTCTAAGAGCGGTTCCTTGAACCGCCTGCGATTTGGCTATAGTGGACTTATTGAGATTTTGCAGATCACCATGGCGAAGGTCGTCGGCGCCAGCTTCGGAAAAGGGAGACCATCTTGTTCTTAAATATTGACTTCGACGATCAACTGGCAGTTGCCAGTATTTCGTTGGAAGGTTGGGCTCAGCCGCTTGTCGAATTCCTCTCACAGTATTTTACCATCCACAAAGACATGCTTCGTCTGGACTACTCCCACATATCACCTGATAACCACGTTTTTACGGGTTGGAAGCGTGAGCAGTTTAAAGACGAATTCAAGTATGCGGCACAGCAGGGGCAGATAGCGCTGACCTTAAAAGTTCTCGGACACGGATCCACGGGGATTGAGAATTCGTCCTCTATCTTGGACCCAAATTCTTACCGGTGCGCTCAGGATACCTTCAGGAATGGCTTACTTAAGGTCGATCCCCCGGGCTTACGTGAAATCATTGTAGCGGAAATCGAGCCACGTGCGCTTTGGGTGAACTGGTTGCTCGATGACCGTTCATATTATCGGCGTAATTTTTTGGACGATCAGCAGATCATGGAGGCGTTGGTGGACAATACGTCCGAGGAAGATTGCATCGATGTTCTTCAACTAGTCGACCCTCACCAGTGGCAGAATAATTGGGCTTTCGAGAAACTGGTCAAGCTGTATTGGCAGCGTGTACGCGACTATTTGAAGAATCATATCGGCATGTCGTCGGACTATTCAAGCGTCACAAGGCAAGAGCTCGTCTTCTCTCTATTTGCGAATTCGCCGACAGTGCAGACATCCCGGTGGGCTTGCGAACAGGTTTTTGAACAAGCAGTTCCGTCAGTCTTTCCTAAGCTTATCCAACATTGCTGCAAGATATTGCCGGAAGATGTACGTAATCTGTTCCTGCGCTGGAATATCCGTTCGCAGAAAGAGAAGGAAAACAATATCAAGGAGTGCGTTGCCAAAGCCTTCTCGAGGCTTGCTGAATTGTCCGGGGACACTATACCCTCGGACCTCGCACTTGCGGCGGCTTGGCACGAGTTTGGAGACCCAGCGCGGTCTAGTCAGCAAAGCGTCATTGCCAGCCTCAGAGAATTGCCATCCCAGCCGTGGGATCGAGAAACGCTGTGGACCCAACTAGGCCCGGCCGCCCGCGAGGCCTGGCGGCAGGATCTGTTCGATCGGGTGAATGAGGAACCTGAATTAGCCCAGGGGCTCCTCAATTTTGCCTGCCTTTGGCTCGAGCAGACGGCATTTGCCGAAGTCGAGCCAGTGCTTTTGCGATTGATGGATGACGAGGAGCATCTGGCGTTTGCGAATCGGCTTGTCGGTACTCCTGCAAGGCAACTGCAACTGAGGAGCAAGGGACTAGTGCGGTCCAAGCAGGGGGCACTGGACCTGGAGGGGCCAGTAGGCCGGGGCGAGGGTGCTACTGCGTTGCCTAGCGTAGGAGCCCAAACTTGGCTGAGCGACCCTTCCGTGGAGCGCGTCATCCATAGGGCGCTTAGCCAGATGGAGGAAAAATTTTGTCGCGAATATTCGGAGACCTGGGGAGATGACGAGGAGGCCCATACGGCGCGCCTCCTGACTCTGACAATGGAGGCGTTGAACAACGCGAGCGACCAGTTACATCAACTCTCGGTTACGACGCGGGCGACATATCCGAGCCTGACAGTGAAGGTGCGTCAACCTAGCAAGCGAGAGGAAGGGGCGAACACATCAGCCGGGGCTCCGCTGGGGGCAGACGTGCTGTTCCTGAGCCGTATCGTGGACAAGGGGGAAACAGTGATCCAGCGTGCGACCCTTATGCAGGTGAAAAAGCGCAGAGGCACTGTTTCGGGACGGGGCTTCAGTTCGACGGTAGGCATCGACCTGCAGCAGTGCGAGGACATACTCAAACAGTCAGAACACGCCTATTACCTGTTCACGACTCCGGCCTCGCCTCACCCGGTTCTCTGGGTTGCCCCAGCGCGGCTCGTCAGAAATTTGACCCAGTTGCACACGAGCAAAACTACTGTTTTGGCGATGCAGGTACGCGACGCCAGCTGCTCCTACGCGGATTTTTTTCTGCACGAGCTTGTTGGCCTGTGGGCTGGTGACGAGCATGAGGACGTCATTGCCATCGCTAACGGCGATCTTCGGCTTGGGCGAATGCCTCGCCACATCGTTGACATCGAGGTTCGCCGCCAATCGGATTGATGTGTCAGGAAGAAATTCATGCTTCAACTCGCTCAAAAGCAGAAGTTTATAGTCAGCCAAATCTATATCCTCGTTTGGGCTGCATCGGCTCAAAGAGCGAAGCTTTATAACGTAGATTTGAAACCGCAATATCAAAGGTCAGTTGAATCGCCACAGGTTTAACAGAAACCTCAGAGTCATTTATGAACTGACCCCACCCCGTTGATTGCCACAGATTGTTCTCATTAACGTCCGCTGTTGGCACAAAGCTGCCTGTCAGATACAGGTTATGCCCTGAGCCATAAAAATGTTAGCTCAAATCTGAGCCAAGTACTCTTAGAGGCATTTAACCCGGCTTCATTTATCAATGTGTCTACCTACGTCACCAGAACGAACAGTGGTACTACGTGCTGCCGCAATACGCCTGCGAGCAATGTTCACATAATCCGTTTCGCGCTCAATACCGATAAAACAGAATCCTTCCATCACCGCAGCTTTGCCGGTGCTTCCACTGCCCATAAAGGGATCAAGTACAGTGCCGCCCGGGGGCGTAATCAGGCGGCAAAGGTAACGCATCAGCTCGGTGGGCTTTACACATGGATGATTGTTACCCTCACCACGGTCCTTTCTGCTGGCCTTTGCACAATAAAAGAACCGACTGGCGCTACTAATTTCCTCCTGCTGAAGAGTGTCTGGGAACATAGCAAGTACTGCATCACTGCCATCATGGATAAGATTGGCAGGCCAGCGACCATCAGGGTTTCCTTGTTTGGCGATACCGCCATCACCTTTATTTTTGCCTCGCCACATGTGATTAGGATCGGAACCACCCGGTCCATTAGGGTAACTATAGGGGGATTCCCCCTCTGCCAGAGGGATCCTGCACTTGCTGATGTTCAGAGTGCCGGTACTATGCGCGAATAAGTTCGATGCTATAGACCCTTTGAATGGCTTACGGGCAAGGGTAATAGGTTCCAGTGCCGGTTTTAACGCGTGGTGGGATTTAGGAAAGCCCGAACCGTATACCCAGCCTAGCATTCCGTCACGTCCAAATGCTGCGTCCAGCAATTTGAGCTGGTCCGGAGACAAACTTTCAATGAGGGCCTGAGCAGCATTGCTGGTCTCGTAGAGAAATACGATCATGTCACGTATTTCAAAGCCCGTATCCTCTATACGCGCTGCCATTCGGTGTTGAGTGCGGGAGCCCGCGAACGACAGCAGATGACCACCGGGTTTGAGTACGCGCAGACATTCTTTCCAGATGGCCGGTGAAGGGACATCGTAGTCCCATGTCTTCCCCATGAATTTAATTCCATATGGCGGGTCGGTCACGATGCTGTCCACCGAGTTGCCTGGCATATTGCGCAGTACGTCAAGGCAGTCGCCATGAGTCAAAATGTCATGCATGGCGTTCCCTCCCTTCATCGCCACCAGATGATGAAGAGGGGGACTCCTGCTTATCATTGACACTATTTTCCAGCTCATCAATTGTGCGGAAGAGAAACATTTCCCGGTTCTTTGCATCAAACGGGACGGGAACGTTGTTCCTCATCACCGTCCTGATGCTGTCAAACAGCCTGACCAGCGATTCTTTGGTTTTATCATCCGGCATCACATACATCGCATAGTGCCAGCGCCCGGCGTCGCTGGCGGCCAGATGACTGTTGATGATGCTGATGTAACGGGCGCGGGTTTTCATCGTTCGCTCTGTTTCCACCGCAACGATGGCACCGCTGCTTAAGGTAATGATGCCGTCCGGTCGGTGCCGGAAGCCCGGGTATCGCGACATAAACTCTCTCCGATCGCCGTTAAGCCAGCCTGTACCGCCTTTTTCCTCAAGGGCGATCCTCACCCGCTGATTTAACAGTCGATGTTCCAGCGTCGAGTGTTTGAGTTTTCCCGGCTCAAAATAGGCGGGGAAAACCTTGTCATCAGCGCTAACCACCATCGCCAGTCCCTGCATGCTGAGCCCCCACAATGATTTTTTCCCGGTCAATACCGGATATTCGTGTTTAATCAGGAGGCCCATCGCAACCGCTTTATTGAGCAGTTTATACATCGCATGGTTATGTTTTCCTTTATAGCCGACAACTTTTTTTAAGGTCCGCAAATCAGAGAACGTTTCTTCCTTGAGAAAATACAGCAATGCCTGCATTCTCCGTTTTGCGGCTTCATTTCTTTCAGTAACGTTATGAATAAGCATTGATAGCCTCACAGGTTAATGGAGGGTTTGTGAACCTGATTTTCTTTTTCGGTATGCGGAGGGTTTTTATGCTCAAATGAAAACAGGTCGATATATTGCTTCTTTGCTGGTATGTGGAATAGTTTGGTTGCCTTCGCCAGATCATTCTGGGTAAAAACAAAACCAACGAATTGGGGGAGGTTGAGCAACATGTTGCTGTCGATGTAATAGCGTTCAGCCTGGCGGATCATCCTGTCCATTTCCATTTTCTCTGTCAGGGAAATATCCGTTTTTACTTTCCTCATCTCATCGTCAACCAGAATAGATCCGGTCATCCTTGCCACCCAGTCGGCGGTATCCGGATCACGAAGGCGATAAACCAACATAAACTTGCAGTTCTCAATGACCGAACCGGCTACAGCATCACCCTCCAGATCTGCCGGACAGTCATACAAATCTTTTACCGACTGGTGGGCCATGATGATATGCACGCCTTTATCCCTCGCTGCGCCAAGTCCTTCAAGCGCAGGGCGGGACAGGTGATACTTGAGTTCATCAAGGAAAATAGCAACAGGACGAGGTTTGCCTTTTATCCGGTCACGTGTTTCGGCTATCTGGATCAGACGGGTTAAAATCATTCGCTGAGCCGAGATGATTTTCTGATTACGCATTGAGCCGATGATGTAACAACAGCCACCTTCATCAAATATTTTCTTTAATGAAAATCCCTTATTGGCATTAATGGAGTTTACTAAAGCGATTTCCTCAAGCTCGCCATAAAAAGCAGGCACATCTTCACTGAGGGATTTCACAAAGTCAGTGTTAAATAAGTCGCGTAACGTCATTTCTTTTTCATAAATAGCTGCCGTATTTCTGGCTGCACGACGGTCGGCAATACGATAAAAGTCAGCACCTTCACCTTTTTTACCCAGGCTGAAACCTGCATTAAACAGCTCCTCCAGCTGTTCATGAGAAATATCAGCCAGTAAATCAAGCTGAAAATTAAGGTCATTCAGGTTAATAAGAACAAATTGCTTTCCCGCTTTCTGACAAGCTTCCCGTAGTACATGCGGTGCCCACTCATCATTTTTAGGATCTTCGACAAATACGCCTTCACCTGAAAGTATTGCCTGATAAAGCAGTACACAGGCACTGACGCCTTTACCGGAACCTGTGGTGCCGATAAGATCCGCGTGCTGAGTTTGAAATTCTTCGGCGGTGATATATTGTGGCTGATTATCTTTATCCAGCCCGATAAAAATACCTTTACTCAGATCAATATAATCCAACGGATTATACGCAATACTGTCAGGTAACATGTCTCTGACTTCACGAACATCCGTTCTGACATTTCTTTCCAGTTTGCTTTTTTTAATCATCCTGTGTTTTAGACTGTCGATTTCTCCGGCCAGTAGCCTTCGGGCAGTAATATGAAAAGCCAGACCGGCAAGCGTAAATCCGACAGTCAGTACCCAGAGTGGTAATCTTAGTAGTATGTTATTGTCGAGTACTTTAAAGAAAAAACTCAGCCCCTGAATGGTCAGTGGTGACAGAGTGCCAAATATGAAAAAGAAGGTGGATACACCCGCTACGGATTTTAACCAGAAGGGGGCATTTTTTCTTTCTTCACGTGGCAGATGAAAGATGAATGGCAGCGTCAGCCCGGCGAATATGGATAATATTACCGGGTTGTGTTGCAGCCACAGCAGAAAAAAAGAAAAGGCATCCGAAAAGGCATTCAGCCTTTGCATCAGATGAGTTCCCATTGCAGTGATCTCCGGTCTGATTTCGGTGTGACGGGCGCAGCACATGGGCGTCACCGATGGACGTTAAACCCCACGCCCACACGCGACGCCTATTGAGGACGCCCATAAACGGATTAAAAGCACTGAACGTCTCCGACGCTCATGCCCGTTATCCGCGCTTTCAGAAAACAGCCGACGCATGGTCGTCCGTCCCCTGAAACGCGCGAATGACGGGCAACGGCCTGTGACATTACGCTCGTGCTGGACGCTCTCACTGCATATCACATGGGGGTAATGTCGCGGCTGGACGCCTCGCCAAAACCCCCAGGATCAAAGGCGGCACACCGTCGCCCGCTACGCGCGACCAACCCCTTTAAGACGCGCGTTTCGCCTGTTTTTTCTCGCAAGCTCCAAAAAACGGGAACGCTGCTTTAAAGGGGTTGGTCGCGCCTGATCGGCAATATTCCCCGCTGGGGCGGGAAATATTACCTGGCTTGACGGTGTGCGGGGCTTTGCCCCCCAAATAAACCGCTGTCGTGGGCGACAGCTTTTCGCTCGCTGGGGCGGCGAAATTTATTCGGCTCCCCCCGGCCTGCTCAATTCGCTTTGGGCGAATGTTCGCAGGTGGGCGCGGTGCCTGAAAATTAGCAATTTCTGCGAAATTGAATTTTCTGTCCGCGCTCCACATACTTATTTTACGGCTTAACAATTTCTCCGAAATTGAAGCCAAAATAAGCATGCTTTAAAACCGCCGTCTGTCAGTCTGTGGCGTCATTCGAGACATTATCAATCTTTGTTATTCACGTCTGTTCGCGGGCTATTTCAGCCCGGCATTCTCGTTCAGCGTTGCATACCGCATGGTAGGTGTCATCATCGACTTTCGTTCCCTGACTTTCGGCATACCGCCTGAGCTTCTCGGCGTCCGATTCATTAAGTTGTGACAGATGATGTCTCAATAAACCGATAAATCGGCTTTCATATATCTCGTAATAAAGTCCGCATCCCTGATGTGCTTTTTTTGACAGAGAATCATAGATACACGTGACAGATATTCTGTCGTGATGCGTTGAGTGAATGTTGGAAATAAACAGGTCTTCTTTATCCATTTTTGCTTCTCCATGCAGGGAAATACATTAAGATAACGGCTAGGGTTGTATTACCCTCTGAACTTGCCAAACCTGGAAATAATTTTATTCACCGCCTCCGGGTCAGCACTGGCACATTCTCCCAAGAAAGCTTTTCTGGCATTCAGTGTGTGATTGGGTAAAAAACCGTGTTTATTCTTTTTGACGATATTGAAGAAAGCACGTTCCGCAGAACGACATTCACTTCCTCCATTGTTTCCGGTTGCTTTACCGTACATACAAAGCACCACTTCGCACGGGTCAGCAGCGAAAGAATAAACAGGCGTCCCGGCAGCAATGCACAGCACTGCCGTCGCAATAGCGGAATATTTCATGATGACGTCCTTACGGTGAGGTGAATTTCAGGATGTGAGGGGAGGATTCAATGTGAAAAATAAATGCGAGTGTCGCTGCATGTCAGGCATCCAGAGACAGGTTGATATTCAATAACGCCTTTTGCACCATATCGACGCAGCCAGTTTTTTGCAGTAAAGAATTCTGCGCCTGATGTTGTAGCAACAACAATACGTGCAGAGTGGGCGGCCGCGTAATATACGGCGGGCGTCCAGCGTGTCTCATTAAAATTCCGTGTGTGAATGGATAATAACCATGTATCTTTAACCATCGGAGAAGGAATAATTACCGGGTTGTCTCGCCATTGAGGTAAACCAGTATTGACTGACTGGCCCGGTTTATCCCATTCAACAGTAACCGGTGGCGGGGGTGAAGAACAGCCGGAAAGTACCAGCGAAAATAGCAGCATATTGATAACCTTCATCATGCTTTCATCTCCTCAAAAAAGGCGCTGCGGTGCAGTGGCCGGAAATAAATATCATTCATCCGGCGCACATTACCGTCCAGGTCGATACTCACGATAACGTCCAGACTGTCCAGCACCTTGCGTAGCATAAAGGTGTAAGGGAGTCGGGCGCATTGCGGGTTTTCATAACAGCGGGTAATAAACCCGTCTACCGCTTCCATTGCTGAACCGGCATGGACAGAGGTCATACTTCCTTCATGGCCGGAGCCGGTTATCTTGAGAAAATCCCAGGCCTCACCGCCGCGCACTTCGGTTAATAGTATGCGGTCGGGATTCATGCGGTAATTCCAGCGCAGCAGGCTGGCGGGCGTCACAATTGACCCTTTTTCATCTGCCGATTCCGACGGATAAAAAAGGTGGACGTAGTTTTTATGAGTAAATAAGGTGATTTCCGGATTATCTTCAATGGTTGTAATACGCAGATGGCGCGGAATAAAACCAATAAGCATCTTCATATAGGTGGTTTTTCCGGTACTGGTTTCCCCGGCCACCGCAATGGTTTTACCGTATTCCACACATTTCTCCATAAAGCGTGGAATGTCTTTTGCGTCATATAAGGCTAATAATTCCTGATCGTGCGTCTGCGTTTTTTCCGTGCCCGTCACTCTGTTATAAAACCCGGCGGCAATATAGTCCTGATGCGGAATTTGCACCTGTGAGGGTTTACGCAGGGTGATGGACACCGTGTTACGCTCGCAGGCCGGGGGCACAATCACCTGACAACGTTCGCCGGATTCCAGCGTAGCTGACAGCCCCGGCTTGATATCTTCGATATTGTCGCCGTGATGCTTCGCCAGACATCTGGCAAAGTAATAGCAGCCCTCATAATCCAGTGGAACAGTGTGCAGTTCCCAGATGCCATCAATTTTGGTGAATAGCTCGCCCGGGCGGTTGACGGCGATCTCTGTCAGTCCCCGGCGATCCAGAAAATCGCCAAAAAATCGCTGCTTATAGCGGTCGAGAGAGAGGTTTTTCATGTGATATCCTTGAATCGGATGAACGTATGGAGGGAGCATGTCGAAGACAAAGGTACTGTTCGCTTATTGCCATGAACTGGGGCGTTGCTTGTCCATTGATGAAGCGCGAACGGAATTTTTTTCCAGAAAGTTGGAAGAAAGGAAGCGGTTCACTTTTTCCTGTAGCGATCGCAACTGTAATGTCACCATTAGCGGCGTTAACTATCACGTCAAAGCGGAAGATGGCGAAAAATTCAAGGCTGCACACTTCCGTTCCCCCCATCCTCACAAGTTCGGATGTGAATGGATCGCGTTCACCGAGGATGCCGATCAGGACAGACAGCCGGACGAATCAGAGGCTGATTTCACGGAAAGAAAAGCAAAGCAAAAGCTGACGGACTATATCAACTGCTTTGACCCTTCGATTGATGATCCTGAGGGTGAGCCAGCTGATCCCCTGAAGCTTCCCACTCCCGCTCATGTAAAAAAACCTGTCGGGGATGATGAAAAGTCCGGTGCAGATGAAGAGCCACGCTGGAGTCGCTATACGCGAACCAACCAGCTGCAGCGACTGATCGACACATGGCAGGAAGCGAAAGAAACGCTGCCTCAGGATGAGTTCAGGGCATTGAGACTCAGGATCATGCACCACGGTCAGGTCTATCTTCATGAATATATAACGCATATTCAGCGAGGATTGACTAACCCGTACGCGGGCGTCATCTATGGCGGCGGAACGCTAATGCATCGGTATGGACGGGGTTTTCTTTTTAATTTCTTTGATAAACATGAGGGTAAACCTGTTCGCCTCTATGTCAGTAAAGATCTGATGGCGAAAGGCCGGTTTGGTCATTATATCGATGAAATACTGGACACAGAAAACGTCAGGTATTTCCGTGTGTTTCTGCTCAATCCGGTTGTTTCTGAACGGGAAAACAGCGCAGGAAAATCCGTTATCAATCTTGAAATATCAAAACTACGTCAACTGGCGATTTACTACGAGCTGAACTCCAGCAAGGCAGATGATTCTCCATCACCGGAGAAGGATGGGGATAGTCCGGCATAGCGGGCTAATGTTGTCACAAGAATGATAATATCGGTGACATCAGGCAGCGATATCTGCTTATGTGTCAGCCGGATATCGTCTGAGGTAAAAGGCGGTACATCCAGAGAACCTTCACCGATGGTAAGGCAGAACGTTTGTCCTTCCCCAAAGTCAATGATGAGCTCTGTCAATGCGCCCCCGGCACGATAACATGTCATGACTATTCTCCTGATCCCGTTAAGGTGTGACATTACGTCGTTGACTACGGCATTGTTGTCATCGTCCCTGACGATGACGTCTGTCGCGGTGACGCCAAACAGAAACTTTCGATTATTCACTCTTCATCCTCAGTGCATAGATGCCGGAAAAATCAATATCCTGCCCTGTGATCAGATTGATGATCTCCCCCTGATTTTTGTCGAGGGTCGGTGGGATATTGATGCTGTTTTCCAGCGTGGTACGTGCCATATCCGCCATGGCCTGACGACTGTTTTCGGTATAGTCCGTGTTACGATCTTTCTGACCAGCACTGTTGGATGCCCATGCACCAATATCAGGGATCATACCAACCAGTAATGCGCCGCCGAATCGCTCTCTGAAATGTGTGTCGATCCAGCCGTCAACGCCAGCCTCGCCCAGTTCTCCGGCAGCACGGGTATCGACCAGCGGAATATCAAGGTAAGGGGGCTGGCGGGTACGCAGTTTTGTGATGATGAGAAAGGCGCGTCCCTGTCCTTGCGTCATTCCTGTCTCTGCACCAGTCTGATAAACGCCTGAAGCCGTGGTTCCTTTTTCAATCAGTTTGGTATTACCGCTGGCACTCCAGATATCTTCGGCGATCGTGCAGCGGATTTTCCCTGCCCGGTCCGAGACAAAGCGATAATCCAGCGAACAAGGAATGGCGGTATTTTCCGGGACGTACAGGTCCGGGTTGTAAGGAATTCGCTGGACCGCTGCAGGGGAGGGTTCCGGTTGTGGCGCGATGGTGTTTTGCCGAGCAGTGGATGACGTTTCTGACGGTTGCCCGTCAGAGGTTGCCTGCGTCATCTCCTGCTGCCGGGTCCGTACCGGGTTTTGGGCCGCAGCGGCTGACCCATCGCGCCGAACCAAAAAATGGGCTTTATCAAGATGAGGTGGCATCTCAGGTTCCGAGGCTATTGTAATGCGCGGCCTGTTTCCTGCCGGTTCCGATGCTTTGGTACCGGTACCTTGCGTACCCAGATCGGTACGCTGCCGGTAATCTGTCCGGTTCGTCTGTGGCGCAGAATCCCGCTGCTTATCTTCAACGGGTTGCCAGAGCAGATTGCGGTATACCCAGTTGCCCGCCCATGCCAGTGTAATCAGCGCAACGGCGGCGAGCGCCAGAAAAGCAGTGGTCTTCCCGCGCCTGCGCTTTTTCAGTTTGTTGACGGCGGGTTGTAGCGGATCATTCTCTTCATCGTCCTGCTCTATGAGAAGTGCCGCTTTACGCTTTGTACGGGCCTCGCGCTCCAGCGCGGCAATATCGTCATCCGCCTGCGCCGGAGAAGGTCGGGCTCCATCAGACACAGAATGCTGGTATTCGTCATTCATCTGCATGACTCCTTAGTTGTCATTGGGTTGAGGTTTTTCTACCCGTTCAACCTGCGGAGAAACCGTGGCACCATCAGCGGCCTGGACCCTGCCAAATCCACGATTTTCCAGGCCGACTACGGCGTTACCGGAACGCAGGACCAGACGGGGCGTGACCTCCTGAATGACCAGTACGGTGAAGTCGCCTTTTCTGCGGACACTGCTGTTAATCACATGCTCCTGGCCGTTGAGCTCTTTCGTAACGGAGGGGATGGATTTGGCCGGAGAGAAACCCACGAACGTAAAGCGGCCATCGTCATACGCAAAATCCGGAACGATACGGGTGCTGTCGCGCCCCGGATATTTGAGGTAGTGCCAGTTGCGTGGCGTCTGCGCGGCATTCAGGGCCTGCTGAATGTCAGTCTGCTGCTGTTTTTGTTCCCGCTCCAGCGCTCTGGCCGCTGTCTCACGGCTGGCCTTCTCCCTGTCTTCGACCGGATAACGGTAACTCACCTGGAAAGCAGGCTGCTGAGGTGACTTATCATCGATGACGTTCAGCTCGACGTTGTACAGCCGACGGGTGGTGACGATCAGCATGTTGGTATGCCAGTCCTGGCTGTTAGGGGGGATCACCACCTGCGTGGTGTTACCGTCCGCGCCGGGCGCGCCCTGAACGAGCGCCACCGGGCGGACGTTGACCCGGTTGGCGTCCGGTGTGGCTTCCCACGCTTCTTCAAAACCGGGTCTGGCACTGATAACCGCTTCGTCGCTGTCAAACACCAGCGTGGTCATAAAGCCGGGACGGGTATTGACGACAGTAACGTTCAGTGGGTTATAGACAATCTGCTGAACGCGGGCATCATAGCGGCTGGCCTGCGGAATGGCCGCGCACCATGCCGTAGTAAACATCATCAGCGCGAACAGGATAAAGATGATGTTTTTCATTATTCACCTCCCCGGATTTCACGGTCTGCCTGCCAACTGGTCACGGTAAAACCGAACGGGTTAAGCTCCCGCTCCGTATCGCTCATTTCTTTGCCGGGGTCAGAGTGAAATGTCAGACGGGCATCCCAGTATTCGGTGCGGGTGCTGTTGTCCGCGAGGCGGCGGATAGTCTTTTTATAACGAAGGGTGGCAACTTTATCGGGATCCGTACCTGAGGTGATCTGGTTTGACAGAATGTCGATTTGCACGGTATGTGCCCCGTTCTGCCAGATCTTGTCCGGGGCGTCTTTTCCGGCATACAGCGCCAGGTAGTCATCGTTGACCTGAGGACTGTTATAAACCTGTACTGTTGCATAATCGTCCTGCAGGGAAGGGTACACGTACCGTTCACGCAGTCTGACGTAATTGGCGGTCATCGCCTTCTGATAAGCGTCCTCGGCCGTCAGGCTGGTCTTTGATACGCGGGTGACATGCTCCACTCGCCCGGTATGATTATCCACTGTGTACAGTTCAATGACCGTTTGTTTCAGCGGCAACATCAGCACTACGGCGATAAGCGCCAGTGCGGCGAGGAGCAGCCCCGCGCCGCCCACCATAAATCCGGCTTTCGTGGCGCGTTTGTCCCGCTCAATCATCTGCTGTTCAAAGGTGCGGGAATCCGCAATGAGGGTCTGTTCACTCATGACTGTTTAACTCCGCCATAATCTGAGGGGTGTTCACCGGGATGCCCTGACCACCAAAGGCAGGAGGACGGGGAGACTGTGCGCAGCCGGAAAGCGCGCACAGCAAAGCCAGCGCAATCAAGCGTTTCATGGGATTTTTCCTCAGTGAGATCAGTGGAATGAAAACACGGCTATGTTTTCACAAGGGATGTAAAGGGGAGATTTCGACCAGAGATGACAGATTTAACGATGGAATTTTTGAACGGCCGTTTCTCTTGATTGCGCCAGTCGCCGGGCTTCGTTGCGGGCAATCATCTGCTCAATCGCGTTTTTACGTGCCTGAGCCGCACTGTATCCCGGACCACTGCCGGGTTTACCCGCACTGGCATTTCTCCAGCCCTGAATATTGTCCTGAAGGGTACGGGTAGTCTGCTTACCGGCTCCTGCTGCCAGTTTCCCGGCACCAAACGCTGCCGCGCCGATACCCACCGCTGCCAGCCCCTGCATGGATATGGTTGCACTGGCTCCGGCCAGCGCTCCGGCCAGTTTTGCGGAGAGGTAGACCAGTATTGCAGCACAGACACCGGCCAGGCAGACCTGTGCGCCTAACTCCACAATGTTGGATTGTGCTGACAGTTGGGTTGCAATATCTAACCGCGAGTTTAGATAATTAACGACAATGCGCAGTGACAACGCAGAAAACAGAACCGTTAATATGGCGGCGAAAACATTTTGCAGCCAGTTGTTAAACATGGGGCGTAAAAAGCCATACAGCAGACAAAAGATAAAGATGGGGGCGGTAATACTCAGCAGTAAAACCATGACTTCCGCGATCATTGAAATGAAAGCAGTGATAATCATTAAAACGAATATCCCGAGCCAGACATAAAATTGAGCCGTCATGCCCTCATCTTTTATGTACGTTGAATTATCCATGTCGTGTAACGTTTTACCCAATACTTTCGCTTTACCCCATAAGCTATCCAGTAACTGCCAGATATTATCGCTGCCGGAAAATCCCTCCTTTAAGCCATTGATGGCGTCAATAACCCCATCGAGATAACCGCTGACATTTGCCACAAAGGACAGGATGATCGCCATCCTCATGATGTCCCACATGACATCCTCCATTGGCGTGGACAACTTACCAGCCAGAGTCTGGTAACCGCGCCACATGATATAGAGCGTGGCTGACGTTGCCGCCAGCCCCACCATCATGGAAGAATATGACATCATCAGTCCCTTTGTGGCGTCAGTAACTCCTCCTATCAGGTGTTTTTCAACACCGATAAATACACCACCGGGCATATTAACCTCACTATGAGTTCAGGTCGGGAGTGGGGGCATTTAATTGCTGAATTTGATAATGGGCTTCATTGGCGTTTTTACAGTTATCGGAGGCATCGCCGGTTTTTTGGCATTTTTCATACACCGCTTTTAGCTCATCGGGATGAGCTTTGTACCACTTAGTGGTTTTGGCTTCTTCTTTGCAGCCACTGATGATGAATACTAAGGACAGGAAAGAGAGGGTTAATAAACGCATGTGAGACTCCTTTAGCCGTTTAAATCAGGGGTTGGTGCAGTTAACTGTTGCTGATTCCACTGTTTAATACGCACATCCTCCAGTACTTTTTCGCGCTTTTCTGCTGCCTTCACGCTCATTTCCCACTGGTCAGTGAGCGTGTTCAGCATCACTGATTTTAGCTGAATACTGTTGGCAAGGTCCTGAGACTCCTTTGTGTCTTTGGATAGTGCGATACGGTTCGAGAGGCCGTTAATCTCGCCCAGCGTTTGGCTGACCTGCTCCTGGATCTCGCCAGTCTGCTCAAACTGTATCGCTTTGTTGATAACCAACTGTTTGCAGGTATTGGCATAACTTCCTGACTGTTCCGAATTGCAGGTATCGAAAACCCGGTACTTCGCGTACAGCGCATCGAACTGTCCTGAGGTGCCGCCGGAAAGTAGCAGATCATTGAGTGTCTGGCCTGGCTTGCGCAGTTTTTCCAGATCCGATTTCAGACTCTTCGCCTGATCCACAAAATCAGCGATATCACGGACGCCGGTGGCTGTCGCCAGCTGGTTTTTATACGCCTGGATCTGGCTCTGATAATGTTGCGCGGTCTGCATCCAGCGCTGCGCTTCTTTCAACCATTCGAGCTCACGCAGCGGGTCCGCATCAACAAGGACCGGAATACCGGCGTGCGCCAGCGGGCTGACAATGACGCACGCGAAAATCAGGGCATGAAATCGCCTTTTCATCATGGATCTCCTTTGGGTTTTCAGAGTGCCTGAGCCAGGTAGGAATCCAGCCATTCATCGGGCTGCATCCCTTCCCGGTACAGGGAATCGAAGATTTCGAGGTTGTCGGCGCTGCCGCTCATCACTCGGGTGTATCTGCCGATACCTGAGAGGTCGAGCGTTACGCGTGCAGCAAAACGTTTTGTGTCGCCACGCCTGAACTGATTTTTCACGACCACATACTGGCGGGCCTGCGGATCCAGATTTTTCACCACATCGAACACTTCCGGTTCAAATTTCATCCCTTCAACATAGTGTGCCCGGTCAGCATTGGGGTTAGCTGCCAGGATCTGCGTCCCGCACTGCTCAATGATGGCGGGCGCAATCTCGTCCCTGATGATCTCCGCCGGTGACTGGGTCCCCACAACCAGCATACCGTTGAGCTTACGGATGGTTTTCAGGCGGTTATAGGCGAAATCCTTAAAGACCGGGTCCCGAAGCCATTTCCAAAATTCATCCATGAAGATAACCAGTCGTCGACCGTCGAGCAGCGTGGTGATGCGGTACAGCAGATAAAAGGAGATCGGCGCACAGACGTTGGCATCATCCAGAAACTCCGTGCCGTCAATGCCAAAGTTATCGCAGTGGCTGATATCGAAGGTGTCTGAGGCGTTATCAAACACCCAGCCGAATTCGCCACCCTGCGCCCACTGCGACAGGCGAATGCTCAGTCCGTTCTCCTGTGCCTCCCGGGTGGCAGGCTCTGGCAGATTCTCCAGTAAACGGGTGATCCCATAGATACGGTACTGTGGTTCATTACTCATCACTGCCAGTACGGCGTCATTCAGACGGCGTTCATCTCGGGGCGTGATGGTCGCGCCGTTACGTGTACACAACAGTTTCATCAACTGACTGATGAAACTGATATTGCGTTTCGTCGGCTGCAGAGAAAACGGGTTCCACCCCGTGGGGTCGCCATGTGTGATGCGGTAGTAACGGCCTCCCAGTGCCCTTATATTCATCTCCGCGCCCCGATCCTTGTCCAGATAAACGGTGGTCAGTCGTTTGGTTTTCGCATCAGGGGAAAAACTGTCCTTACGCCCGTATTTCTGCTGCATGTTTTCAAGGAACGTCATCAACATGGTTTTACCCGAACCGTTGGTGCCAAGAATGCAGGTACTGGCCGGGTTCTTCTCATTGAATTCGTCCTTGTCCGCCAGCGTGTTATGCAGGTTCAGATAGTAGCCATCCCCTGACGGGGTGCGCAGTAAGGCCATCGCATCCCCCCAGGGTGCGTTATCGCGCTTGCCGGGATAGAAATTGTGCAGCGCGGCCAGCTCAACAAAGTTCTGACTGCTCAGCTCGCCCTTGCGGGGACGCAGGTGATAATTGCCGGGTAGTTGCGCCATATACGCAGCTGAAAGAGAAAGTGCGGCGGGAACCGGTGTAATGCCAAGGTTGTTCAGGGCATTGCTGATTTCACTGGTATCGGCCACCAGATTGTCCAGCGAGTGGGAAAACACCATGATGGAGAAATGGTGTTTTCCATAGGCGATTTTCCCCGATGTCAGCAGGTCAAGCGCCACATCCAGATCCAGCCGCTGGGATACCGCATCATCATCCGAACTCATTAACAGACGGCGGGTGCGTTTGATGGCCTTCCTGGCTTCCTCGCGTGACATGCAGGTGTAAGATTGCGTGATCACGTAATCGCAGGGGGCGTACAGCAGTGAGTCCATCATCCCTGTCGCGGTCTCCTCCGGGAACTCCTTCACTTCCAGCCCCCGGAAATACCCTGTACCGCTGGCGTGGTTTATCTGCCCGGACTCCCCGGAAAAGAACAGCGCCGCCGACCCCATCATCGAATACGCAGGAGCGCGGGTGACGCGCACCCTGCGCCACTGGTGCGTCAACAGATACTCATAAAAGGATAACTGGGAGGAGAAGACCGTACTACCTTCAGTGAAAGTGCCAAGAGGACGTGCGGCGTAACGTGACAGTGCGGTATCTAGTGAACCTTTAATTTCCAGCATTTCCCGCAACGCAGCGTCAAGCTCTTTGAGCTTCTGGCTGTCATTCATGCGTCTGTGCCCGGCCTTTTCCAGGCTGACAAACGGACGGTAGCAGACGGTCAGAAACAGGCGGTTACGGCGGAACGGATCAGCGGCCAGCGAGGCATAATAGAGACGGCTGATTTCATCGGCGTAAGGATTGCCGGATGCCTTATGCAGCGAATCGGTAAACGGCTCCCGTACGTTATGGATATAAAAGGTGACTGGCATCCCCTCGAATGAGCGGATAAGCCCATGCAACTGATTGCGGACAATACTGAGCGTTTCTTCTGACTCGCAATCGAACGGGGTCCCCGTCAGTTCCCAGGTGCAGTAGAGATCACTGTGTGGTGAGCGAACAACATGCTGATGAATATGCGATGAATACGGAAAGTACTTCCTGAGCGTGGCACACTGATTCAGTTTCATGGCGTTGAGAAACTCCGCGATATCAACAGCATCATGCTCAACGGGCATAAATACTGTTGCACCAAACAGACGGTTTGCTGCCGGTTTTCCTCTTGCCCTGAGCCAGACGGCAATCAGGCTGAACCGCATGGGCTCATTCCGGGTGACGGATTTCATCACCAGAAATTCAACCGGGAGCAGGGCAAGGAAAGCAACGGAAGTCCAGACAGCGACGATGATGGTGATACCGGTGACTCCCAGCAGGGGCACCATCGGCACCCCCCACAATGCCGCCGGGCGTTTCATTGCTTTGAGCAGCTTTGCCATAGATGACCTCTCAGCTCATCAGCAGTGCGCCGATCTCACTGCCTCCACCAATCAGGATCCCGCCAATAATGATGTAGGCGCATTGGGACAGGCTTTCGCCTTTCCAGAGGGTCTTGTAACCCACCCAGATCACGGCCACGGTGATGGTGATGGCCGCCAGACCATGAAGACCGGTGGAGACCTTTTCCATCACGGTATTTGCGCGAGTGAAACCATCGGCAAACGCCGTGGTTGTAGAAAATACTGTCAGCATGCAGGCAGATAGGGGGCTGACAGCAACCTTTAGCTTACGGAAACGTGTCATTATTCTTCCTTATCTCGGGTTGGCAGAGAAAGGTTCCGGCGCACTGATGGCGCTGAAGTCTGTACGATGGCGGTTTTCTCCTGACGGAATTTTGTGGGGACACCACGGACGACGGCTTCTGGCCAGATAACGCGGGGACGGGAAGTGTTACCGGCAGGAAAGGCTTCCGGGGGAACGGTTGCCGTTAATTTGTCCTCGCGGGTGCCCGGGACGACATAGCGGGGAGAGGCCGCAGCATAACCAATCCGTTGCACATAGCTGGTTCCTGAAAAAGCCGCTTCCGGCTGTTGTCCGGTACGGAAATTGCCGGAGTAATAGCAGCTCAACGCTCTTTTCAGGGAACCTCCACGTTGGTAACAGTCGCTGAGAATGCGTTCAAAGACGGACAAATTGGTACAGGGATCAAGCAGGTCGCGGGCAGTCACCTGGTAATGACGGAAGTTGGTGCTGGTAATTTGCATCAGCCCCACAGAGTAACGGCGTCCTTGTGCCATAAGACGGCGGATAATCTGCTCGGCTTTTTCCTGGCTGGCGGGATGATGGGAGATAATATTTTGATTACCGAGGGTGCCTGTGGCCTTCGGGATAATTTCGGCGATGGCATAAGGGTTGAAACCGGATTCCACTCGCGCCACGTCGAGCGCAGTAGAGGGATGAATGCTGGCGGCGCACTGCATGGCCGCCGCCAGAAAGGCAGAGGTTGAAAGCATAATGGCCTCGGAATTGAAGACAGCGTGCATAGTCAAAAGACCTTGCACGCAGAGGGGAACAGGAAGGGTTAAAGTGCTGTTTCGATATTGCCGGTACCTTGTGAAGTATTGGTGTCCTCTCTTGTCTCAAGCTGAACCAGTTTGCCGGAAACCGCGATACCGGGCGTCAGGACAATATTCAGGCCTGGCTTGCCGTTGTGAGCGAATGCCACGCCAACCCTGGTCAAGTAGGTGTTTTTTTCGCCCTGCGTATCGGGTGTGCTTTCCTGGGTAATAAATACGTGATATATGGGGTTTCTCATGATTATCCTCTAACCAGATCAACAACGAATAAAATCAACGGGTCACATCCCGATTCTGCATTCCGGTTTCAACGGGTCAGCGAGAACATTCAGCGGCACCCTGAATTGTGGTTGCGTGACAGCCCGATTCATATTTTTAAAGAGCAATACTCGCCACGAACGAATAAACGTCCATAAAGCTCGCCAGTGGAACGTGGCGTGATTAGCGTGCGGTGTCAGCGTCAGAATGAAAATAATAAAATCAAAAAGGAAATGAGAGATAAATACACTTCTGTTATTCACTAATGAGTGGGTTTAATTAAATTAATAATCCTGCATCGCATGGGTAAAAATCGCATAGTGATTTATTAAGATAATAAAAACCGTGCAGAGAAGATAACTTCTCTGCACGAGTGCTATCTTGGTATCAACGTTGGTGATGCTCAAGTATGGTTTGGCATTCCGTACAAGTTGCCACACCTGGCAAAGTTTGCCGACGCTTTTCTGGAATGGGTTCACCGCACAATCGACAATAATGTAATGAGGGCGTGGTGGCTGGCTTGAAACGATTATGTTCAATCATCTCTTCCAGACGTTGCTCATTAAATTCCTGATCGCGATCGATCTCATCTGGCATGTGATGTCCTCCTGTCCAGAGCTTCCTTCTCACAAAGTGTGATGCGGTTCCAGACGACGGTAAGGGAAGACCCTCTTTCTCGAGAAGACAATGATTCAGTGACCTGCATCATTGCCTCCAGAGCGTCAGGTGTATCAAGTCTCTCTGTTCGGTTCTTTTGCCATAACAGCCAGATTTCGGCATCAACGGCTTCATCTGGTATAGGCGTTCGGCCATAAGGTATGGTGACACCCAGCAACCGTCGGCGAGAGCAGACCTCATTCGAGGTGAGACCAAAAAAGTGATTCAGGAGTGCAATAGACCCTCCCAACCTGATGGCCCGATTAATCTGTTGCTGGCATTGAGCCTCTTGGCGGGACAATGTCAGGATTTGTTGTAGAACGTTGTGACGGACAGTGATCGACATAAATTGTGCCGATGCCCGGCTGACGATGAAGAGTTCGTCGAGGGAGAGCTGATTGAGGGCATTCAATTCGTCGAATGTGAATCCTAACATTTCACAATAACGAAAATTACCGTCCTTGAGCGCGGCAAGGGCGTTTGTCAATACCACATAATTCAGTGAGAGAAACATAATGTTATATCTCCCTTCTGTGTGTTAAGCGGTTAGCTAATTTGAGGTTAATCCAATCGTCAATTTCAGATTCGAGCCAGGCTACGCTGGCAGGCCCAATCTTTATTGAAGAGGGGAAGGTGCCGTCTTTCATATACAGGTAGATTTGTGAGCGTTTCAGACCGGTTTTTAATTCCACTTGTTTCAGCCGTAATAACTGATGAGATGTCATAGATACCTCCAGCACAGAAATGGGATATGCCCGGAGATGACAAATAAGCACATTGAGGGAGAGAATGACAGTTGATGAGCCCGTATTACGGATACCACAATCCTTAATACGGGTTTTTAGGTAGAAGAACTAAGTTTAAGATTACTTTGATGCTAAAAATGATGCGGGTGAACCGCGTTCAAGCGCAGTTTTCAATGTGTCACCGCTGAGACGATCAGTCATGCCTTCTACTGAGGCCCACTGCTCGAAGATGGAAAGCAGTTTATAGGGTTGCTTGATTAATGAACTTATTGACTCATTGTTTTTGCAAGAGAGCCAGAATAGTCTTGATAATGGTGTAGTTATACGTGTCGAGGACAATCGGATAGTTTCGTTTTTGAGTCGTAAATTGATTAATTTTTCGAGTTCAGTTTGACGAATGACAAAGCATGCATCCTGAGGCAAATAATGGAGCGGAAAAAATTCTTTATTATAGAGTTTGCTTATAAGATTGGATGAAACTATTTCATTGATTTCATTTGCAGTACCTTTAGGTAGTCTCCTCAATTGCTGTTCAAATCTTTCCTTCCAGGTCGTTCTCTCAAATACTTGATAAATAATTCCGGAAACAACAACAAAAATACCATAATTTGTATATTCAGGTCTTTTTATTGGTGTTGGGATGTTTAGGGATTTAGCAAGTAGCCGTTGTATTAATTTATATTCATGACCTATTAAAGCTGCTTCAAGTACACTATGGGTAGCAGAAATATACTCACCTTCGGTGCTTGATATTAAATTCCTACCACTGAGGAAGCAAGTGCTATCAAGGATACATATCCTGTTGAACAATGAGCTTTCAGTAGGTTTTACTTTTATTTTAGAATTGAATTCTTTTATTTTTCGAATCGTTATAGATGATTGAAAATATATTGATAGTGATATTTTACCGCATAGTGCACTCCTGCAAATATCACTGTATGTAATCTTTTTGTTTATCAATTGATTAGCTGTATTTACTGCCTCATCTATGGTAATCCAATTCGGCATGATATTCTTAATGTTAGATAAGGTGTTATTTTTCTTCATGGCTTAAGTCCTCTTCTTAATTAAGTGCAAAACTTTTTATATCTGCACTTAACAAAGTTGTGGTTTTGATTTTTTTGAAATAAAAACCATAAAAGGATTTTTAATGATACTCTACTGAATGTGTCGATTATGCAAAATAACGAGGGTGTTTATTAGAGTGGAAATAAGGAATGTAAATTTGAGTTTTATATTGTAATCATGAGATTTGCGTCTTAATCGTATCATGGTTAAAATAGTTCTTTAGCCTTTTAAAGGTAATATTCGGCATTCTCTTTAAAGAATGATTAATGCACGAACATTTCTGTTCTATGCAACAAATAACTACTTGTAAAATTAACTTCCAGCTGACAGCGGATAAACGTACAAATAAATATAGTTTTAATGGGATTCTCTGGATGCCGTAAATAAATCCCAATTCATCTCAATCGTAACATTTCAGCACTATGTAAAAGCATTTTTAAGCAGAGGCATCCACCCAGCGGCATTATGCTGAATCAGTTAACTGTAACCCCATAGTGACGCGGAGAGAGGGGTTAACCTAATTCGTATCGTTATGGATTGACACAATCGAAACGAAACAGTATCGTTTCGTTATTATGGATTGTTTTTGTACTGTACGCAAACATCAGTATGTTTACCGTTTGAAGCGGTTTTAATGGTTATAGCGGTGCGATGGTCGCAGTAAAACTTACAAGTGTATGTATTGAAAGGTTTTTACCCAATCGAGTATTACTCAGGTCATCAATGGATAAGACTGCAACCAAGATGTTTTGCCCCAAATCCTTAGTGAGGAGTGACTTCGATTGTGAAGAAAGTGTTGTTGGCAAGATCACCGAGCATCAGCTCAATATGAGCTGCTTATGACGTTTTAAGTAGTAAAATCAGTAGATTAGAAGAATCCGAAGTGTATGAAGGCAACACAGTAAAGTACCACCTTGGTTAAGGTCACATATATTGGCTGGCCATTATGTCACTGATGATGAATTTGTTTCTCCAGACTTATGAGCTTCGATCCCTGATTGATGGCTCTTGGATGTGTATCCCCCACGTTAAAAAGGACTATGCAATGAAGCATCGCTCTCACTCTAGTAAGTTGGTTGGCTGTTCTGTGTCTAATGTTTTGGCTTCTCTTATGATGTCAATTTTCTGGATACCAGCTGCAATAGCGGAAACATCAACTAGTAGCAGTAATGAAACCTCGAAATGGGGGGTGGGTGCCGGTGTTGCAGCCATTCAAAAACCATATCGCGATATTGATGTTGATGTACTGCCTTTACCTTTGTTTTCGTATGAAAACAGATGGATCAGTGCTTCTATTCCTAAAGTAGATCTTAAATTTCTCTCTAACGAGTCATTTACACTGAGCCTACGAGCCAAATATGCCGGGGATGGTTATGATGCGGATGATTCTCCATTTCTTACCGGTATGGATGACCGCAAGGGCGGTGTATGGGCCGGGGGAGCAATGATGTGGAAAACTGGGATTGTCGATCTTTCGGCGGAAATTCTCGGTGAAGTGTCCGGGTATAGTAAAGGCTCTCGAGCAAAATTACAGGCAGAAAAACGGTTTGCATCCGGGACTTTCGGTTTAACGCCAAGGTTCGCCGTCGAATGGGTTGATAGCAAATTTGTTGATTATTACTATGGCGTGAAAAGATCAGAGGTGCGGGTAGATCGCAGTTTTTATGAGGGGAATTCTACCACCAATATGGAGGTGGGAATTCGTATGGATTATACCATGGCTCGCCAGCATACGCTGTTCCTTGATGCAAGTGCCACCCGGTTTGGGAGTGGTATTAAAGATAGTCCATTAGTTGACAACTCAAGTCAGACATCGGTAAGTATTGGTTATATTTACCGTTTCTAATGCGCTAAATGATCTATCGCTCATGGAAATTCATATCATGAGCGATAAAATATCAGTTATGGAATAACCTTGATAGTATTTTCAGACCATACAAAAAGTTACTAACATGCAGTTACCTCTCTTAAAAACGATGTGCCAACCGCTATTTTTACTGGAGAGTATACTCATAATGTTCCAAGCTAAGAGTGAATGCATTCAGTTATTCCTGGTTAGGAACTGCGTGTCTATAAGAAGAAGAACATCGGGACCGTTTGTTGGTATTTAAAATGCAACGAGTTTTACTCATTATTTAATAATTTTTTCAATAAAATCCACTGATAATAAAAATATTGAGTGAGGGGATTCTATTACTAGGTTTGCTATAGGCCAGTGAAGGGGAGCTATGGAAACCTCAATCAGATGATTTATAAACATAAGCACGTATGAAAACCTCAACTGCGCGTGAAACAATATCTGTAATTTGCTGTTCACTGAGTTGCGTTATTACATTATATAAGCCTGCTTCATTTATCTCAGATTCAAGCAAGCCGAAATAATGACAAGCAACAACATTAGGATCCGCTTCGTATAAATAGCCTCGTTCAATGAGTGGTTTAAAGTATAGTCCTAGATGCTGTATGGCTTTGTTTGGACCTTGTTCATAAAACAATTGACCTAAGTCTGGATTTGCGGACGCCGTAATCATCATACGTCTGGCTGCAAGAGCGCGTGGTGTATGAAAACTAGAAAGAATGTAGTGTCCAAATTTTGTCAGAGCATCTTTACAATTTTCTTCATGGTTTGGGAAAAGAAGTGAGTCTACAGCACTTTCTGATGAACTAATCGGCTGTGGACCATCTCCAGTACAGTACAAGAAATTGATGATTTCATTGTCATTTCCTTGTGATGCTTTGATTATCAGTGCGGAAAACAACGACTCCTTTGAGTCAAAATATCGATACAAAGTAGATTTTGCACTGCCTGATCTTGATGCTATTTGATCCATGGTGGATTGCTCAAATCCGACCTCAAGGAATACGTCTCTTGCTGCGGACAAAAAGGCATTTCGTACACTCTCTGATTTGCTTCTGGACATCAGTGCTCCACTAAATCCTAATCTACGATAAAATGATCTAAGATACCGAAACGATGAAGTATCGTTTCGGTATTGTCAAGTGGTGCGATTGTGGACAGGATAATTTACTTCAAATGGCGAGGCGACCTGCATATTTTTTGAGTTAATTGATAACCTTTACCTGATTCAGGATGCTGGCGTTATTTTTAAATTCCGAAAAAAAGCCATCGTACCGGATTCAAGCCATACGCCAACACCACCACGCTGATTTGCACCCAGTTTCAAGTCTGTAACTATAAGTGATGGAGTTGATTTTCCGTCGAGATAAAGCTCAGCTTTTTCTCCTTTGACAACAATTTTCATGTGTATCCAGCGTTCCATATCCAGTTCAGCATAGCTTTCGTACTTTTCTGGGGATTCTTGTCTCAGTTTGTCAAACCTGTAATCAGGATAAGCGACATACTGAACACTGTGATTACGCCGAACCTGATCTTCAGCAACGCTATTTGTAGGACGGAGGTAGATACTTTCAAAGTGTCCCTTGCTGTCTATACGAAAAGTCAGGCCAATAAAACCTCTGGCATAGGTTGGCGCTTCATCTACAAGCTTACTGGCAATATCAACCTCAATTACACCGTCACCAAAATCAAACGGTAACCAAGCCATATAATTTCGGTCGGCCAGTTTTTCCTTCTTCGGATCCTGAATGGCATCAGTTGGCATGGTCATTTTGAATGCTGGTTCACCTTTGAAGGTACTGTGCTCCAGAGATACGCCGGATAGCGTGAAATCCTTGATGGTAATATTAGCCGAAGCACTTACCGAAAACATTTCAGCAGCACAAAGAAAAACAGTGGTAAAAGGAAGTTTCGGTATCAAACTCATAAGTTCTCCGAGTTGTTTGAATTAACTTTATGGTGCTTGATCCTCTCTCTGATTAATATTACCGATCGGTATTATCAGTTTGCCTGGAGATGGATGAGACGGTAGCGTTCTTCACATGGATGGATTTATGGTTTTGCTGGTTTTTCATCATATAAAAGTTTTATCCTGAACCCTAAAAAATTCTATACATGAAACGAATTATCTAACCAATAATAAGTGGGGATGTTCTGAAAGATAAAGTTTCATTTTGGATGGACACTCCAAACGTTTCGTAGAGATTCCCAGTACTTAATGGCATAATGCGATAATGCTTATAGAGTAAGCAGATACGGATGTGATGTATGTAACAAATACCCTTTATGGGATGTCCACATGATGTAGATGAAGACATTACTAACATCGTTTTATGCCAATCCGTAGGGATGGGAGCATACGGAAGAAACTAGCGGCCTCAATTTAAGAGTCGTTTGATCCAAGGCATAATTGTTCTTAGTGCCTTGAATCAAGATAAAGGTATCTACTTAGCCGTCATCTCGGTCAGAATCCACTGGACAACTGAATTATGTTGCGGTTTCCATCCTAACTCCTGATGGGCGCGAACTGATCTAACCCTACTATTGGAGCCTAATGAGTAGCGAGCCCGCATTCTACCCCAAATCTTTTCAGCATCTTCAATAGGGCAACTTTGAGGTCCTTCAATTTCAAAACGTTTTGCGATGGCTGCCCCGAGTTCTGCAAAGGATGACTCTCCATTTTCTACAAAATAGAATGCTCCTGATGGCGCATTTTCCAGTGCTAGTTGGTAAAGTTTGCATAGGTCATCTATATGTACGTTGGACCAGATGTTCAAACCTTTTCCAATGATGCGTACTACTCCGCTGTCTAATGCCTGATTAATGAGCAGTGGAATCTGTACGCTGTGTGTGTCTGGCAGTTTCCCTTCTCCGTAGATTAGGCTGTTACACAAAACAATGCCTCGTATTCCTTTCGTCCTTAGGATTTTCTCGTCAATCGCTCTTCGTGCTTGTTTTTCAGGAGGGATATACAGTGTACTATTTTCATCGAAGATGACATTGTTGGATTTATTACCATCGCTCATATCAGCAATGACACTTGTTCCACTGGTATGCAGGAGCGGTTTGTTTGTCCCGCGAATAGCTGTCAACAGAGTTTCTACTGTATTTAAGTCATCGCTATTAGCGGCATTGATGACGGCATCTGCCCGTTGGGCTTCGTAAGTAAGTAACTCGCTGTTGTTGAGTTCACCGATAACGGGTTCGATACCTCGGGCTGTAAGTTGTACTGCCTTATCTGGATTACGAGCGAGTCCACGGATGTGGTGCCCAGCGTTACGTAAATAGACTGATAGAGAACCACCGATGTATCCTGTTGATCCAGTTATAAAGATATTCATCACCGACTCCTTTTTTAGAAACCCATAAAACTGCTAAGTTTACCTCTACACAATTGATTTTATATTTCGGTGGATTTTCCCGCATGTAGTGAAAATATCATTCACTTTTTCAATGACAGCTTCGCACTCAGGCAATATGTCTCGACAAAACGCCGTCACAATGATACTTCGTGTATTGCGATAGAAGAGGATTTCTCCTAATACACTTTCAAGCTCCTTGTTAGACCGGGAGACTCTCTGCGGAGTTGTCCCCATTTTTCTGCCGTTTCTTTAAATGAGTTTGAGCGAGCTGTTGTGATAAAAAAAGCAATAAATCCACTTTTGATAACATAACATCCCCCTGCAACTCGCCTAAAATTGAGAATAAAGCAACCTCTCGCCTTTCAGGCGAAGCAGCTGGAAATGGCTTTGAATCCGGGGAGCGTTAGCGAGTAAAACCGGCAAACGTTTTCATGTAAACAGCGCCAAAGGCATCCAGTCTTTTTCTGATATGTTCGTTGGTTTCACCATATACAGTCAGGCCGGTTACATCAACATGTGAAATAAAGCGTTCAGCAAACGGAGCAAAGGTCACATCAACATGAGATACCAGTGCATCCGCCTTATAACCTTCAATGATATGTGCTGTTTTTTGATCATCACTGACGCTGTACATATAGGTCAGTGTTCCCGGTTCTTTTTCAGTCTCTTTTACAATTTCAGACGCCAGATTACGAAAATTAGCAAACTGTCCTTCTTTTACAGAAAGAGTGAATACACAAATAATTTCATTCTTCATTACATCATCCTGCATAATGGATAGTAAAGAAATAACATCTCATTTCAATTTTGCTGATTACATCCCGACATTAATCAACATAAATAATCCGGTTGACCTCTTTCGATAATCATCATGTCGATTGGAAATATAAGCAACGAATGTAAATATTGCGTGTTCAGTACCGTGATATCAAGTCAGGCACGGTACTGGACGTCCGGCAATTTTAAAAATGTTCTTTAACCTGACTTTTTCATCGTTTCCGCAAAAATTTCGCCAGAAATAGCCCAGTTTTCAGTTTTCACATCATTGAAAATGACATAAACATATTGTGGGTCGACACTGGCGTGTGTGGCAATCGCTTCTGTTACCGCACGTGCAATAGCAGGTTTAGCCTCATCGCGGCCATCAAACATCTGAATATTTACTACAGGCATGGTATGTCCCCTCATTGTGAATAGTTAACAGATAGTGTGTTGCAGAATCTGTTAACTATCGTCGTACAGAGTGAACAATTGATAAACCCATATGTGGGGGACGCAGTGGGGAATTTTTTTCCCTAATCAGGCAAATCTATCGATATCGGCCAGCCGGATCAGTTCATCAATAATGAACCTGACCCCGGGCATGAGTGCCCTGGCACGAGGCCAGATTACGCTCAGTTCTGTAGGCGACGGTGTCAGTTCCGGTAGAACGGGAATAAGTCTCGCATCAGCAAAATAGGGGCGCAGTAGCGATTCAGGGAACTGTATAATGCCTGCTCCGGCAATCCCCGCTGCTATCATGGCATCACCGTCACTTATCTGATGAAATGGAACAGGATTGAAACGTATATCCTGTCCTTGCGGATCGCGAACTAGCCAGTTGAGTGGCGAGCCTCCCCGCCAGGCCATAACACATCGATGTTTATGCAAATCTTCTAGGGTAAGAGGTGTTCCATAACGGGACAGATACTCTGGTGACGCACACAGGAGCAAATGTTGTGCATTCAGGGAGCGGGCAACTAAATCAGTCGTGTCTTTCAGAGGACCAAAGCGAATAGCAAGATCAAACCCCATATCCAGTGGATCGATAATACGGTCATTGAATGTCAGCACCAGTCGGAGCTCAGGATACTGCGCGGCGATTTGCAACAGTACCGGCATCATAACGGTTTTACCAAATGCAGCAGGCATATCAATTCTGACCACACCTGATGGTTCTGTCTGTCTGGCGAGCAGTGATGACTCTGCGGCCTGCATTGTTTCCAGTGCGCTTCTGCAACTGGCAAGATAAGCCTCACCTTCGGTGGTCAATGTCATTTTTCGTGTTGTACGGTGAAAAAGCTTCGTGCCTAGTCGTTCTTCCAGCCGGACAATGCTCTTACCGATTGCTGAGCGGGTCATTCCCAGTTGCTCGGCTGCTTCTGTAAAACTGTGTGCATCCGCCACGGCAACAAAATGGACAATGGCCCGGAGAGAATCAGTGGTGAAAGGTGCTGGCATACAGGAATTCCACTACAACACACGACGTGTAGCCGGGAGCGATTTCCCCTGGCCAGTGCCGAAGTGACGGGTCGAAAAATCAAGAAAGCTGCGAAGCTTTGGTGTCAGCCTTCTGTCCGGGGCATACATTACATGCAAAGGTCTTGAGGGTACGCTGTACTCGGGTAATACATGTACGAGTCTGCCTGCCACAATGTGCGGCCACACCAGTTCTGTTGGTTGCATTGCAATACCAAAACCAGACAAGGCTGCGCTGATCAGCGCCTCGCCACTGTCCAGAAGCAGACGCCCGGAAACGGGCAGTGAAACATGGCCTTCCGGACCATCAAATTCCCACTGTGTTCTGAGGGTGGTATGAGTGAAGATCAAACATTCATGCTGCAATAAGTCTTCTGGTTTTTTCAGTAACAGTGCTTTTTTCAGATAATCAGGTGCTGCGCAAAGAAGCAACTGGTAAGGGGCAAGGGATTTTGCCATCAAAGCACTGTCCGCCAGCGCGCCGACACGGAAAACAGCATCGTATCCTTCGTCAATCAGGTCCACTTTACGGTTAGTTAGCGTCATTTCGACCGATATTTCAGGATGTTCTTTAAGAAATAGCGGCAGAAGAGGGGCAAGCGCATTGATGCCGAATGTCACGGGGGCATTGATTTTAAGTCTGCCACGCGGAACAACCCTCACTTCCTCGGCAAACGATTCGGCAATTTCTACCTCCGCAAGAATAATTTTTGCACGCTCATAAAAATGATGGCCCGCCTCAGTCAGGCTATGTTGCCGGGTTGTTCTACTTATTAATCGTACACCAAGATGGTGCTCAAGTGCTGCGACATGCTTACCCACAAGTTGTGCGGACAGATTCATTGCATCCGCTGCGGCTGAAAAGGAACCCAGCTCCACAGCTTTGACATAGATAGCCATGCTGGTCAATCGATCCATTGAAAACAATCCAGTTATAATGTCCAAACATTAAAGCAATTTATCATGCTATGACGCAATAATAGACTGGTTTCGTTAATCATCAAGAGGAACGAAACATGAAAATTGGCGTAATTGGTACAGGCAATATGGGGGCAGGACTTGCTGCTCTTTTTTCTGGTAAGCATGACGTGTTTATCGGGCATCGGGACCCGGCTAAAGCCGCTGAATTGGCTCACAAAATAGGTGATTCAGTTCAGGGGGGAGGGATTGCCGCTGCTATCTCCGTTGCAGACATTATTATTCTTGCCACCCCTTACCTTGCAGCAACAGACGTATTTTCAGCCGCTGGTGATTTGGAAGGCAAAGTGCTGGTCGATATTTCTAATCCGGTCAGTGCTGATTTCAGTGAACTGGTTATTGGTCATGAGACCTCAGCGGCAGAAGAAATTCAGAAACTGGTTCCGAAGGCTAACGTTGTAAAAGCGTTCAATACGCTTTTTGCTCAACTGCTCCCGGAAGAATCACGTCAGAGCAACAAATTACAGGTATTTATTGCCGGGAATAATGACCAGGCTCGTGAGCAGGTAGCTGAACTGGCCACATCTGTGAATCTGGAGCCGGTAAATGCGGGCCTTCTCAAGAACAGCCGTTACCTTGAGCCTCTTGGCGCTATGAATATCCAGTTTGGCTATTTCCTGGGTCACGGGCCGGTAGTCGCTCCTGCCTGGGTGAAAGCCTGAATATTCTGAACAATTATCCGGCTCCCCCTCTGTCGGATAATTTTATTGGAGCCCGTTCGATTACTAAACCGTTTCAGACGGGTTCATCTGCACATACAATTTATCCGGACATTGTCGTGAAAAATTTTAAAAAGTATGTTGTTAAATGGGTTTTCACTCTTCTTATGACCATTTCAACTCATGCCGTATTTGCCGCCTCTGCCGTTGATGTTATTGGTCGGGATTTTGTTTTTTCTGCTCCGCCTGAGGGTATGCCATCCAGGCTGTCCGATTTTAAGGGCTTACAGTTAAATACCTTTACCACAAGTGATGGGGTCAAACTTCGGTACTGGGAAGCAGGGAAAGGGAAGCCTCTGGTGTTTGTTCCTGGTTGGGCAGCTAACGGGGCAGAGTATATCTATGTGATGTACCTTTTAAGCCAGGACTTTCATGTTTATGTACTGGATCCCAGAAATCAGGGGCTATCTGAATCCGCATCCTACGGAAGTCGTATATCTCGTTTTGCCATGGATCTCCGGGAAATGACGCAGCATGCAGGTATTACTAAAGCCAGTTTTAGTGGATGGTCCATGGGGGCATCTGTTCTGTGGAGTTATATCGATTTATTTGGGACTTCTGACATAGAACGAATTGCATTTGTGGATGAGCCCCCCTCTATCTACAGCCATCAAAACTGGACAGAGCAGGAACGCCTGCAAGCTGGCGGAAGTGTGACTTCACCCGAAGCAATGATCGAAGCATTCCGTGGTATGAAAACACCGAATAAGCTTGTTTCCGACCTGAATGCATTCGAACGGGTTCAGTTAATGGACTCTCCATGGTTTGCGAGTTCTGAGAATTTTTCCCGTCAAGTAACTCGTAACAAACCGCAGGATCTCGAACGGGTACTCTTTGATCATCTGACCAATGACTGGCGGGATGTTATTGAACACAAAATAGATATTCCAACGGCAATCTTCACCGGTGAATACAGTCCATATATTGAAAGCCAGCGCTGGATGCAGTCGGTTATTCCAGACTCCAGATTATTTATTTTTACCCGAGCAGAACAAGGTGATCACTTTTTGATGTTCAAAAACCCGCTCAAATTTACGTCTGAACTTAAATCGTTTCTGAACGAGAAAGTGAATGGAAATTTCAACACAACTGAGAGTGATAATAAACTCAATAAATAAAGGGAAATATAATTTTTTTCAACTACCCATTAGGAATTGGATTAGTGGGAGTGCCCCCTATTAAGTTGTCAGGCATGCTTATGGCGCAGTAGGGGGATAAAAGAACCACCACTCATCATAGCCAATTGCTGCATAAGGCGTGCGATTTCGGTTGCCTGCTGTTCACGCTCAGAGGTGGAGCCCTGCTGACGTTGTTAACTGCACCAGGCGTAGAGTTTATAATCGTGCAGGCTGAGCTCCCTGGCGGCTTTGGCCACGCCGATACGCTCAGCCTGCGCCTGCTGGTGAAACTCCGGGGTATATCGATTACGGGATGTCTTCTTCATAGATTTTGCTTGCATCATGGTTCATCTTGTTAACGATTTACTCGCTTAACAGCGTGTCCGCTATGTCGTGGGTAGGATCATGCCTCCGCCGAACCGCACCGTCTCATAAGCCCGGACGTCTGCAACGAGCAGACTCATTACCAAAAACTCAGCCTTACTTACTCATCAGTATCTGTTCTTTTGGTATCCACTACTACCAATTCAACATCGTTCTCTTCGATCAGCTTGAGGATGTTTTTTGGTGGTGTTTTATCCGTGATGATATGATCGATATCCGACCAGCTGCAGGATTGATACATCAGTTGTAGATTAAATTTGGCGAAGGTTGCAATACAAATCACTTTTTTTGACTGTTTAGCCATGGCGACTTTTTGCAGTGCATCAAGTTCTGTATCTGTGGTGATGCCACTTTCCGATAATGCACTGACGCCAATAAATGCTTTATCCGCATAATAACGCTTAATTTGCTCCAAGACGGTATTACCTAATATTGCGTGAGAATAGTCATCAAAATTACCGCCCAATACTGAAATACTAATCCCTTTATTTCCAATGATCTCGCCTAACACTTCAATGGAGTTGGTAATGACACTAACCGGTGACGGAAGCTGGCGGGCGAGGGCGGCAGATGTCGTACCGGCATCAATAAACAGGATCTCTTTTTCATTAATGGTTTTAGCCGCCCAGGCAGAAAGTAATGTTTTTTCAGCACTGTATTGTGCACGCTGAACATAAGGCAATTCGACACGCTTTTCTGCCAGAATAGCTCCACCGCGAATACGCAATATATGTGGAAGTTGTGTCAGTTTGACTAAATCCCGACGTGCAGAATCTGATGAAATATTATACTGCTGACAGATGTAATCGAGAGTCACTTTACCCTGATTTTTTATTAATTCCTCTAACTCGATCAAGCGTTCTTCTTGCGTCATTACGTATTCCAATCTTCTGAGTAAGGATAACCAGGCCATGTTAGCTGAAAACGTGGCTTGCGTACACGGCTTCATGACCGACCGGGTACGTCCTCATGGAAGGAAAACTTACTTCTTATTGTTAACACTAAATCACTTAAAAACACTTACTGATATGTCTGTTTAAATGCATCAACATTCATTTTGTGTATAAAAAGCAATCTATATGCTTAAAATTGAGTGATGCGCATCACATAAATATAATGATTTGTAAGTGATTTGGTTCTTTTTGAGATTCGGGTCACGGAATCCTGTGACCAGTACTGAGAGCATGCACCCGTCAAATGAAAAGAACGCTTTCTGGCAGATTTCATTCCCAATACGAAATGACCAGGCGAACGATAGCCACCAGTCCATGGTACGTGACCGAATGAAATGCCGGGCCAGAGTTACACACTATTTTTATAAAGAGGGCTGGATATGAAAAAAATTTTTCTCTGCTGCGCTGCCGGTATGTCAACCAGCATTGTGGTGAATAAAATGAAGCAGGCTGCCAGTGCCAAAGGTATCGAGGCTGAAATTATTGCTGTGGCGATGGAAGAGTTTGAATCGACCATCTCTCATTTTGATTGCTGTCTGATGGGACCGCAAATCAAATATAAATTCGAAGAGTTTAAGTCGATTGCTCAACGTGAAGGAAAGCCGATAGCCATCATCAGTAATATGGATTACGGCATGCTTAAAGGTGAGAAAATCCTTAATGATGCTCTGAAGATGATTCAGGATTCTCAAACTAACCCAGTGCAATAATTTTACAGGGTAATATCATGTCGAACGCATTTTTTAATTTTATCGAAAATAAAATTACTCCCGTTGCCGCCGTTGCTGGAACCCAGCGTCATATTATGGCGGTTCGCGACGGTTTTATTGGCGCGATGCCTTTTATGATCGTGGGCTCTTTTTTACTTATTTTTGCGTTTCCACCTTTTGCACCGGATACCACCTTCTTTATTGGCAAACTTTGGTTATCCGTTTCCCAGCAGTATTTCAACGAAATCATGACCCCCTTTCATATGACGATGGGGATTATGGCCTGCTATATCAGTGCAGGGATAGCTTACAACCTGGCACAAACGTACAAGCTGGATGCGTTCTCCTGCGCCATGCTGTCGCTGATGACCTTCCTCCTGATCACTTCGCCCTACAAAGAGGGTTCGCTGCCGGCGGCCTTCCTCGGCGGATCGGGTATTTTTACCGCGATTCTGGTGGGGATTTTCTGTGTTGAGTTGGTCCGCATTCTGAAGCTATACAACATTGGTATCAAGCTGCCAGAACAAGTGCCGGATAAAATTCGCCACTCATTCAACCTTTTGATCCCGGCGATTGTCATTATCTGCACCATCTACCCGTTGAACGTGGTGTTACAACACCAGTTCGGCATGCTGTTACCTGAAATAATCATGACCGCCTTTACCCCGCTGATTTCTGCGGCGGACTCTCTGCCAGCGGTGCTGATTGCGGTCTTACTCTGCCAGGTTTTGTGGTTCTCTGGCATCAACGGCGGGGCGATTGTCGGCGGCATCCTGCAACCATTCTACCTGATTAATCTCGGACTAAACCAGACGGCGCTGGCCAACGGTTTGCCCATCCCACATATCTTTGCGGAGGCGTTCTGGGCCTTCTTTATCAACCTCGGCGGATCGGGTGCCACGCTGGCACTGGTTATCCTCTACATGCGCAGTAAAGCGGTACACCTCAGAGCCATCGGCAAGCTGTCGGTGGTACCGGTCTGCTTCAACATCAACGAGCCGGTCATCTTTGGTAGCCCGGTAGTGATGAACCCGGTGCTATTTATTCCTTTCATCATCGCCCCGGTGGTGAATGCAATCATTGCCTGGTTTGCCACCACCAGCGGTCTGATTGCCAAAGTCATCTCTCTGGTTCCTTGGACCACGCCCGCACCGGTTGGCGCCGCATGGGGTGCAGGCTGGGTCATGAACAATACGTTGCTGGTTATCGCGCTGATTGTTATCGACATCTTCATCTACCTGCCTTTCTTCAAAATTTATGAAAAGCAGCTTCTTGAGCAAGAACGTGAGCAGGAAATGGCCACGGCATAAGCCGTCCATTCCTCCTTCTTTTATTGAGTGGAGACAAAACATGGATATGGAATCAACGGTCATGGAGTTGATTATCAACGCCGGGGAATCGCGCAGCTATGCGATGGAAGCCCTGCGTGCCGCCAAACGCGGTGAGTGGGAGCTGGTTGATGCAAAACTTGCTGCTTCCACTGAGGCGTCGAAACGTGCCCACGATGTCCAGACCATGCTGATCGGCCTGGACGAAGGCTGCGGCAAAGTGCAGGTCAATCTGGTGCTGGTGCACGCGCAGGACCACATCATGACCTCAATGCTTGCCCGTGAACTGATTGCAGAAATTATTGACGTACAGCGCCAGTTACAGCGCTAACCTTCTTTTTCAGGAGTAAAAAATGACATTTCCACGTGATTTTTTGTGGGGCGGTGCGGTTGCGGCCAATCAATGTGAAGGTGCCTGGAATATTGATGGCAAAGGCCCGAGTATTCAGGATGTCACTCCGCAAGGGGTAATGGGGCCGATGACGGAGCAGCCGACGGACAATAATCTGAAGCTTGCAGGGATCGATTTTTATCATCGTTATAAAGAGGACATTAAACTCTTTGCGGAAATGGGTTTTAAGGTTTTTCGCACCTCGATTGCCTGGTCACGGATCTTTCCCTACGGCGATGAACAAACGCCAAATGAAGCGGGCCTCGCTTTTTATGATGCGCTTTTCGATGAGTGCCATAAATACGGCATTGAGCCGTTAGTCACTCTTTCGCATTACGAAACACCACTGCATCTGACCAAAGAATATAACGGATGGGCAAACCGGGCGATGATCGGTTTTTATACCCGCTACGTCACCACGGTATTTACACGTTATCAGCAC
>NZ_JAYWTM010000035.1:0-6616 GCF_036016195.1 Brenneria populi | reverse complement strand
TTATACCCGCTACGTCACCACGGTATTTACACGTTATCAGCACAAGGTGAAATACTGGCTGACCTTCAATGAAATTAACTCCGTGCTGCATCATCCCCTGATGAGCGGCGGCATTTTCACGCCTAAGAATGAACTGAGCCAACAGGATCTCTATCAGGCAGTGCACCACGAATTGGTAGCTAGCGCGCTGGCTACGAAGATTGGCCGGGAAATCATGCCGCAGGCGAAATTTGGCTGCATGGTATTAAGCCTGCCCATTTACCCGCTGACGCCAAACCCGGATGACGTCATCGCCTGCATGCATGCCGATCACCGGAATGATTTCTTTGCGGATGTGCACGTTCGCGGAAATTACCCTGGCTATATGCAGCGTTATTTCCGCGAGCAAAACATTGATCTGCAGATGGAAGAAGAGGATGTGCAGATCCTGACGCATACCGTCGATTTCCTCTCATTCAGTTATTACTTCAGTACCTGCGAAACTGTGCAAACTAACGTGGATGGAGTTACCGGAAATTTGATGGGTGGGGTGAAAAATCCGCATTTAGCCGCCAGTGAGTGGGGCTGGCAAATTGACCCACAAGGGTTGCGCTACATCTTAAACAAATACTATGACCGCTATCAGCTCCCACTGTTTATTGTGGAGAACGGTCTGGGCGCGAAAGATGTATTAATTAACGAAGGCGTGGGCGAACCCACGGTCAATGACGATTACCGCATCCAGTATTTGCGTGAACATCTGGAACAGGTGCATGAAGCCATTAAGGACGGTGTGCCGGTAATGGGATATACCACCTGGGGTTGTATCGATCTGGTCAGCGCGTCCACCGCACAACTTTCTAAACGCTACGGGTTTATTTACGTCGATCGCAATGACGATGGTAAAGGTTCACTGGCTCGCTACAAGAAAAAATCGTTTTACTGGTATCAGAACGTTATCCATTCCAACGGCGCAGAGCTGTAAGTATTCAGGTGTGATTTAAAACAATGCCACCTGCATTGCGGCGGGTGACACGACGAGGTGGAACATGAAATTAGGCATTCTTGGCACCGGCATGATCGTTAAAGATTTGCTTTCGACGGTTCATAAACTGCCTTTTAGTGGTCTGGCGATTCTAGGCACGCCACAAACGGAAGAGGAAACGCGCGAGCTGGCAGCCCGTTACCACATTGATGATATTTATTTTGATTATCAGGCCATGCTGGACAGCGACGTCGACACAATTTACGTGGCATTACCAAACCATTTGCATTTCCCGTTTGCCAGCCAGGCGCTGCAAAAAGGTAAGCACGTTATTATTGAAAAGCCGATTACCACCAGCGTGGAAGAACTGAACACGCTGAAGAAGCTGGCAACAGGACAAAACGTTATCATGCTGGAAGCGATGAATATTCATTACCTTCCGGCCTATTTATCGCTTCAGTCGCAGCTGTCCCGTATTGGAAAAATCAAGCTGGTGACTCTGAACTACAGCCAATACTCATCGCGTTATGATGACTTTATGGCGGGCATTGTGCACCCGGCTTTTGATGTCAAAAAAGGCGGTGGGGCGCTGATGGACATTAATGTCTACAACCTCCATTTTGTCGCCGGATTGTTTGGTGAGCCGCAAGCGGTTAATTACTTCGCCAATATGCATAACAATATTGATACCAGCGGGATGATGGTACTCGATTATGGTGATTTCAAATGCGTCTGTATTGGCGCTAAAGATTGTAAAGCACCGACCACCTCGTTGATTCAGGGAGATAAGGGGAATATGCAAATCACCCTGCCGGTCAACCAGATGACAGGTTTCGAGATGGCACTGAATAACGGTGACAGCGCGCAATTTGCGTTTGACCGTCGTGAGCATCGCTTGCTTTATGAATTCCTCGCGTTTATTCGCATTATCGACACCCTGGATTATCAGACTGCTGCACACCTGCTTGACGTAAGCACCCTGGCGGCTCAGATGATTGAAATGGGTAAAAAACAGCTGATTGTGGAGTGAAACAGTGACAACGAAATTAATTCTTGGTTTTATCGGCAATGGCAAAAGTGCTAATCGCTATCACTTGCCGTTTATTTTGTCTCGCGCAGATAAAATAACCACCAAAACCATTTATTCCGCCACGGCAAATCGTGATGGTTGGGATAAATTACCTAACATCACCTATACCAATAATCTGGATGTGCTATTGGGTGACCCGGAAATACAGGTGGTGGTGGTTAGCACCCCGGCCGCCTTGCATTATGAGTTTGCGCTGAAGGTTTTACAGGCCGGAAAACACTGCGTGGTAGAAAAACCCTTTACCCATACACGTGAAGAGGCCGAAACCTTATATAACCTGGCTAAAGAAAAAGGATTAATGGTGCAGTGTTATCAGAATCGCCGTTTCGACAGCGATTTTTTGACCACCCAGAAGGTGATTGAATCGGGCAAGCTCGGTGATTTACTCGAAGTGGAGATGCACTATGACTATTACCGCCCTTACATCCCGGAGTCGGTCAACGAATTCAGTGCCATTAACTCCTACCTGTATGGCCACGGTTGCCACACCCTCGACCAGGTGATTTCATACTTTGGTGCGCCGGACCATGTTAATTACGACGTGCGCCAGCTGTTAGGTGAAGGGCGTATGAACGATTACTTCGATGTGGATATGTTCTACGGTGCATTAAAAGTCTCGGTAAAATCGAGCTATTTCCGCATCAAAGAGCGTCCGAGTTTTGTGGCTTACGGCAAGAAAGGGATGTTTATCAAACACAGTAAGGATAAGCAGGAACATCACCTTAAGCTCTTTTATATGCCTGATAACGCCGATTTTGGTCAGGACACTCCGGAAGATTACGGTGTGCTGACCTGGATGGATGACGCAGGTATATATCACGAAGAAAAAGTTGTCACTGAACAAGGTGATTATGCCCGTTATTATGATGCCCTCTATGAGACAATTATTAACGGCAAAGAAAAACTGGTGAAAGATGATGAAACCCTGTTGCAAATTAATTTACTGCAAGCGGGCATCACTGGCCTGAAGTAAAACACATCGTACCATAGGGTTGTATTGTTAATATAAAACAATGCAACCCTGTTTTTATAATAAGACCGACCGTCATGGGTGATGTCACCTGTGCACCTCATTACGCCTGTTGTTAAAGAATAACTAAATAAAATTTAATTATAGGATTGATATGAATATTAATATACCCGTACTCTACTCCGTTACATTAAGTGCCTGTTCTTTATTGGTGGCGAATGCGCTGTATGCAGCGCCGCTAACCCTGGAAGAGCGTGTGGCACTTCTCGAGAATAAGCTCTCCTCCAATATGAAGGAATTAGATGCCACCAAAGCGCAGCTTAAAAAATATGAATCGGTAATACCACCGTTGGAAGTTATTTCTGCCAATGTGGCGGCGCCAGAAAAAGTCGCTCCTGCTTCGTCGATGACTCTGGCAGATATCAGTAAATATGTGAAAGAAGATATCGGCTTTAATTATTCCGGCTATTTCCGCTCGGGATATGCGGTGGGAAACCGGGGCTCGGCAAAATCCTACGCCATTGGTTCCTTGGGGCGTTTTGGTCAGGAAAACAGCTCCTGGTACGATCTTGAATTTTCGCAGCGGGTTTACCGCGATGGCAATAAAACGGCCAAAGCGGTTGTGATGCTCGACGGCAACGTCGGCGGACAATACAGCGCTGGCTGGTTTGATAGCACTTCTGACAACCTGCTGCAATTTTCCGATATCTATCTGACCACGAAGGGTTTTTTGCCTTTTGCCCCGGAGGCTGATTTCTGGGTGGGCAAACATACGTTGCCGAAGTTTGAAATCCAGATGCTCGACTTCAAATACCACAAATCGGACTCCGCCGCCGGGATTGGGCTGGAAAACTGGCAACTGGGGCCAGGCAAGGTCAACGTAGCGCTGGTACGTGAAGACCTTGATGCCCACGCGGTCGACAGCCGCGTCAGCCAGACTCAACAGATCAACACCAACACGATTGATGCCCGCTACACCGCAATGCCCCTATGGGATAGAGCCACGTTGGATCTGTTTGGTCGCTACTCTGCTGCTAACAAAACCGACCTGAATAAGCACGATGAAAACAACGGCACGTATTACAGTGTGAAAGATGCTTGGCATGCCGGGGCGCGGTTGACGCAAAACTGGCAGAACGGCGGGTTTACCTATGTGACTGCCCAGATGGCAAACAACTCGATCGCCAGTGGCATGGCTCTGGTGACCGACTCCAGCGCGCTGTATGGCTATAACGGGCAGTATTACGGTGAACACACTAACGGCACGGCCTGGCGCGTACTCTCCGAAGGGGAAAACTACCTGTTGCCAAACGTGATCATGGCTCATGCCCTGGTGTATGCCGCTGGCAATGATATCTATGACTACTACACCGGTGGCCACACCGACTTCAACTCCACCCGTGCGGTGGTGCGTCCGGCGTATATCTGGGACATCTTTAACCAGACGGGAGTTGAACTGGGCTGGTTCGATCAGCGCAATAAAGCGGGCGGCGAGACGTACCATGAGTCGGGCCTGAAAACGACGTTGTTCCACACCTTCAAAGTGGGCACCAGCATGCTGACCTCGCGTCCGGAGATCCGTTTCTTCGCCACTTATCTGAAAACATTCGATAACGAGATAACTCAGTTCACCTTTAACGACAATAAGAAAGATCAGTTTACCGTCGGGGCACAGGCAGAAGTGTGGTGGTAAATCGCAATTGGCAGCACACTATCTACTATTCTTGATCTTAAATTACGGATTGGTTATAAGACTACCCATGCAGGAATCCTGTCTCATTCTGAACCTGGATTCCTGCATGCCAATATATGTAGATTAAAAAATTATGGCCCACCGATAAATAAGGGCAGTTTGGGATTGCACGTTATCAAGACTGGGTGTTCGGGTGCGATGGAGCAGCAGGCGATTACATAGGATTTTTCACATCGCTTTGGAGAACTGGCATTATCCTACACACCAGCGCTCACTTACTCGGCGGTATGAGTCATGTCACCAGGATTGGGCAAGTATTAGTTGCGGTGCTCGAGTCCGGCACATAGAAACAGTTCGAACTCGGCGAACCAGGCTATCTTCAGACCCAACGGATGTCAGGCGAGGCTGGCGCTTAAATGCCACTTCAAACAACGCCCGGGGTGTCGTGGGGTGAGGTTCATGGTGTAACTCCTGTTCGGTGACCCTGGCCGTTGGGCTGGTCGGGTGTTTCGGGTACAAAAGAAAGGGAAGTCAGTTCGCCGGATTTTGGTCTGGTCTGCCGTTTTGCGGCGGTGCTGGATGTGCCGGAAGCGTATTTTTATGCTGTCGATGAAGATCACGCAACGCTAATCTTGCAGTATCATTGTTATAAGAAAAGTAACCCTAATACAACGTTATTGATTATGCCGCAATAGACCTTCCTTTATGTATCAAGTCTGAGTAATTCTATGATATTACTCTATTTTTTGTGAAATGCTGAGGGGGGGATTCCTCGCAGTCTGAAAAGCAGATCCTTTATCAGGATCTGCTCTTAAGAGCGTTATCGATCAGGCTGCTCCTGACGCCTAATGTTGTTGAGCATAAATATATGGCGCAACATATCCTTCCCGATTGGTATCCAGATAATCAGCCCACCACTGCATCATTGCCTTACGAGCATCGAGATATTCTGCTTTATGGATGTAAGCTGCTCGAACGCTGTTGCGTTCCTGATGGCTCATTTGACGTTCAACCGCATCCTGTGACCATAGCCCAGACTCCATCAGAGCACTACAGGCCATTGCGCGGAATCCGTGGCCGCAGATTTCATCTTTTGTGTCATAACCCATCAAGCGCAGCGCCTTGTTGACCGTGTTTTCGCACATTGGTTTATACGGATTATGGTCACCGGGGAATATCAGTTCCTGATGCCCGGATATATCCCGTATTTGTTTCAGAATAGAGATGGACTGACGAGAGAGGGGAACGATATGTGGCGTGCGCATTTTCGCGCCACGCCCGGAATAACGCACTCCGGGGATAGCCTCACGGGTGGCAGGAATGGTCCAGATTTTGTTTTTGAAATCGATCTCAGACCAACGGGCAAAACGCAACTCGCTGGAACGGATGAACAGGTGCAGAGTAAGTGATACTGCCAAACGGGTTAATTCTCGCCCTTGCTTGTAGTCCTCAATGCGAGTCAACAGTTCCGGTAGTTTCTCCAGCGGAAGGGCTGGGTAGTGGTGTTTAACGGGCGGGGCGATTATACCGTCCAGATTGGCCGCCGGATTATGCTCTATCAACTCCTGATGCACGGCATGGCGCATGATATTGCACATATGCTGTCGGGTTCGTGCCGCCACTTCCAGCAGACCTTTTTTCTCAATCCCTTTCAGCAGGTCGATAAAATGGCGGGTTTTCAGTTCTGTGACGGGCAGTTGTCCAATTATCGGGAAAATATGATTGTTCATGCTGGCAAGCAGGCGGGTTGCATGGTTCTCCGACCATGCTCTGTTGCTTTTATGCCAACTTAGCGCCACTGATTTGAAGGTTTCCTCTGGTGAGGCAGTGGCTCTCTCAGCAGAGCGCTGTTGAGCTGGATTGATATTTTGCGCCAGCAATTTACGGATACCATCACGC
>NZ_JAYWTM010000034.1:0-9235 GCF_036016195.1 Brenneria populi | reverse complement strand
GATCAAAATCAGCACCGGCGACAAAGTAAAAACCGGTTCACCGATTATGGTGTTCGAAGTCGAAGGCGCCGCCCCGGCCGCCGCGCCGGCCGCGAAAGCGGAAGCCGCTCCGGCCAAGCAAGAGGCGAAAACGGCGGCTCCGGCCCCGGCCGCCGCGAAAGCGGAAGGTAAAGGCGAATTCGCCGAAAACGACGCTTACGTTCATGCGACCCCGGTTATCCGCCGTCTGGCGCGTGAATTCGGCGTCAATCTGGCCAAAGTGAAGGGCACCGGGCGTAAAGGCCGCATCCTGCGCGAAGACGTTCAGGCTTACGTCAAAGACGCCGTTAAGCGTGCCGAATCCGCGCCGGCGGCGGCGTCCGGCGGTAGTTTGCCGGGTCTGTTGCCATGGCCGAAAGTGGACTTCAGCAAGTTCGGCGAAGTTGAAGAAGTGGAGCTGGGCCGTATTCAGAAAATCTCCGGCGCCAATCTGAGCCGTAACTGGGTGGTCATCCCGCACGTTACGCACTTCGATAAAACGGATATCACCGATCTGGAAGCGTTCCGTAAACAGCAGAACGCCGAAGCTGAGAAGCGTAAGCTGGACGTGAAGATCACGCCGGTGGTCTTTATCATGAAGGCCGTCGCCGCCGCTCTTGAGCAGATGCCGCGTTTCAACAGTTCGCTGTCCGAAGACGCCCAGCGTCTGACGCTGAAAAAATACATCAACATCGGCGTGGCGGTCGATACGCCTAACGGCCTGGTGGTTCCGGTGTTCAAGGACGTGAACAAGAAAGGCATCATCGAGCTGTCGCGTGAACTGATGACCATCTCTAAGAAAGCCCGTGACGGTAAGCTGACCGCCGGCGAAATGCAGGGCGGATGCTTCACCATCTCCAGCATCGGCGGCCTCGGCACGACGCATTTCGCGCCGATCGTCAACGCGCCGGAAGTGGCTATCCTCGGGGTGTCCAAGTCGGCGATAGAGCCGGTGTGGAATGGTAAAGAGTTTACGCCGCGTCTGATGCTGCCGATATCGCTGTCCTTCGACCATCGCGTCATTGACGGCGCCGACGGCGCGCGCTTTATTACCATCATCAACAACACGCTGTCCGATATTCGTCGTCTGGTGATGTAACCGTAAAGGCTGGCCTTGCGGCCGGCCTTTTTGTTAACGTCGGAGTTGCTAATCATGTTCCGTCGCCAATATATCCCGCATGTGGGGGATCGGCGCCGGAACCTTAGCAGACGACGCTGTTGAGACAGCATTCGCTCACAGGCAATTTGCAGATTGTTAACAATTATGTAAACTGCTGACGGTGCAAGCGTCCCGGTGGATAAAGGGCGTACTTGAATTAACTCGCCATAAGAATGTCGTCTGACCGCCGGACAAACAAAACATGAGGTCATGATGAGTACTGAAATTAAAGCTCAGGTGGTGGTGCTTGGCGCCGGTCCCGCAGGCTATTCCGCGGCGTTCCGCTGCGCGGACTTAGGGCTGGAAACCGTACTGGTGGAGCGCTACTCCACGCTGGGCGGCGTGTGTCTGAACGTGGGCTGTATTCCTTCCAAAGCCTTATTGCACGTAGCCAAAGTTATTGAAGAAGCGAAAGCGCTGGCGGAGCACGGTATCGTATTCGGCGAGCCTAAAACCGACATTGATAAAATCCGCCTGTGGAAAGAGAAAGTTATCAAGCAATTGACCGGCGGCCTGTCCGGTATGGCGAAGGCCCGTAAAGTCAACGTGGTCAACGGCCTGGGCAAATTCACCGGCGCCAATACGCTGGTGGTGGACGGCGAAAACGGCAAAACGACGATCAACTTTGAAAACGCGATCATCGCCGCGGGCTCCCGTCCGATCCAACTGCCGTTTATTCCGCATGACGATCCGCGCGTGTGGGATTCCACCGATGCGCTGGATCTGAAAAATGTGCCGGAGCGCCTACTGATTATGGGCGGCGGCATCATCGGTCTGGAAATGGGTACCGTATATCATGCGCTGGGCTCGCAGATCGAAGTGGTTGAAATGTTCGACCAGGTGATCCCGGCGGCCGATAAAGATATCGTCAAGGTCTTCACCAAACGTATCAGCAAACAGTTCACCCTGATGCTGGAAACCAAAGTGACCGCTGTCGACGCCAAAGAAGACGGCATCTACGTCACGATGGAAGGTAAAAACGCGCCGGCCGAGCCGCAGCGCTATGACGCGGTGCTGGTCGCTATCGGCCGCGTGCCGAACGGTAAGCTGCTGGATGCCGGTCAGGCGGGCGTAGAGGTCGACGAGCGCGGCTTCATCCACGTTGATAAGCAGATGCGCACCAACGTGCCGCACATTTATGCCATCGGCGACATCGTCGGCCAGCCGATGCTGGCGCATAAAGGGGTGCATGAGGGGCATGTCGCCGCCGAAGTGATTTCCGGTAAGAAACACTACTTCGATCCGAAGGTGATCCCGTCCATCGCCTATACCGAACCGGAGGTCGCCTGGGTCGGGCTGACCGAGAAAGAAGCGAAAGAGAAGGGCATCAGCTATGAAACGGCGACCTTCCCGTGGGCCGCCTCGGGCCGTGCCATCGCTTCCGACTGTTCAGACGGTATGACCAAACTGATTTTCGACAAAGAGACGCACCGCGTTATCGGCGGGGCGATCGTCGGCACTAACGGCGGCGAACTGTTGGGCGAAATCGGTCTGGCTATCGAGATGGGTTGCGATGCGGAAGATATCGCGCTGACTATCCATGCTCACCCGACGCTGCACGAGTCTGTCGGCCTGGCGGCCGAGATTTATGAAGGCAGCATCACCGACCTGCCGAACCCGAAGGCCAAGAAAAAGTAATCGCGTCTATCGCACAGTAAAAAATCCGGCGTCCCCGCCGGATTTTTTTATGGCGGGCGTCCCGCCCGTCCTCCTGCGGTTCGCCTCCATCTTCCCCGATGAACTATTGGATGGCCGCGCGCCGAGGTTTTGTTCTCGCTTTGCCCGGATCGGCCGGAAATACCCGAGCGCACAGGAAATCGACAAAGGCCCGAATCTTCGGCGAAGGATGCTTGCTGGCGGGCCAGAGCACGTGGAAAACGCCTGCGCGTTCCGCGTAGTCGGCCAGAACCTCACGCAGCCGCCCATCCGCGAGAAATTCCCCGATCGAGAACTCCGGCAGATAGGCGATTCCCAGACCCTGCAGCGCAAAGCACACGCGCGTCTCGATGTTGTTGCAGATCATCGACGTCGGCAGCGCGAGTTCAGGCTCATTAGCAGCGCGGCGCAGCGCCCATGTTTCTAGCTTGCCGCTGTTGGGGAAGCGATAGTGCAGGCAGGTGTGTTCCAGCAGATCGGCCGGCGCCTTGGGCGTGCCTCGCCGGACGAGATAGTCGGACGACGCCACCAGCATTGAACGGAAGGTGCCGAGCCTGCGGGCGGACAGGCGTGAGTCGCTTGGATCGCCGGTTCTGACCACGGCATCGAAGCCTTCCTCGATCACATCGACCAGCCGGTCGGTGAAGTCCAGATCCAGCTCGATCTCAGGGTACTCGCGCATGAACTCGCCGAGCACGGGCAGTACGAGCGAACTGACCAACGGCAGGCTGACCCGCAGGCGGCCGCGCGGCGCGGCCGTCGCCTGCGACAGCTCCAGTTCCGCCGCCTCGATTTCGGCGAGGATGCGCCGGCTACGCTCCAGAAACAGCGTGCCTTCGGCGGTCAGCGTGACGCTGCGCGTACTGCGGTGAAACAGACGCGCGCCCAGCTTTTCTTCCAGCCGCGCGACGCTCTTGCCTATGGCTGAGGCCGACACCCCGAGCTGCCGACCGGCTGCGACGAAACTACGTGTCTCAGCCACCTGTACGAATACCACGAAGCCATTGAGACTTTCCATCGGGCACCTCGATTGCGGACATAAAATTCCGCTTAAACTGGAACTATACCCCACTTTTTCTTTAATCGCAGATTTCATATCGTGACGGGAATGTTCATCGACTAAAGGAATTTTCCGTGGCGATTTCCACCTTTCCGCCGCGCACTGGCATCTCGCCGGCGCATCTGTACTCCAGTATTCAGGCCGTCGTCCAGCAAGCGCTGGACGACCGACGTCTGGTCGGCGCCGTGGTGCTGGTAGCCCGCGACGGCGAAACGATCCATCGCCGGGCCGCCGGTTGGGCGGACCGCGAGAACGCTTGGGTGATGCCCATGGATGCGATCTTCCGCCTGGCGTCGGCGAGCAAGCCAATCGTTTCAACGGCGGCGCTGGTTCTTGTGGCGCAAGGCCGGCTTGGCCTAGACGATAGCATCGACCGCTGGCTGCCCGAGTTCCGGCCGCGGTTGGCCGACGGCCGATCCGCGCGCATCACGGCGCGGCAGCTACTCAGTCATACCGCCGGGCTGGGCTACCGCTTCTTTGAGGCCGATGCGCGCGGCCCTTATGCGCGGGTCGGCGTATCGGACGGCATGGATGCGTCCTGCATCGGCCTAGAGGAGAATCTGCGTCGTATTGCCAGCGTCCCGCTGCTGTACGAGCCGGGTACGGCCTGGGGTTATTCGCTGGCGACCGACGTGCTGGGCGCCTTGATCGAGCGGGCGTATGGCGCATCCCTGGATGCAGCGGTCCGCCAACTGGTGACCGGCCCGCTGGGGATGACGGACACGGGGTTTGTCGCGCTTGATGCGCAGCGCGTGGCGACCGCCTACGTGAATGACGCGCCTCAGCCGCATCGACTGGCGGAGGGGGAAACCGTTTCGTCCTTCGAGGGCTCGCTAGGTATTGCCTATAGCCCTGCGCGCATCTTCGATCCGCAGGCGTTTCCTTCGGGGGGCGCGGGCATGGCGGGAACGGCCGAAGATTTTCTGCGGTTGCTGGAAGCCTTGCGCCAAGGTTGCGGCGCGTTGCTGCCCGATGAACTCATCGTGGAGATGGCGCGGGATCAGACGGGCGGACGGGAACTGCCTGATGCGCCAGGCTTTGGCTTCGGCTTGGGTTTCTCGGTCTTGCGCGACCAGACTTTGGCCGATTCGCCCGAATCGGAAGGTACCTGGCGCTGGGGCGGGGCGTACGGCCATTCCTGGTTTGTGGATCGGGCGCAGGGCCTGAGCGTCGTCGCCTTCACCAACACGCTGTACGAAGGCATGTCGGGGCGCTTCGTCACCGACCTGCGCGATGCGGTCTATGGCGCGTTGGCGGTGCGGCGATGACGACAACCGCTACAACGATGACCGCTGTCTCATTTCGCCGGGCTTCTCCGCTAGCCGATCCGGACTGCCTGATCGACATCAATGTCGAGCGTCCAGAGCCAGGGCCGTACGACCTGCGCGTGGCGGTCCGTGCCGTTTCGGTCAACCCTGTGGACACCAAGATACGGGCCGGTTTGGTCGCGGCGCCTGACGGCGTGCGTTCGCTGGGCTGGGATGCCGCCGGGATCGTCGAGGCCGTCGGTGAAGCGGTCACGCTGTTCCGGCCGGGGGAGGCGGTCTACTACGCCGGCTCCTTCGATCGCAGTGGCAGCAATGCACAGTTCCACTTGGTGGATGAACGCATCGTCGGCCGCATGCCCAGAACCTTGAGCTTCGCCGAGGCGGCGGCGCTGCCGCTGACCTCGCTGACGGCCTGGCAGCTGCTGTTCGATCGTCTTGGCGTACTTCCCGGCAAGACGGCCGATGCCGGTAGCCTGCTGGTGCTAGGCGGCGCGGGAGGCGTCGGCTCGATGCTGACCCAGCTCGCACGGCGCCTGACTGGACAGACCGTGATTGCCACGGCCTCGCGTGCGCAAAGCCGCGACTGGTGTCTGGCGCTGGGCGCCCACCACGTAATCGATCACCGGCAGCCGCTGCCGGCGCAGATCGACGCGCTGTCTCTGCCGCCGGTCACGCACATTGCGGCGCTATCGAATACGGCCGAGCACTGGGCCGAATTGGCGGAACTGATCGCGCCGCAAGGACGGCTGGCCGTCATTACCGATCACGACACGCTGGACGCGGTGCCGTTCAAGAGTAAGAGCGTGTCGCTGCATTGGGAGATGGTGTTCACGCGCCCGCTGTTCGGCACGCCGGATATGATCGCGCAGCACCGCATCCTCGACGAAGTGGCCGCGCTGGTAGAGGCTGGCGTACTGCGCTCGACCGTCACCCGCGCGCTGCATCCACTTGACGCCGCCCGGCTGCGTGAGGCGCATCGTCTGGTGGAAAACGGCGGCGTAACCGGGAAGGTGGTGGTGGCCCGTTCCGCGCAGGATATCTATCGGCAAGACGTAAAGGAGGCGCGGCCATGAACGCCGGCGCTCAAGATCGCCTGCCGTGGGCCTCGCTACTGGCGCTGGCGATGGCGGCTTTCATCACGATCTTAACCGAAGCACTGCCGGCCGGACTGCTGCCGCAGATGGCGCAGGGCCTGGCGGTGTCTGAGGCCTGGGTGGGCCAGACCGTCACGATCTACGCTATCGGCTCGCTGGTCGCCGCGATTCCGCTGACCGCCGTCACGCAGGGCGTGCGGCGGCGCCCGCTGCTGCTGGCGGCCATCTTAGGCTTTGTTGTCGCCAATACCGTTACGATGTTTTCCGGCAGCTATGCCCTGACGATGGCGGCGCGCTTTCTGGCGGGGGTGTCGGCCGGGCTGCTGTGGGCGCTGATGGCTGGCTACGCCGCGCGCATGGTGCCCGAGCGCCAAAAGGGCAGAGCCATCGCCATCGCGATGGCGGGCACGCCACTGGCGCTGTCGCTGGGCGTGCCGGCTGGTGCTTTCCTCGGCAATCTGGTGGGCTGGCGAGTGTGTTTCGGCATCATGAGCGGGCTGGCGCTGCTGCTTATGGTCTGGGCGCGTGTAAAAATGCCAGACTTCGCCGGGCAGCCGGCGGGCAAACGGCTGTCGCTGGGGCATGTGTTCACTGCGGCCGGTGTGCGCCCGGTGCTGTTCGTGGTATTGGCCTTCGTGCTGGCGCACAACATCCTCTATACCTACATCGCACCGTTCCTGGCGGCGGCAGGCATGGCCGAACGGACGGACTTGGTGCTGCTGGCGTTCGGCGTTACGTCGCTGTTGGGCATCTGGATCATCGGCATGCTGATCGACCGCTATCTGCGCCTGCTAACGCTAGCCGGGACGATTTTGTTCGGCCTATCCGCTCTGGCGCTGGGCGTGGCGGGCGATACGCCCGCCGTGGTGTACGCGGCGGTGGCCGCCTGGGGCCTGGCCTTCGGCGGCGCGGCGACGCTGTTCCAGACCGCCCTCGCCAAAACCGCCGGAGACGCAGCCGATGTCGCGCAGTCGATGCTGGTCACCGCCTGGAACATCGCCATTGCCGGCGGCGGCATCATCGGCGGCGTGTTGCTGGAACGCTTTGGCGTCGCCGCGTTTTCTCCGGCGCTGCTGGTTCTGCTGGCGGCGACGCTGGCCGTGGTATGGGGCGCCAAGCGGCGTGGTTTTCCCGCCGTATTTGAATGAAAAGCGTTGGGTTAACCCTGCTTATCAGATTTTGTCGTGCGCCGCGAGATATCCGCCGGCGGCGTTTAACACCGCTCACCGGCTCTTGATTCCGAGGCGATGATCCGCGGTTAGATGCGCCCCTTTATCTGTCCCGGCGTAATGCCGAATGCGCGGCGCAGCGCGGTGGCGAAGTTGGCCGGACTGTTGTAGCCGGCGATGGTGGCCGCCTGGGGAATGCCGATGCCGTCTTTCTGCAACGCCAGCATCGCGCGTTGCAAACGGCAATTGCGCAGATATTCGAATACGGTCATATCGAATGTCTGACGAAAATGGCGCTGTAGCGTACTTTCGCTCATATTGACGCTTTTGGCTATTTCCCCGATGGATAGCCGGTCGGCCGCGCCGCTTTCCAGCATATCCCTGACCTGCTGAATGCGATGATAGCCGCGCAGGGGCACGCCGCTGTTTTTTTCCTGCATCAGGCTGGCCGTCAGCGAGGTGAAGGCTTCGATAATCAGATTCATACACTGGGTTTCGAGATACAGACGCTGCAGCGGCGTGTTGCAGGGTTCGGCGTTGAGTATCTGCATCGCAATCGCCATCGCCTGACGTGAAGGCATCCATAAGTGGGTCGCCAGATGCGTTTGGGTAAAATCATACACAGAGCGCCACTCCCCGAGGGTATCCAGCATGTTGCCGTATAGCCACTCGCGGCTGAAGGTCAGGGTGATGGTGCGCTCGTACTCATCGCGTTTGCCGTTGCGGCTGAACTGCGTGGGCCTGGTCAGCGAAATGAGCGAAGCCGGCTGGTGGTTCCCCAGATGCAACAACTTTTCATCATAGGTAATATGCGCGATGCCGTTTACCACAATGGCCAGCTTTATCGCGCCGTCCAGCACGCCCTGCGTTTTCATATTGTGCAGGTTGATCACATCCGCCGTATGCAAAATCAGATCGCGATTCAGCTGTATGACATTGAAACTGCCAAACAATACAGGGGTATTATCAATCAGCCTCGGCCCAAACAAACGGTAGTCATTGGTGATCAGACTCGATTGCTGGACGATGTGATTTTTATAGATGGATTTCGGCGATAAAACATGGCTTAGCATGATTTCCCCTGTTTTTTATCTGGTTATCACTCAGCTTTTTGCCGCTTTCGCAAAGCAATTTGCTGCTTACGCAAACCTCGCGCCAGAAAACAAATGTAACAATGGCTGGGAAAAATAGTAATACAAATACTTCTCAGTAGCATTTTTCGTTGACGGCCGAAGCATCGCGGCGAAGGAACCGCGCGCTGAAGTCATTCGGCAGGCGCCCCTCCACAAAGTATGGAGACCGCTTACGGTAATAAATAAGCCTGCCGGCGTCCGAGCCAGTCAGCACCAGCCGTCTTTCAGATTGAATTATACAGGGCGATTTTAATGATGAAATTACCACCACGACACTATCTGGCAACGCTGATCGGGATTAGTTGTTCGACAACGCCTTTCCTGACATGGGCCGAAACGACCGCGGCAGAAACGGCCACGACTCAGCAGACTGCGTCGGACGCGGCGTCCGGCTCATCCGACACCATGATTATTTCCGCCTCCGAGCAAACCCGGCAAGCGCCCGGCGTATCGGTGATTACGTCGGAAGATATCAAAAAACGGCCTCCCGCCAGTGACCTGTCCGAGCTTATCCGCACCATGCCGGGGGTTAACCTTTCCGGCAACTCGAATAGCGGTTCTCGAGGGAATAACCGCCAGATCGATCTGCGCGGCATGGGACCGGAAAATACGCTGATTCTGGTGGACGGCAAGCCGGTTTCCAGCCGCAATGCCGTACGCTATGGCTGGCGCGGCGAG
>NZ_JAYWTM010000033.1:0-51425 GCF_036016195.1 Brenneria populi | reverse complement strand
GGCAAGCCGGTTTCCAGCCGCAATGCCGTACGCTATGGCTGGCGCGGCGAGCGCGATACCCGCGGCGATACCAGCTGGGTTCCCGCCGATATGGTGGAGCGCATCGAAGTGTTGCGCGGTCCGGCGGCGGCGCGCTACGGCAACGGCGCGGCGGGCGGGGTGGTGAATATTATTACCAAACAGCCCACTCAGGAGCTGCACGGCACCTGGAACACCTATATGAATATGCCGGAGCATAAGTCTGAAGGGGCGACGAAACGTACCGATTTCAGCCTGATGGGGGGATTGACCGATACGCTCAGCTTCCGTCTGTACGGCAATATCAATAAAACCCAGGCGGACGCGATAGATATTAACGATGGGCATCAGTTGAATCCTAGCGTAACAACGATCCCAGCCGGGCGGGAAGGGGTGCGCAATAAGGATATCAATGGCCTGCTGCGCTGGGAGTTTATGCCGCAGCAGACGCTGGAGTTTGAGGCCGGCAGCAGCCGTCAGGGCAATATCTACGCCGGCGATACCGAAAACAACAACAGCAACTCGGCTTCGCTGGAGAAGTACGGCCAGGAAACCAACCGCATGTACCGGCAGAATTTTTCCGTTACCCATCGTGGGTATTGGGACAATGGCGTCAGCGCGCTCTCTTACCTGCAGTATGAGAACACCCACAATACCCGTATTTTTGAACAGCTATCAGGCGGCCCGGCCGGTCGGCCGACGGGAAATGACTACTCGACCATTAAGCTGAACACTTACACCGCCCACAGCGAGACGAATATTCCCCTGGATGTGCTGTTCAACCAGACCGCCACCGTGGGCGTCGAGTGGGTTGAACAGAAGATGACGGACCCCGCCTCCAATACGCAAACCACCACCGAAGGCGGCAGCATCGGCTCCATCAGCGACACGAACCGCAGCGACAAGATATCGGCGCGTATCGCTTCCATTTTTATGGAGGACAATATCGAGGTAACCGATAGCACGATGCTGACGCCCGCGCTGCGTTTCGATCATCACAGCATGGTGGGGAATAACTGGAGCCCGTCGCTGAACCTGTCTCAGCAGCTGGGAGAAGATTTTACCCTGAAGATGGGGATCGCTCGGGCCTATAAGGCGCCCAATCTGTATCAGTTGAATCCCAACTATCTGTTGTATAGCCGCGGCAACGGTTGCTATGGCGGCGGTTCCTGTTATCTGATGGGCAATGAAGATCTGAAAGCGGAGACCAGTATCAATAAGGAAGTCGGTATTGAGTTCAAACGTAACGGCTATCAGGCCGGCGTGACTTACTTCCGTAACGATTATCGCAATAAGATCGAATCCGGCACCCATTCGCAAGGCAGTGCGCAAGGCGGAACCGGAAGCTATGCCAACTCCACGATTTATCAATGGGAAAACGTCCCCAAAGCGTTGGTTGAGGGACTGGAAGGTACGCTGAATATTCCCGTTACGGATAGCATTAGCTGGAACAATAATATTACCTGGATGCTGCAGTCGAAAAATAAAACCACTGGCGATCGGTTATCCATCACGCCGGAATTCACGCTGAACTCCTCCGTCAGCTGGCAGGCGACCGAAGACCTCTCTTTCCTGGCCGATATGACCTGGTATGGTCGCCAGAAACCGAAAAAATATAACTATCAGGGAACTGAAACCACCGGCTACGACCGACATGAGGTGAGTCCTTATGCCGTCTTCGGGCTGAGCGGCACTTACGATATCAATAAATACGTAAGCGTAACGACCGGGGTGGATAACCTGTTCGATAAACGCCAGTTCCGCGCCGGCAATGCGCAGAGCCTGAACAATAATGGCGCCGGCGCCGGCGCGGCGACCTACAATGAACCGGGCAGAACCTTTTTTGTCAGTCTGAATACCCGTTTTTAAGCGGTTGCCGACAGGCATTGCACTATCACATCGTTACCTTTTCCGGTGCGGGCATGCTCCCCACCGGATTTTTACTTTGTGCCCGGTGAATATTACGTCAGCATAAATAAGAATACGGTCTGGGAGGATGCGTGTATCAGTTACGCAATACCACGGACGAGCTGTTTAGCTCAGCCGTGTGCGGGCGCTATCGGTTGATGACGTTTTGCCCCGATAGCCCCGCTCCGCCGCAGGGGTGGCCGGTTATCTATCTTTTGGACGGCGCGCGTTATTTTCCCATAGCGGTGTCATTGATGGCGTCGTTGTCCTATCCGCGTTGCGGCATGACGCCGGGCGTTATCGTGGCGATTGATTACGATGGGCCCACCCGACGGGAGCGGGATTACCGCCCGGCGGTAGAGCGTATCGTGCCGGAAGCGAATCCACAGGGCGGGTATTATCCGGCGGGTATGGCGGGCAATGCCGCGGGGTTTCGTCAGTTTATTCAAACGGAGCTCACGCCATTTATCGCCGCGCGCTATTCCATTAATTGTCGGCGGAGCGCGTTATTCGGCCACTCTTATGGCGGATTGTTCACTGTCGATACGCTGCTTGTTTCCCCGAACGCCTTTCAACATTTTTATGCCGCCAGCCCGTCCGTCTGGTGGAATGGGGAGTATCTTATCCAGAAAATCGCGCCTTTTCTCACCGATGTCCTGCCGCAAATGACGCGGCCCGTCGGTTTGGCTCTATCGGTCGGCGAATATGAGCAGTCTCTGGATCGCTGGGAGATGAGCCTGCCCGCTGAGCAGCGTTTGGCTTTATGCCGGCACCGGCATCAGCGGCGAATGGTGGACGGGGTTAGAGAGCTGGCGTGGTCGTTGCAAAACCGCTCGCCGAATCTATGCGTAACGCTGGATATCTATGCGGAGCAGTCGCATCAATCGGCCCCCCTGTTTGCTTTGCAGCACGCGCTGCGCGCTCATTTCCAGTATGTTCCCGCCGGAGCTGAACCGTAACCGGCCCGTCCGGGCCGGTTCAGTCCATCGATGCGCTTCTCGCCGTTCAACGCGCGTTGTCATCAAACGCCGGCGATGCTCAACCGTCAAGACGCCATCATCGACAGCCGCGGCGCCGCCGGCGCGTTTGACGGCGCTTCGTCGTGCGCCTGCTCCTGCTCCAGTTGGAAAATAGCGACGGCCTGCATCAGCTGGCGCGCCTGTTCTTCCAGCGACGCGGCGGCGGCGGCCGACTGCTCCACCAGCGCGGCGTTCTGTTGCGTTACGCCATCCATTTCCGTCACCGCCTGACTCACCTGGCCGATTCCCTGATTTTGCTCGTCCGAGGCGGCGGCGATCTCCGCCATCAGGTCGTTGACCTGCCGGATGGAGGCAATCACGTCGTCCATCACGTTGCCGGTGCGCGTCACCTGGCTGGCGCCCGCGTTCACGCGTTCGACGGACTCGGCGATCAGCCCCTCTATCTCTTTCGCCGCCTGGGCGCTTTTTTGCGCCAGGTTACGCACTTCTCCGGCCACTACGGCGAATCCCCGCCCCTGTTCGCCGGCGCGGGCGGCCTCGACGGCGGCGTTGAGCGCCAGAATATTGGTCTGGAAGGCGATGCTGTTGATCATGCCGGTGATCTCGTTGATTTTGCGCGAGCTGGTGGCGATGTCGCCCATGATCTCTCCGAGCTCGCGTCCCATTTCCCAGCCCTGTTTAGCAACCGAGGAGGCCTTTTCCGCCAGCCCGGTGGCCTGATGAACGTTATCGGTATTATGTTTTACCGTGGCGCCCAACTGCTCCATGCTGGCGGCGGTTTCCTGCAGGGCGGCGGCCTGCTGTTCGGTGCGCGAAGAGAGGTCGTTGTTGCCTGCGCTGATCTCCGCCGTGCCCTGATAGATGGCGTCCGCGCCGTTGCGAATCGCGGTTACCGTTATTTTCAGGCTCTCCTGCATTTCCCGCAGATAGGGGATGAGCTGTCCGGCGTCGTTGCGGCCGAACTCTTCCAGCGAATGGTCCAGTTTGCCTGCCGCCAGCGTGCGGAAATGATCTCTGATGCGCCCCAGGGGCTTGACGATAAAGCCCGTTAGGTAGCGGTCGGTCAGCAGTAGAATGACGACGCCGGCGATCATCGCCGCCACCAGAATTTTTTTACACCAATCGACCAGCGTATAGACGTGCTGCACGGTGGAGTTATCCGAGGCGATATGCTGATAGTCGCCCGCCGCGCTAATGAAGGTTTCGTTCAGCGCCTGAAAATCGTCGCGGAACAGGCGCCGGTATTCGGCGAACCTTTTTTCCAGCAGGGCGGTCATCATCGGCTGCAGACCCTGCTCGATCAACTTGCTCCATGACGTTACGACGTTATCGACGATGCGCCGATCGATATTGGTATGCGCCTGATGTTTAAATTTTTCGAGATTTTCCTGACTGCTTTTCAGCGCCTCGTCGGCCGATGATACGGTCGCATCGATATCATCCAGCTTGCCGCTTTGCATTAGCGTCATCGCCCGGTTAATGCGGATTACCGAGCGCAGCGCCTGATCGGTGCCGTTCGTCAGGGTATTCAACGCGTCTACCTGCGTATTGCCGAGCGTCAGGTAGTGGGTGGCCTGATTAAGGGATGACAGCGTAAACCACGATACGCCGCCCCATAGCAGAAGAAAAAGACTGAGGATGACCAGTAAAACCTTTCTGATAGTAACATTCCGTAAAAAGGACATATGCACTCCCAATGGCGTTGATATCAACCTGCCCCTTAGGAAACTATCGGCAAACGGGCGGATAGTTTGCATAGCGATTTATTATGCCGCCATACCCTAACGCCGATCGTTTAAGCATCGAGATACACGGGGCGGCCACAGGGATGAGGCGTCCCTACGGGAACCTCCCCCGGTGTTTCCCCTAAAAACCGACTTAAGTGAACGGCATTACTTAAGTGACCCGCATTTCCGCCTGCCGCCGCTGCGTAGGCGCGCTTCGGCCGCCTATCGGTAGCGCCATAATTTATGGTCGATTTTACCGCCGGCGTGTTAATCTTCGGACGTCGGCCGTTAGCGGATTAGCGCGATATACGGCGGTTAAAATTAACTTAATGTTGCCGTTATGTTAATTAATTAACAATCAATTCAAATTATGATAGGCTGACGAGGCTGAGCCGGTCACTCTTTTACCTTACAATCCCGTGCCGGAATGCCGGCTGGACATTAGAATCAGGACAGGAGCACCGGGCGTAAATGAAGACAATAAGAGCGAGGAGAAAGTCGTGCTAGAAGAATATCGTAAGCACGTAGCCGAGCGGGCTGCACAGGGGATTGTCCCCAAGCCGTTGGATGCCGCGCAGATGGCGGCGTTGGTGGAGTCATTAAAACATCCCGCGGCTGGCGAAGAGGACGTGTTGCTGGATCTGCTGATCAATCGCGTTCCCCCCGGCGTTGACGAAGCGGCATATGTTAAGGCCGGCTTTCTGGCGGCGATCGCCAAGAGCGAAGCCGTTTCCCCGCTGATCGATCCGAAGAAAGCCGTCGAACTGCTGGGCACCATGCAAGGCGGTTATAATATCCATCCGCTGATCGACGCGCTGGATAGCGAAACCCTGGCGCCGATCGCGGCAAAAGGGCTGTCCCATACGCTGCTGATGTTCGACAACTTCTACGATGTGGAAGAGAAGGCGAAGGCCGGTAACGCCTACGCCAAACAGGTCGTTCAATCCTGGGCCGACGCCGAGTGGTTCCTTTCCCGTCCGGCGCTGGCGGAAAAAATTACCGTTACCGTATTCAAGGTGACCGGCGAAACCAACACCGACGACCTGTCTCCCGCGCCCGATGCCTGGTCGCGTCCGGATATCCCGCTGCACGCGCTGGCGATGCTGAAAAACGCCCGCGAAGGCATTGAGCCCGATCGGCCGGGCGTGGTCGGCCCAATCAAACAGATTGAAGAGTTGAATAAGAAGGGCTTTCCGCTGGCCTATGTCGGCGATGTGGTCGGCACCGGCTCGTCCCGTAAATCCGCCACCAACTCCGTATTGTGGTTCATGGGCGACGATATTCCCCATGTGCCGAATAAGCGCGGCGGCGGGGTGGTGCTGGGCGGGAAAATCGCGCCTATATTTTTCAATACCATGGAAGATGCCGGCGCCTTGCCGATCGAGGTGGACGTCGGCGATCTGAACATGGGCGACGTTATCGATATTTACCCGTATGAAGGGGAAATCCGTCGTCACGACAGCAACGCGGTGCTGGCGACCTTTACGCTCAAAACCGATGTGCTGCTGGATGAAGTGCGCGCCGGCGGCCGCATTCCGCTGATTATCGGCCGCGGGTTGACCGCAAAAGCGCGCGAAGCGCTCGGGCTGCCGCCGAGCGCCGTGTTCCGTCTTGCCAAGGCGGTGGCCGATAGCGGCAGGGGCTTCTCGCTGGCGCAGAAGATCGTCGGCCGCGCCTGCGGCGTCGCCGGCATTCGCCCGAATGAATACTGCGAACCGAAAATGACGTCCGTCGGTTCTCAGGATACCACCGGGCCGATGACGCGCGATGAATTGAAAGATCTGGCCTGCCTGGGCTTCTCCGCCGATCTGGTGATGCAGTCATTCTGCCATACCGCCGCCTATCCCAAGCCGGTCGACGTGACCACGCACCATACGCTGCCGGACTTCATTATGAACCGCGGCGGGGTATCGCTGCGTCCGGGGGATGGGGTGATTCACTCCTGGCTCAACCGCATGCTGCTGCCGGATACCGTCGGCACCGGCGGCGACTCCCACACGCGCTTCCCGATCGGCATCTCCTTCCCGGCGGGCTCCGGGCTGGTGGCGTTTGCCGCCGCGACCGGCGTGATGCCGCTGGATATGCCGGAATCGGTGCTGGTGCGCTTCAAAGGCAAAATGCAGCCGGGCATTACCCTGCGCGATCTGGTGCATGCGATCCCGCTGTATGCGATCAAACAAGGGCTGCTGACCGTCGAGAAGAAAGGCAAAAAGAACATTTTTTCCGGGCGTATTCTGGAGATCGAAGGCCTGCCGGATCTGAAGGTCGAACAGGCGTTCGAACTGACCGACGCATCGGCGGAACGTTCCGCCGCGGGTTGCACGATCAAACTGGGTAAAGAGCCGATTATCGAGTATCTGAACTCCAATATTGTGCTGCTGAAGTGGATGATCTCGGAAGGTTACGGCGATCGTCGTACGCTGGAGCGCCGTATTCAGGGGATGGAGAAATGGTTGGCCGATCCGCAATTGCTGGAAGCGGACGAGGATGCGGAATACGCCGCGGTGATCGATATCGATCTGGCGGAAATCAAAGAGCCGATTCTCTGTGCGCCGAACGATCCGGACGACGCGCGCCTGCTCTCCGACGTGGCCGGCGCGAAGATCGACGAAGTCTTTATCGGTTCCTGTATGACCAACATCGGCCACTTCCGCGCGGCCGGCAAATTGCTGGATAGCCACAAGGGACAGTTGCCGACTCGCCTGTGGGTAGCGCCGCCGACTAAAATGGACGCCGCGCAGCTGACCGAAGAGGGGTATTACAGCGTGTTCGGTAAAAGCGGAGCGCGTATCGAAATTCCCGGCTGCTCGCTGTGCATGGGGAACCAGGCGCGCGTGGCGGACGGCGCGACGGTGGTTTCTACCTCTACGCGTAACTTCCCGAACCGTTTGGGGACCGGCGCCAACGTTTATCTGGCTTCCGCGGAACTGGCGGCGGTGGCTTCGCTGCTGGGCCGGCTACCGACGCCGGATGAGTATCAGACCTACATGGATCAGGTGGATAAAACCGCGCTGGATACCTATCGCTATCTGAACTTCGACCGCTTGCATCAATATACCGAAAAAGCGGATGGCGTGATTTTCCAGACCGGCGTCTAAATCCCGCCGCCGGCGATCGTCAATCAGGCTTCTGACATTCTCAGAAGCCTTTTTTTATGCGGAAAACGCCGGCGGAAATCTGATGAACGCCATAGTCGGCAACCTTCCCCGCCATCCCCGCGGCGATAGGCGCGGATCTCTGACGCCGCCGGCGTAAGTTGGCGTATAGGTCGGTATTATATTTTTTTGTTACTGAGTTAGTTATTAATTGTATAGCCGTAGCGCACGCAATGTTGCGTGTTTCCTTGCCGGCTGGGCCATTATAGCCTGTGGTCGCTAAGTTTTACCTGCATATAACCCTGTATTTATTGTGGTTTAAGACTTAAGGAAAATGCTATGCCAGATTTGTTTGATCCCATCAAGATAGGCGCTATTCCGTTATCCAATCGTATTGTTATGGCGCCGCTCACCCGTATGCATGCTTTTGAACAACGCATTCCCAGCGAACTGTCGCTGGAATATTACGCGCAGCGCGCCGGAGCCGGCCTGATTTTGACCGAAGCCACCGCCGTCACGCCGCAGGCGGTGGGGTACCCCAACACGCCCGGCATCTGGTCGGAAGAGCAGATCGCCGGTTGGAAAAAGATCAATGACGCGGTGCACCAGGCCGGCGGGAAAGTGGTTGTTCAGCTATGGCATGTCGGGCGCGTTTCCGACCCTATCTATCTGGACGGCGAACTGCCGGTGGCGCCCAGCGCCATTGCGCCGGAAGGGCACGTCGCCACGATTCGTCCCTATAAGCCTTATGTGGTGCCCCGGGCTCTGGAGACGGGAGAGATCGCCGGTCTGGTGGCGGATTTTCGCCGCGCGGCGGAAAATGCCGAACGCGCCGGCTTTGACGGTGTGGAAATCCATGCCGCCAACGGCTATCTGTTCGACCAGTTCCTACATGACGGCTCCAATAAACGCACCGACCAGTACGGCGGCTCCATCGCCAACCGCGCCCGTTTCCTGCTGGAGACGGTGGACGCGATACTGGAGGTTTGGCCGGCGGATCGGGTGGGCGTCCATCTGAACACCATGTCCGACACCCACACCATGCAGGATTCCGACCCGCAGGCTCTGTTCGGCTACGTGGCCGAGCAGTTGAACGAGCGGCGGCTGGCGTTTATTTTCGTGCGCGAAGCGCTGACGACGCCGCTGCGCATTCTGCCGCTGATCCGCCAGCGTTTTTTCGGCGCGGTGATCGCCAACGACGGCCTGACGCGGGAGTCCGCCGAGCGACTGATCGCCGACGGTGAAGCGGACGCGGCCTCTTTCGGCCGGCTGTATATCGCCAATCCGGATCTGGCGGAGCGTTTTCGCCGCAATGCGCCGTTGAATGCGCTGAATAGCGCGACCATCTATAGCGCCGACGCTACGGGATATACCGACTATCCGACGCTGGAACAGGCCGACGGCTAAACGTTCCTCGCCCTTTCCCCGCCGGCCGCCTTAGGCGGTCGGCTTCAGGGCGTCGGCGTCGTCCGGCGCCGGATGGTAGCGTCCGCAGGGCACGATCAGCGGCGTATGGGACACCGGATCGTTAATAATGACGCAGGACATGCCGAACACCCGTTTGATGAGATCGGCGCTGATAATCTCGGCCGGATTCCCCTGGGCCATAATCTTTCCGGCCTGCATGACGATCAGGTTATCGGCATAGCGGCAGGCCTGATTCAGGTCGTGCAGCACCGCCACCAGCGTACGGCCGTGCCGCTGCTGGAGATCGCGAAACAGGTCAAGCAGGTCGATCTGGTGCGTCATATCCAGCCAGGTGGTGGGTTCGTCCAGCAGCAGCAGCGGCGTTTGCTGCGCCAGCACCATGGCTATCCAGACCCGTTGCCGCTGTCCGCCGGATAGCTCGTCCACGCTGCGTTCGGCCAGCGTATGAACGTTGGTGGCGAGCATGGCCTGCTCCACCACTTCCTGATCCGCCGTACTCCACTGTCGCAGCAGGCTTTGATGGGGATAGCGTCCGCGCGCCACCAGGTCCGCCACCGTGATGTTGTCCGGCACGATGGCCTGTTGCGGCAGCAGGCCGATTTGTCGGGCCAGCGCCTTGGTGGGGATCTGGTGAATGTTTTTACCGTCCAACAGCACCTCGCCCGCCAGCGGTTTTAACAGCCGGCACAGCGCGCGCAGCAGGGTGGATTTTCCACAGGCGTTAGGGCCGATAATCACGCTGAATTGATTATCCGGGATGGTGACGTTCAATGCTTGCGCGATGATTTTTTTATCGTACGCGAGCGTGAGGTCGGCAGCGTGCAAGAGATGCGTCATCAATGTTGTTACCCTTCTCGATGGTTAACGACGTGCTTCACGGATCAGCAGCCAAATCAGATAAATTCCGCCGATGCTGACCGTCACCGCGCCGACCGGAAGCTGGATGCCGGTAAAGGCGTTCTGGGCCGCGATATCCGCCGTCAACAGCAGGATGGCGCCGACCATGGCGGAGGAGAACAGCGGCGTTCCGCTGGACTGGGTCATGCGTCGGGCAATTTGCGGCGCGGCAAGCGCGATAAAGGATATCGGTCCGGCGGTGGCGGTGGCCGCCGCGGTCAGACTGATGCCGAACAGCATTAGCCACAGACGGCTGGCTTCGGCATTTACGCCGAGCGACTGGGCGCTGTCGTCGCCCATCTCCAGCAGCCGCAGCCGTTTTCCCATTAATAGCGCGGCAGCGATCGTCAGGGGAATAATAAAGATGGCGGGCTGGGCCTTCATCCAGGTCATGCCGTTCAACGAGCCGGTTCCCCATAGCGCCGCCGTCATCGCGCTTTCCAGCGATCCGGTAATGATAAGCCAGGTATTGAACGCGGCCAGGATCGCGCTGATGGCGATGCCGACGATAATTAAGCGAAAGCCGACGATGCCGCCGCGCCACGCCAGCAGATAGACCAGCGCCGCGGTGGCGATCCCGCCCAGCATCGCGCCGCTGGCGATCTGGTAGTAGCCGCCGTTGAGCAGAATGATAACCAGCAGCGCGCCGGTATAGGCGCCGGTATTAAACCCGATGATGTCCGGGCTGCCCAGCGGGTTGCGGATAATCGACTGGAAAATCGCGCCGCTGACGCCCAGCCCGGCGCCAAGCAACAGCGCGACGATCGCCCGGGGGGCGCGCCACTGGGTGATGACGGTGACGACGCCGGACTCCCCGTGGCCGGCAAAGGCGCGCCAGACGTCGAGCGGCGAGAGCTGCAGGGTGCCGATGCTAACCGCCAGCGTGATCAGCATCAGGCTTAACAGCAGCAGTATGCCGTTGACGATTAGCGCGCGCAGCGGCAGACGGCCATAGATATCGCCCGACGGGCCGCGCAGGAGCAGTGTTCTGGTGTTCATATTGCGTTTCCTTACACCTTGCGCCGACGAACCAGCCAGATCAGCACCGGCGCGCCGATGAACGCGGTGACGATCGACACCCGTAATTCGCCGGGCACCAGTAAACGGCCGGCGATATCGGCGCACAGCAGCAGCACCGGCGCGAACAACAGGGAATAAATCACTACCCAGCGCTGATCCGGCCCCGCCCACCAGCGGGCGATATGCGGGATCATCAGCCCGACAAAGCCGATCGGCCCGACCAGCGCGGTGGAAGAGCCGCACATCAGCATAATCGCCACCACCGCTATTACGCGAATCCGCGTCACGCGGGTGCCCAGGGCGGTGGCGATATCTTCGCCCATCCCGAGCGCGTTCAACGAGCGGGATGCCGCCAGCGCCAGCCCGCAGCCGAGCAGAATGGTCGGCGTGACCAGGGCGATATGTCGCAGGGAGCGGATATCCAGCGTGCCGGCCTCCCAAATTCTCATCTGGTCGAACGCATCGGGGTTCAGCAGCGAGATTGACGAGGTGATGCCCGTCAGCACCGCGCTTAACGCGACGCCGGCCAGCGTCAGGCGAATGGGGTTGACGCGGCCGCCGCTGAGCGTGCCGATGACCCAGACCATCAGGCTGGTCGCCAGTACGCCCAGCCAGGCGAAACCAAGCCAGGCGGCTATACCGTTAATGCCGAAACAGGTAATTCCGACCACGATGGCGAAGCTGGCCCCGGCGTTCACGCCGAGAATGCCGGGGTCGGCGAGCGGATTGCGCGTCAGCGCCTGTATTACCGCTCCCGCGCCGCCTAGCGCCATACCGACGATAATGCCCGCCAGCGTGCGCGGCAGCCGGGCGTTAAGAATAATGGTGCTGTCCGCATTGTTGAGTTGTCCGCTTAGGCTCATCCAGACCACCTCCGGCGCAATGGGTTTGGCGCCGAGCATCAGGCTGGCGACCGCGCTGACGGCGATAAGCGCCAGGCACAATATCATACCGGGCAGGCGTCGCATGCTGTTGGGACGGGAGGGACTCGACATGTTATTGACGGCTTCAGGACAGGGATGGTGACATGACATCCTCAAGTAGCGCTCCCTTCATTCACTAAAGAACGGATATAATAATGAGTTTGCTGACAAACCCGTCTGTCGGATTGAGATACCCGGGGCGACCACGGGGGGCGAGGCGTCGTAAACGGGAACCTCCCCCCGTGTTTCCCCTACAAAAACGTGTGCGTTTTTGAACGCCGCTTGCGGCGGCCCGAAGGGCGAGCCCCGACAGCGGGGCGAGTAATATCTAACTGTGTCACGGTCTGATAATTATTATCATTACAGCCATGCTAGCACGCGCCGTTTAGCAAATACATTGACGTAAACCCGGTGTTTGGTCGCGCCTGGCGCCGACGGGCCTATTTCCCCGACGCCCGTTCGATTGGGCAGGCATCGGAAGCGGATTGCGGCTAGGGTTTGTGGAAGTAGCGCTCGATGCTATCCAGCATGTTATTGGCGCTGTAATAATCCAGCCGGAACGTATCCAATCCCATGGGCCACACCTGATTTTTTATCACCGGCTCCAGGTGGCTCAGGAACGGATTGCCTATCACTCTATAGACCGTTCTATCATCCGCGGAGAACAGCAGCAGCGATTTTCCGCCAAGGCCATCGGCCATATTCTCGCCGGAAATCTGTACGATATCCCGACGCTTGCCCTGGGTGGTTTCCGTTTTGATATCCGCGGGGAGGGGGGCGAGTTGAAATCCCAGTTCGTGTAGCAACTGCCCCTGCGCCGATGCGGCGGTCCAGAGGTTGACGCCGCGCCCGTCCTCATAATACACCAACGCGGAAACCGGCTGCGGAGGCAGTTGTATGGACTGTTTGACGGCGAGAACCCGCTGTTCGAACTGGCTGATGATATGGCGCGCATCGGCTTCGCGGCCGGTCGCCTCGCCGAGCTGCTGCGCCAACTGCTGCCAGCTTTTATCGCCGTAGTCGATCACCAGCGTCGGGGCGATCGCCGACAGCTGTTCGTACAGCTTGAGCGCCGAGTCTCCCCCCGTGGCGGCGATGACAATCAGATCGGGCGCGGCGGCGGCGATGGCCTCGGCGTTCGGTTCGGTGATGTAAAGCGGTTTGACGCCGCGCTCTGCGGCCTGTTGGCTCCACTGTGAAAAGAATCCTTGGCTATCCGCCACCGCGCTGCGGGGGCTGGTGGCGCCGGAGCCGATCAGCGGCGCGTTGATGGCGAGCAGGGTTCCGCTGATGGTCACGCTGGTGGAGACGATCCGCCGCGGCGGCTGTTGCAGCGTCAGCGGTCCTTTGAGGGTTTGCAGGGTTCGGGGCCAGCCGTCGAGATGCTGACCGGAGGAAGCCTGCGGCGGGGTCTTATCCTGAACGTCGCAGCCGCTGATAAACACGCCGGCGCATAAACTGAATACAAGCGCGAATAGGCGGTAAATATGCCGTTGACCTTTACCTTGCATAGCCGTCTGGTTGCTCCTTTACGGATCGGGAATGACTGACGAGGTAGAAGAGGTTAACGGTAATACTTCTCATATACAACAATCCCGTGGCGGCGCTATGGGAAAATGGCGCCGGCGGGCCGTCGTCAGCGGCGTTAAATCTTGCGGGCGGCTTCGCAGGCCGCGTCGGGTTGCCTTTACCCGCATCCCGGCTTGGCGGCGTAGTGTTCCAGAAACGGCGCGGTGATTGAGGCCGAGGACGTCAGCATTGCCGCCGGCGTTCCCTCGAAGATGATTTTCCCTCCCCGTTTGCCCGCGCCGGGGCCCATTTCTATCAGCCAGTCCGCGTGGGCGATGACATCCAAGTTGTGTTCCACGACGATAACGGTATGCCCTTTTCCGGTCAGGTCATCGAACACCTTCAGCAGGCGTTCGATATCCGCCATATGCAGTCCGGAGGTCGGTTCGTCGAAAATATACAGACTGCCTTCCTCTTTCAGCCGGGCGGCCAGCTTCAGGCGTTGGCGCTCCCCGCCGGAAAGCGTGCTGAGCCGCTGCCCCAGTTTGACGTACCCCAACCCGACGCGTATCAGGCGTTGTAAAGGCGCTGCGATCTCCTCCTGTCCGGCAAAGAGACGTACGGCTTCGGCGACCGATAACGACAATATTCCGGCAATATTATGACCCTGAACAATAACCGCCCGCGCCGCCTCATTGAATCCTGTCGCCGCGCACGCTTCGCAGGGCGTTTCCACATCGTCCATAAACGCCAGGTCGGTCTGAACCTGTCCCAACCCCTTGCATAGCGGGCAGGCGCCCTGGGCGTTGTTGCTGAAAAGCGCGGCCGGTTTCCCGCTGGCGCGGGCGAATAGCGCTCTGATCGGGTCAAGCGCGCCGAGATAGCTGATGATCGAGGATCGCCGCGTTCCCCCCAGCGCGCGTTGATCGATAAGTATCGCATGGGGGTAATAACGCGGCAGCAGGCGATTGACCAGCGTACTTTTGCCGGAGCCCGCGACGCCCGTGACGACGGTGAGAACGCCGGTCGGCACAGAGACGCTAACGTGCTTCAGGCTATACAGCGATACGTCGCATAGCGTCAGCTGTCCGGTCGGCTGACGAACGCGCGCTTTGAGCTTTAGGGTTCGGGACAGGCTGCGCCCGGTCAGCGTATCGGCGCGGCGCAGACCGGAATAGGTTCCCTGGTAGACGACGTTTCCGCCTTCTGCGCCGGCCTGCGGCCCCATATCCACCACGCGGTCGGCAATGGCGATCACGTCCGGGTCATGCTCCACCACCAGCACGGTATTGCCTTTGTCACGCAGCCGGCGCAGCAGCGTATTAAGCTGACGCACGTCGCGCGGATGCAGTCCCGCGCTGGGCTCGTCAAAAATGTACGCGATGTCCGCCAGACTGCTGCCCAGGTGACGCACCATTTTGACCCGTTGCGATTCGCCTCCCGACAGGCTGGCGGTTTCCCGGTTCAGGCTCAGGTAGTCCAGCCCGATGGCGACCATCTGTTCCAGCCGCTCAGCGATGGCGGCGCTCACGGTGGCGACGGGCGCCGCCTTGATGGCGCGGATAAACGGCAGCAGATCGGACACTTCCATCGCGGAGCAGTCGGCGATGGATTGACCCGCAATCCGGCAAGAGAGGATGGTTGGATTGAGCCGTGAACCGTGGCACGCCTGACAGCTCTGGCGAGCGATCACGCGGGCCAGGCCGTCGCGTTCGGCCTGCGTCAGCCGGCTGGGCTCGTGATCCAGATAGGCGCGGCGCAGGCGCGGCAGCACGCCTTGAAAGCGCGCGCTGGCGGGCCAGCCCGGCAGAGGATGGGATACCGGCAGATCGTCGGCGTACAGCAGCGTTCGCCATTCCTCTGCGCTGTAGTCTTTTAATGGCTTGTCGCAGTCGAACAGGCCGGAACAGGCGTAGCGTTTCCAACGAAAAGTGCCGGGGGCGAAGGTGGGAAAGCGGATCGCGCCCTGATTCAGCGATTTGCCGCGATCGAACAGCCGTTCTAAATCGGGCCGGTCGACGACGCCGAGTCCCTGGCACGTTGGGCACATGCCCTGCGGATGATTGAAGGAGAAAACGTTGGCATAGCCGACGAACGGCAGTCCGGCCCGCGAAAATAACAGCCTTAGCAGCGGTTGGATATCGGTTACGGTGCCTACCGTGGATCGCGCGTTGCCCCCTAGCGGTTTTTGGTCGACCACGATGGAGGCGGGCAGGTTACGCAGCGCGTCGGCCTGCGGCTGGCCGTAGTGCGGCAGCCGATGGCGAACGAAGGCGCTATGGCTTTCATTAAGCTGTCGCTGTGATTCGGCGGCGATGGTATCGAAAACCAGAGATGATTTGCCGGAGCCGGATACGCCGGTGAAGACGGTGATGCGGTGTTTGGGGATGCGCAGGTTCACGTTGCGCAGATTATTGTTGCGGGCGCCGATAATCTCGATATCCCGGTAATCTGTGTCGTCACCGCTCATGCTCGCTCGGCCTCATCACGCAGATCCGAACTCTCCAGCGCCGCGCTGGCCTTGTCGCATAGCTCGGTGAATATGGCCTGCTCGCCCGGGGTCAATGCCGCCATAACCCGCTGGGCGCCGTCCTGACGGCCAATCGCGGCGCGCGTCAGAAAGTCTAGGCCGTGTTCGGTCAGAATGGTGACCTGCTCGCGGCGATCGCCGTCGGCGGAGGTCTGCGCCACCAGATCCAGATCCTTCAATACCCGCAGGGCCTTGGATACGCCGGTCCGGGCAATAGCCAGCCGCTCGCTCAATTGCGAGGGGGTCGCCGCGCCGCGCAGGCGCAACAGCTCAAGGATATCGTACTGTCCCCAGGTAACGGTTTCCGGCGTGTAGCGGGAACGGCGAGCGACGAGTACGCACTGCAGTCTGGATAGGGCGTTTTCCAACGCGCCCGGCGATCGTGAGGAATCAGCCATGGTCATAACAGCGGCTCCTTTGAATGTTGTGTGTTAAATGGAAATTAAAATGGTTTAAAATAACGAGTAATTTAGCAAACTATTTTCCTTTTGGAAATTAGTTTGCCTGATTTATTCCGCCGTTACGAGCGGTCGTTATCGTGGGATGCCGGCGCACCGGGGAATATTGCAGGAAATATGCCGGAGGGTCGGATGGCGGAGAAAGCGCCCGGCGATTTTTTACTCGTCTCATCCCTGAGACTCGCCCTGTGGGCCGTCACTACGTGACGTTAAATCTTGCGGGGGGCTTCGCAGGCCGCGTCGGGTTATCTTTACCCGCCGTCGCCATGCGCTATCCTGCCGCTTGTAGGGAACGCTATCCGTCAGGGACGACATGCAATCACATGATAGGGTATGCAAGCTGTTTCTCAGCGATTTCAACACGCTGCGGCTGCTGTTTTATCAGGGAGAGCGCCGCCCGTATCCGTACCGTTTGCGTCGGCTGGCGGCGTTTGACGATCCGGGCGCAAGGCGGCTGAACTGGCGGCGCGTCGGCGTAAAACAATCACAAGGGCATCATGTTCTACGGAGGCAGCGGTATGAATAGTAAGAAGACGCCGCCTGCTACGGCGGTAAAAAGCTCCGCCTTGCCGACTAGCTCCGCCGGTATCCATAGCGATATCGTACAATTACTCGATACTACACGCCATGCAGCGGTGCGTAGCGTCAATGCGTTGATGACGGCGAGCTATTGGGAAATAGGTCGCCGTATCGTCGAAGCCGAGCAACAGGGGGAGCGGCGAGCCGGTTACGGTGAGTAGTTGATTGCACGATTGTCTGACGATCTGACGGCCCGGTTCGGACGCGGCTTCAGCGCGGACAATCTGGAAAACATGCGGAGGTTCTTCCTCGTGTATCCACAGCCTGTCATTTCCGCGACGCTGTCGCGGAAATCTGAAAGTGAGTTTCCAGCCGAGAAATCCGAGACAGTGTCTCGGAATTTCGATCTCGACGAACTGGCTCAGGTTTTCACGCTGCCGTGGTCCGCCTATGTCCGGCTGCTATCGGTCAAGGATGATCATGCCCGCCAGTTCTATGAAACCGAAGCTTTACAGGGAGGGTGGAGCGTACGCCAGCTAGACCGACAGATCGGCAGCCAGTTCTATGAACGGACTGCGCTATCCAGAGACAAGGCTGCAATGCTGGTCAAAGGTTCGACGCCGAAGCTGAAAGATACGGTCACGCCCGATGAGGCAATCAAAGCCCCGTATGTGCTGGAATTTCTGGATCTCAAAGACGAATATTCAGAATCCGACCTTGAAGAAGCCTTGATTCGGCGACTGGAAGATTTTCTGCTGGAGCTTGGCGATGGCTTCACGTTTATCGGGCGGCAGCGCCGATTACGTATCGATCAGACCTGGTATCGGGTGGATCTTTTATTATTCCATCGTCGGCTGCGGCGCCCGGTCATCGTCGATTTGAAACTCGGCGGTCTGACCCATGCCAATGCGGGTCAGATGCACATGTACTGCAACTATGCCAGAGAACACTGGACATTTGCTGATGAAAATCCCCCCGTGGGCCTGATTCTCTGCGCTGACAAAGGCCGCGCACTGGCGAGATATGCGCTGGAAGGGTTGCCCACCCAAGTCATGGCGGCAAACTATCGGACGGTGTTGCCGGATGCCGCGTTACTGCAAAAAGAACTGGAGAGCACACGGCGCATGCTGGAGTCGCGTGGCCTGATCCGTCGCCATTCTCGCTAACGATAATGGATGGTTTTTGTGCCCTCCGCAGAGTGTGGCGGCCTTGCTGTATTCCCGGACTGTACCAAGAGGTTCTCGTCGTCAAGGGCTGCGCGCGTCTCTTTATCCATCCCCGCCCGTCATTATCCCGGCTGCGTCTTTCTTACTCGGCGCAGTCGATTTCGCTTAGCATTTTGGCCCGGCCCATCGCCTGGGTGCGGCTGGTCACATCAAGCTTGCCGTAGAGGTTCTTTAAGTGCCATTTGACCGTATCCACCGAGATGGCCATGGTGCGGGCGATCTCTTTATTCGAACGGCCCTGGGCGATCAGCAGCAGCGTCTGATTTTCTCGTTCGGTCAGCGGAGGCAAGGGGCTCCAATCGGCGGCCGGCCCTGTTTCCATCAGCGGCGAAGCGCCTAACAGATTGGCGATATAGCTGCGATCGTCGGCGGCCATTTTCTCCTGCATGTGCTGAAGCAGCGGGCAGATTTCCGCGCCGGCGTCCAGCAGGCTGCGCTTCAGATTTTGACTTCTTGCCAGTTTTATCACCGGCAGCAGCACCTCTTCGGCCTGTTGCCGGTCGCCGTCGCGCCACCAGGCTACCGCGCACAGCGCGCGCTGCCTGAGCGCTTCCAGTATACAGCGGCGTTTTTCCAACTGTTGCACCAACGGCCACAGCAGACGCGCCGCCTTACCCGGCTCCTCATCCATAAGCATTTGGGCCTGCGCGGTGACGCGGCTGGTTCGCAGATAGTTGGCGAGCGGCAGCGTCTGCCGATATTGTTCGCTGAGCTCGGTAAGCTGACGCATCGACTCCTGCGCCTGGCATCTCTGGTTTTGCAGTACCGACATGCGGATCTGTTCCGCCAGCAGCATGCCTTGCAGCCGCGGCCAGCCGCGGCCGATCGCCACCCGCAGCGCGTGTTCGAGAAGCACCTTCGCCTGTCCCGCGTCGCGCGGCAACGCCCGCCGGATCAGCGCGCGGTAGGCGCTGAATAGGGCGTCCGGCGGCGCGATGATATCGATTTTGGCCAGATGGGGAGCGACCTGCGAATCCAGCAGCAGGAGATCCTCCTCTTCATAATGGATTTCCGCCAGCAGAGCCTGCAAGGTCGCGCTGCCGCAGGAGCCGACGCCGGTCAGGCGTTCGGCCTGTTTTAACGCCTGCCGGTAATAAATTTCGCCGGTGCGCAGATCGGCCTGACGCACGTGGTTAATTCCCAGAATAAACGCCCGGTAGACGCTGACGAACAAATTATCCTGCGGGGCGGAGGGCGGGGGCATATGTTGTTGTACCGCGGCGACGTCCCGATAGCGTTCCTGTACCAGATAGTTATAGCTGAGGATATTGCATACCAGGCCGTCGACCCAGCTGTCGCCGCAGGGAACCTGGCTGAGCAGCGGCTTGACCAGCGCCTCGCTTGTCAGAATCTCTTCGGCGAACGAGGCGGAAATGGCGCTGATCACCTGCCATTTGATGCGTAGCCGCGCGCTTAGCCGACGAAGCGCGGAGCCGGACTGTAGCCGGTTCAGCAGCGCCCGCGCTTCATCGAAACGAAAGTAGTGGGCCAGCGCCCAGGCCAGGTTCAGCTGTAGCTCAATACGCTCTTCGGGGGCGCCCTCGGTTAACGGCAACTGTTGCAGCCAGCGCACCAGCGTGTCGATATCGCCCTCCTCGGCCAGCGATTGCGCGCTCGGCGCGGCGTAGGCGGCGCTCTCTTCCAGTTTGCCTGCCGCCAGCGCGTGGCGGATGGCTTCGGCCCAGTGTCCGTTGGCCGCCAGCCAGTTGCCGGCGCGCTCATGCAGTTCGGCGATGTTGCTCTGCTCGTTGGCCAGGCGCTCATATTGCGCCTCGGCGAACAGCGAGTGGTAACGGAACCAGCCGCCCTGTTCGTCCAGCGGCGAAATAAACAGATTATGCTGTTCGATAAAGTTCAGCATCTGTTTACCATCGCTTCGCAGGGTGACGGCGTTGCACAACTCCGGCGTAAAGCGAGTGAGGATGGATGTCTGTAATAAAAACTGCTGTATTTCCGGCGGCAGAGGATTCAGCACCACTTCCTGTAAATAGCGCGCCATCTGCTTGGCGCCGGCCGGGCCTTCCAGGGTTTGAAACAGGGCGTTGCCGCTGCCGGCGGCGGAGAGCGCGGCTATCTGGATGCCGGTGATCCAGCCTTCGGTGATAGCCAGCAGCCGTTGAATATCGGCCTGGTCGAGGTCCTGATGGGCGGTTTCGGCGAAATACGCCAGAATTTCCGCCGGATTGAAACGCAGATCGTTGATATCGATAATCACCATCTGGTTGCCCGCCAGCATGCGCGCCAACGGCAGCGTCGGCAGGCTGCGGCTACCCAGCAGCAGATGCAGGCAGGCCGGAGCGTAGGTCACCAGTTCGTTGATATCCTGCAAAATCACCGGATTGCGAATCAGATGAAAATCGTCGATGACGATATACAGCGGGGTCTGGCGCTGGCTGAGGCTATTGATCAGGTTACGCATAAACCCGTCTTCGGTACACAGCGAGGCGCCCGGCGCGATGGGTTCAAGCTGGCTGAACAGCTCGCCGCAATAAGGGTGCAGGGCGGCCAACAGATAGCGCCGGAAATCATGCAGCGCATTGTCCTGCTCGTCCAGGCTCAGCCAGGCCACGCAGTGCCCCTGGGCGATCATCTCCCGCTGCCATTGGCTCAGCAGGGTGGTTTTGCCGAATCCGGCGCCGGCGCAGACCAGCGCCAGGCTGAGCTGATGCGCCCGATCCAGGCGAGACAACAGGCGATCGCGGCGCAAAACGGCGGCGGAGGCGCGTGGCGGAGCGAGTTTAGTCGCTATCAGCGGCAGGCCGTGGCTGAGGGTAAATGACTTCTGGCGATAGTCGATGGCTGACGTTAGCGTCGGGTACAAAAGGTTCTCATTCATGGGGCGCGATCCTCATGTGGTCCTATTGTCATCAGGTTGTGATTCGCCGGCGTAATGGCTGCTTTTTTATCCCCCCCAATTTAGCCGCTTCGACTACCCGTTCGGGTAGTTACCCTCGCCGTTTCATCCCCTTATCTTAATCTCTGGCGAGGGTGGATCCCGTGACAGGGGTCACCGTTAACAACGGTAAAACCAGGCAAGTGAGGGCAAAATCATGTCTTTAAGCAAACAGGCGTTATTGCAGGCCTATCGCAAAATGCGCGAGATCCGCGTTTTCGAGGAGCGACTGCATAAGGAAAACACCACTGGGGATATTCCGGGGTTTATCCATCTGTATAGCGGTGAAGAAGCAATCGCTGTCGGCGTTTGTCAGAACCTGAGCGATCGGGACTATATCGGCTCCACCCATCGCGGACACGGGCATTGCATTGCCAAAGGCTGCGATATCCACGGCATGATGGCGGAAATTTTCGGTCGGGAAACCGGCTTATGCCGCGGAAAAGGCGGTTCGATGCATATCGCCGATTTAACCAAGGGCATGCTCGGCGCCAATGCGATTGTCGGCGGCGCGCCGCCGCTGGTGATCGGCGCGGCGCTGACGGCGAAAACGCTGGGCACGACGGATGTGGCCGTCTCCTTTACCGGCGATGGCGGTTCCAACCAGGGGCTGGTGTTCGAAGCGATCAATATGGCGGTAGTCTTGCAGTTGCCCGCTATTTTCGTGTTTGAGAACAACGGGTTCGGCGAAGGCACCGGCCATGACTATGCGGTGGCCGGGCGGGATATCGCCGGGCGCGCCGGCGGTTTCGGCCTGCCGGCGGTGAAGGTGGACGGCACCGACTTTTTCGCCGTTTACGCCGCCACCGAAGAGGCGGTGCGGCGCGCGCGCAGCGGCGGCGGCCCGAGCGTTATCGAAGCGTTCGCCCCCCGCTGGCACGGGCATTTCGAAGGCGATCCCATGCTTTATCGCCAGGAAGGCGAGGTCGAGCGCCTGCGTGAAGAAAAAGATCCCCTGCAAATCTTCAGTAAACAAGTGAAAGGGCAGGTTTCCGCCGACGAACTGGCCGCTATCGATAGCGAGGTTCAGGCGCTGGTGGACGACGCGGTTCTGAAGGCCCGGGCCGCGCCTTTCCCATCGGTGGATCAGGTTCTTACTGACGTTTATGTCTCTTACTGAGGGCACGACTATGGCGATCAAAACGTATCGTGAAGCGATAAAAGAAGCGCTGGCGCAGGAAATGGAGCGGGATGAACGCGTGGTGCTGATTGGCGAGGATGTCTGCGGCGGTCAGGCGGGGACGGTGGAAGTCGGCTCCCGCGGCGAGGCGCTGGGGGGCGTATTCGGCGTCACCAAAGGGCTGTGGACGCAGTTCGGTTCGTCCCGGGTTATCGATACGCCGATAACCGAGTCCGCCATCATCGGCATGGCGGCGGGGGCGGCGCTCACCGGTCTGCGGCCGGTAGCGGAGCTGATGTTTATGGATTTCTTCGGCGTCAGTCATGACATGGTTTATAACCAGGCGGCGAAATTCCGCTACATGTTCGGCGGCAAGGCCAAAGCGCCGCTGGTGGTGCGCGGTATGATCGGCGCGGGCTACTCGGCCGCGGCCCAGCACTCGCAATCCCCCTACAATATTTTTGCCTCCACGCCCGGCCTGAAAGTGGTGGTCCCGTCTTCGCCCTATGACGCCAAGGGGCTGCTGATCCAATCCATCCGCGACGACGATCCGGTGATGTTCTGCGAACACAAAATTTTGTACGACACCAAAGGCGAGGTGCCGGAGCAGGCTTACGCCATCCCGTTCGGCGTCGCCAACTACACCCGCGAAGGGACGGATGTCACCATTATCGCGCTGGCCGCGATGGTGAATAAGGCCAACCAGGCGGCGGATCAGCTGGCGAAAGAGGGGATCTCGGTGGAGGTTATCGATCCGCGCACCGTCTCTCCGCTGGATGAAGAGAGCATTCTGGAGTCGGTGGCGGCAACCGGCCGCGTGGTGATCGTCGATGAGTCGGCGGCTCGCTTTAGTTTCGCCCACGATATTGCCGCGCTGATCGCCTCGGAAGCGTTCTATCAGCTGAAAGCGCCGGTTGCGATGGTCACGCCGCCCCATACGCCGGTTCCCTTCTCAACCGTGCTGGAACAGGCCTGGATACCCAGCGTCGATCGCATCAAGGCCGCGGTTCGCAAAGTAATGGAGGAGTGACTATGAGCGCCATCCGGGTAATCGAAGTACCTAAATGGGGACTGTCGATGGAAGAGGGAACGCTTAATGTCTGGCTGATTAAAGAGGGGGAGAGTTTTAGCGCCGGGCAGGAAGTTTGCGAGCTCGAATCCAGTAAAATCACCAACGTGCTGGAAGCGCCTTTTGCCGGCGTGCTGCGGCGCATTCTGGTGCAGCCGGGCGAGACGGTGCCGGTCAGCGCGCCGCTGGCGTTGGCGGCCGACGCCGATGTCGGCGATGACGAGCTCGATCGCTTCGTCGCCGAACTGCAAGGGGGCAAGCCGGCCGAAAACGCCACGGCGCCGCAGAGTGAGAGCGCGCCGCGGCAAACGCCGCCGCTAGCCGCGCCCGCAGCGGCGGCGCCGGTCGCCGTCGGCGACAAGGCGGATAAACCGGCGCAGGCGTCCGGCGCTTATCAGGTGCCGGCGGCGCTGCTTGGCGACGGCGGGCAGGACAGTTTCGCCACGTCCTATGCGCGGCGTCTGGCGGCGTCGCTAGGCATCGATCTGAGCAAAATCGCCGGCAGCGGACGGGACGGGCGAATTTCGCTCGCCGATATTAATGCGGCCATCGTTCAGCACGGCGGCAAAGTTAAAACGCCGGAGCGTCAGGCGCGGGCGGCGCGTCAGCCCGGTTCGCGGCAGGACGACGCCCAGGTGGCGGCGACGCCGGTGGCCCGCCGTCTGGCGGCGAAACTGGGCATCAACCTGCACGATTGCCGGGTGACGGGCAGCCGGGGCCGGGTATGTCAGGCGGATGTCGAGCAGGCGGCCGCGCGTTTGGCTATTCCGACGGCGGCGGGGGATACGGCGCCAGGAGAGGCGGCGCCGGGCTATGAAACGACGGCCATGAGCGGTATGCGCCGGGCGATCGCTTCTCGTCTGCAGGAGTCCAAACGCAACGCGCCGCATTTCCGGCTCCAGGTGGATCTGGAGCTGGATCGCCTGCTGGCGCTGCGCAAAGAGATCAATGCGGCGGTACCGTCGGTCAAACTTTCGGTCACCGATATGCTGATCAAAGCCTGCGGCCTGGCGCTGGTTAAGGCGCCCGGCGTCAATGCGCTGTTCGATCAGGATCGCCAGGAGATCCAGCGCTACCACGATGCGGATATTTCAATCGCCGTGGCGCTGCCCGCCGGCCTGATCACCCCGATCGTGCGGGCGGCGAATCGCAAGTCGCTGTCCGAGATCGCCGCAGAGATGTTAACGCTGGTGACCAAAGCCAGGGCGGGGACGCTGAAGCCGGAAGAGTTCCAGGGGGGCACGTTTAGCATTTCCAATCTCGGCATGCACGGCATACGCCAGTTCGACGCCATTATCAATCCGCCGCAGGTGGCGATTCTGGCGATCGGCGCCGGGGAGCGCCGCGTGGTGGCGGAACAGGATCAAATGGTGGTGCGCACGCTGATGAGCGTGACCCTCTCCTGCGACCATCGGGTGGTCGACGGCGCCAGCGGAGCCGAATTTCTTAACCAACTCAAGCACCTGGTGGAAAACCCCACCGCGCTGCTGGTATAGGAGCGGAAATGAAAGATACCTATGACGTTTTGGTTATCGGCGGCGGCCCGGGCGGCTATGTCGCCGCCATCCGCGCGGCGCAGCTCGGGCTCAACACCGCGCTGGTGGAGAAGCAACACCTGGGCGGGGTATGCCTCAACTGGGGCTGTATTCCCACCAAGGCGCTGCTGCGCGGCGCCGAGTTGGCTCATCAGCTGGCGCATATGGATGAGTTCGGATTCAGCGCGGAGGCGGTCCGTTTCGATATCGGCACGCTGGTCGCCCGCAGCCGCAGCGTGTCGGCGGGGCTGACCGCCGGCATCGCCTCGCTGATGAAAAAAAACGGCGTGACCGTTATCACCGGCACGGCGAAACTGACCGGAAAAGGGGAGGTCAGCGTCAGCGCCGGTGAAGAAGAAGGCGCCTATCGCGCCGATCACATTATTCTGGCTACCGGCGCGCGGCCGCGCGGGCTGCCCGGCATCACGCCGGACGGCAAGCGTATCTGGAACTATATGAATGCGCTGGTGCCCGAGACTGTGCCGTCCTCGCTGCTGATTGTCGGCACCGGCGCCATCGGCGTCGAGTTCGCCAGCCTGTATAACGATCTGGGCTGCGCGGTGACGCTGGTGGAGCTCGCCGATCGCATTATGCCGCTGGAGGACGCCGAGGTTTCCGCCCTGGTCGCCCGTCAGTTTACCCAACGCGGCATCAGCATCATAACCAAGGCCAGCGTAACCGCGGTCGAGACGGACGCCGAGCGCGCCAGATGCGCTATCCGGCTGGCGGACGGCAGTCAGCAGACGCTGGATGTCAGCCAGGTGCTGCTGGCGGTCGGCGTGCGGGCCAACTATGAGGATCTCGGGCTGGAGGCATTGGGGGTCGAGATCGCCGGCGGCTACATCAAAACCGACCCGTGGTGCCGGACCAACGTCTTCGGCCTTTACGCCATCGGCGACGTCGCGGGGGCGCCCTGCCTGGCGCATAAGGCCAGCCATGAGGCGGTGATCTGCGTGGAGAAACTGGCGGGCGTCGACGGCGTCGCTCCGCTGGATAAGCGCGCGATCCCGGCCTGCACCTACTCCCGCCCGCAGGTGGCCAGCTTCGGCCTGAGCGAGGCGGCGGCGCGCGCCGCCGGCCGGGCGATTTCGGTCGGCCGTTTCGACTACCGGGCCAACGGCAAAGCGTTGGCGATGGGAGAGGCCGTGGGCTTTGTGAAAACCATTTTCGACCAGGAGAGCGGCGAACTGCTCGGCGCGCATATGGTGGGGCCGGAAGTGACGGAGCAGATCCAGGGATTCGGCATCGCCCGCTACCTTGAGGCGACGGAAGCGTCGCTCAGCCATGTGATTTTCGCCCACCCGACGCTAAGCGAAGCGATGCATGAGGCGGTGCTGGCCGCCTCCGGCAAGGCTTTACACCAATAGGAGAATCCGGCGCGAGCTTCCCGAGCGCCGGATAACCTGCTATCGTTTTTCCCTCCTGAACGCCATCCTTGCGGGCAGCATCGCCGCGCCTGAAATTTTTGCCGCTAAGTATGCGAGCCATCACTGTGGTATGGCAGGGGAGCGATTACACTGAAAAACGAGCACTATCACAGAGGGTGGCATCATGGACTATGAATTCTTGCGGGACGTTACCGGCCAGGTAATGGTGCGAATGTCGATGGGACATGAGGCGGTGGGCCATTGGTTCAATGAAGAGGCCAAAGGCCAACTGGCGTTGCTGAACGAGGTGGAGGAGGCGGCCCGCTCGGTGGCGGGAAGCGAAAGGGAGTGGCGGAAAGTCGGACATGAATACACGCTGTCGCTGAATGCCGAAGAAGTGATGATTCAGGCCAACCAGCTGGCGTTCGTGGTGGATGAGCTGGAAGAGGGGATGAGCTACTACGATGAAGAGAGCCTGTCGCTGTGCGGCCTGGAGGACTTCCTCAATCTGGTGGCGCAATACCGCGATTTCGTGCAGCGGCATTGAGCTACCTTGGCTTAGGGGCGTTGCAGGGCGGGAATTAACAGGGTCGCGGGGATTTTAAACACGGCTTTTTTGACCGGGGCGGGGATGTCATTCACCGCGCACAGCGCACGATGCGCTTCCCCCGGATAAAAGATTGCAAAATCGCCGGCGCGCAGGTGGATTTTGTGAGGAACGCTTGGGTTATCAAGAATGTACAGATCCGGTTTAGGCTCCGTCGCCGCTTGGCCGTCTACGTCGTTCAGGCCGTAGCCGATGATCTCCTCTCCCGCCAGAATCAACTGGATATCGAGGTAACGACGGTGAAACTCGGTGCGCCGTTGCGCCTGCGGCGCGGTGCTCAGGGTGCCGATATTGTAAAACCAGTCAGCGCCTTCCGGCTGATGGCGGCCTTCCGCCAGGGCGTTCAGCTCCGTCAGCGTCATACCCGGCGCGGACAAAATATTCCATAATGGCGTGGGCAAGGCGGCCGGTTTCAGATGATTGAGATTACCTGCGATCACTATATTCTCCTTGAAAGTTGATATTCATTCTTGTTTCTTATGAGGTTTAACGTCTCTACGGAAATAGAGAAAAACATGGCGAAATAGATATATCCTTTAGGGACATGAATATGAATGCCATCAAGAACCAGGGTGAAGCCGACCAAAATTAAAAACGCCAATGCGAGCATTTTCACTGACGGGTGATTTTCAACGAAATCCCCGATGGGTTTGGCGGCCAGCATCATAACCAAAACGGCAATAATGACGGCTAACATCATAATCGTCAGATGTTCCGAGAGTCCTACGGCCGTGATGACGGAATCGAGACTGAAAATAATATCGAGCAGCATAATTTGAATGATGGCGCCGAAAAAAGAGGTAACATGGCTCTGGACCTGATGTTTTTCTGTTATTAGCGACTCTTTTATCTCCTTCATTGACTTAATAATCAGAAAAAGCCCGCCGGAAAAAAGAATCAGATCTCTGACGGAAACGCTATGATTGAGAATCCTAAATAAAGGATGATTCAGGTGCATAAGCCAGGAAATCGAGGCCAGTAATGAGAGTCTCATCAGCATCGCCGCCGTTAATCCGGTTATTCTGGCGATATTCTGTTTTTCTTTAGGGAGTTTCGCCACCACCAGCGATAAAAATATGATGTTATCAATACCCAGTACAATCTCCAGGATCGTTAATGTACTCAGCGTCAGCCAGGCATTGGGATCCGCCATCCACATAAACATCTTTTTTCCTCTTTATTTCACTTTATTCAGTGTGAAACGGTATTATTTATAAAATAGGGTAATCGACTTACCCTATTTCTACTCTAAATAATGCGAGTCGCGGAAAAGCCAACGCGCATGCAACTTGAAATATCGCGGGTATAAGCGCCTCAATTAATCCGCATTCATGCGGAGATCCTGCCCTGCAGCTACTGATACAGCGGGAACATAATTACCGCGCCGACGCACAGGGCGAAAATACGAATTAAATACATCGGTACGGTGAATTTCCAAAATTCCGGAAGCTTATATTTTCCCATTCCTAAGATCATGGCGGGCATGCCGTCTACGGGCATATAGCCGCCGTTCCATCCAGAGATAACGACCGCGGTCGCGGCTGCCACGGGATTAAGCCCCAGGCTTAGGAAAGTCATGATGGCAATGGGCGCGAAAATATAGACAGAGCCCATATTTGAGCCGGTGAAGGTTGCGCAGGTGCTGGTTAAGAGCGCGAAGATAAAAATAAGAATGAATGGATGGATATTCGTTCCCAACGAGCCGGCCACGACATCACCGATCATCACGGTGAAGCCGGAGTTAGCCAACGCATCCGCTACGCCGATAACGCCCGCCATCATCAGAATGACCGGGGCGAACATGTTTTCGCGAAATTCTTTGAAATCAATAACGTTGATTATCATCATGATGACTCCGGCAATGCCGGGAATGACATAGGCCGACTCGCCGATCGTCCCCATCAACATCATGCCCACCACGCTGATGGCAAACAGCGCGATCGTACAATTCTCCTTCCATCTCGGCAGGCTCGCCGCCGCGCTTTTTTCTACGAGCTCATCGTCTCCGGAATGTTCGTTGATTGCATGGTCGGGTAAAAGACGATAGGCAACCAAACTCCAGATTAAGAAACCCAGCGCCAAAATAAAGTTTACTATGGCGAATTTTGGCATCGAGAGTGAAGTATGGTGGCCGGCGGTTTCAAGAACGCTGACGGTAACGCCGTAGAAGAGCGCGACATTGAAAGGGACCAGCGGATGATTGGTTGCAAAGCCTAACGGCATCATCAGCTTGGATGTCGGCATTTTTTTATTGTAGGGGATCGTCGATACTAAAGATAAAATCAGGACGTAATAACCCGTGGAACCAGAACCCGTCAGACTGGCCCCAAGCATGACCACGATGAGTAAAAGAACATAGCTCTTATATCCGCCTTTATTGACTAAAGTCACCATGGCGGACTGCACTCGTCCTATTAAGCTGGTCTTCATCAGCCCCGCCATTACCACCATGAAGCCTGCAACCATAATCACGCTTGAATTGATAAATCCGGCGAATGCTTCCTGAACGGTAGATAAACCTGTGACCACGAGTAAAAGACAAGCAATAACAGGCGGTGCGCCAAACGCAAATTTGTCGCACATAATCATTACAATCATTAGAACTAAAATAACAAGGGCATGGATCATTTCCATTGTCATTTTGTTTTCCCCTTATTTTTATAAAATAATTAACAGGTTTATACTCGTCATATTTCAAGTTGCATGTGCGTTGGCTTTGTTACTCGCCCCGTTGGGGCCGCCGCAAGCGGCATTTAAAAACGTTTTGGCGCTGTTGTCCTGCAATTCGAGTTATTTCGAGTACATGTTGATTGCGAACCGTAATTAAAAATAACCATTGAATGCGATTTCGTTAGATGTTCTGTATGGCCCGACCTTTCTCATCTGGCCACGCATTCCTACTAAATTTCGTTCACATTAGAAGGCGTATGGAAAAGACCTAATGTGAGGCCGAAATAAATTAATATTCACTTTCTACCCTTCATCCTTCAAGCCGCAGGCGCGTTGGCTTTCCTCACTCACCCCAGTCACTTACTGGCGTAAGCTCCTGGGGATTCGCTGCGTCGCCGCCTTCTTGCAACTTGAATTATTTTGGGCATGGCGAAAATCCAACTGGCTGATTATTTATCCACTCCTTCGCCTGATGTTGGGTTGTACAGGCCTTCTGTTTCACGTTTTTCACCGAATAAATCTTCTACGGTAAAGCGGACGTATTTAACACAAAGCCTATTTTTGTAGGCATATGTCAAATGCAAGGTGCCTTTGCTGTCTTGATAAAGCGTCGGGTATTCATATTGTGAGTTATTGGTCTTGTTTTCTATCCCAATATAACCTTCGGCCGGTTCGAAAATTCTACCGATGGGCCATGTTTTGCCAAAGTCTTCTGTGACAGAAACGGCTACGGGATTACGCAGGCCTGGCCAGGCTACTTTCCCAAATTCAGCGTTATTGGCTGAATTAACGTTGTAAGCTAAGGCGATTTCTCCAGATTGCAATTTAATAGCGCTGATGCTGGCGTTATTATTCGGCAATATATTGGCTTGCGGAACACTCCAGCTATCGCCGAAGTCATGCGATTCGCTTGTATACACGCGATCGGCGAAACGGCTGCGCATAAAAGCGACTAAATGGCCTGACTCTACTTCAATAACATTCGCATGAACGCGTCCGCGGCTTTCCGGCATACGTACCGCTTTCCAGGTTTTCCCTTTATCATCAGATAGTTGAAATTCTGTCGGGTCGTTTGTCAAACCCTCCGGCGAGTCCTCGCATAGCCAGGTGCTGAATATCCAGCGTCCGTTGCTTAAAATTTGAATCGCCTGCCTTGAAAAAGTCCCTTCTTTGGCAAACAGTACCTCAGGTTGTTCCCAGGTTTGACCTTCGTCATTGGATTTTTGCACCATAATGATCGAAGTGAACTGCATATTGTCCTTGCCTTCCTGCCGGCTTAATTGCGAGGTATAAATCAGCCAAATCTGGCCGTTAGGCGCTCTAAAAAAAGCGGGGTTCTGTTCACTGCGATCGACGCCTTTGGATACTATTTCTGGCACCGACCAGACCTGCGTTTCCGGAGATAATTTAGAGACGGCGATGGAGATATCGCCGCTCCCCTCAAAACTGCCGGCAAACCAGGCGCACAATAGACCGCCATCCTGCGTTTCGATTAATGCGGGCGCATGGGCCGTGTTATTTCCACCCGTTGGAATCAAGGCAAAGTCCACATTTAAAAATTCGTCACGATATACCACGCCATTCGGTTCGGACTGCCTTACCGTTGGTAATTTTGTCGCCATTTTTTATTTCCCCGTGTCATTTTTGAAAGATAAATTTTCTTTATTTCTTATCAAGCTATATCCGCCCTCTTTCAAATCTCAGATGTATCCCCTAAATAATTCGAGTTAGCACAAGCGATGACGCTGAATAATATTTTTAATGGCGGCGTTCATACTGTCGTCAAATTCAACCGGGTAGCGGCTGACGCCCACCTCTTCTCCCATCAGCGTCAGCGCTCTTTTCACCGCCGACGGAGAGAAGGCAATGGCGTACAGCGTCTTACGCAGTTCGCTCACCTGTTCCTGCGCAGCGCGGGAGCCCTCAATATCACCGGCATGGAAACGATGCCAAATCTGGCTGACGGCCTCGGGCGCGACGTTGGCCAGTCCGGAAATGCAGGCCGAACAGCCGTCGACAAATCCCTGATGGATAAGCGAGTCCGGTCCATTCAGCACGTCGAACCCCGCCAGATCCCGTACCGCCTGCAAATAACCGCTCAGGCTTTCATAACTGCCCGCGCTGTCTTTAATGCCGATGATGTTGGGATGGTCCGCCAGAATGCGTACGGTTTCAGGCGCCAGCGTATTGCCGGTGCGCGCGGGGATATTGTAGAGAAAGACCGGCACGGTCAGCGCGTCCGCCACCGCGCGGTAGTGGGCGACTAACTCCTCTTGTTTCAACGGCACGAAATAGGGAGTAATAACGGAAACCGCGTCGACCCCCAGCGCGGCGATGCGCTTACCCAGCCTGATGGTTTCACGGGTTGAAATTTCGCCGATATGTCCGACAACCGGGACTTTCCCGGCCGCTTCGTCAACGCAGGTTTCGGTCACCGCGACTTTCTCATCGGTATGTAAAACGAAAAACTCGCCGTTGGTGCCGTTGCAGAAAATACCGTTGCCGTATTTCATCTGGCGCTGTACCTGAAGACGCATGGCCGCCGGATTAAATTCCCCCTGGGCATCGAACGGGGTAACGATCGCGGTCAGTACGCCGGCAATTTTTTTACTCATTATTGTTCCTTATTCATTCGTCGGCAGGCGCCGGCGCTTTAAAACAGCGTTAAATAAATTTCGCGCACATCGTCGGCGCTGACCTGCGTCGGCACGTTTTTCATCAGACGCTGCACCTGTAACGCGGCGTCGACCAGATAAGGCAGGTGGCTTTTTTCTACCCCGAGCTGCTGCAGCGTATTCGGTAGGGCGAGCCGCTTCACCAGATCGGCGAAGTAGGTCACCAGCGCCTGGGCCTTATGCGCCGAACTGAGCGTCAGATCCGCTTCCGGCAGCAGGTCGTAGGCTTGAGCGAACTTTTCCTGCGCGGCGGGTTGTACAAAACGCATGCAGGGCGCGAGCAAAATGGCGTTCGCCACGCCGTGGGGAATGTGGTATTTGCCGCCCAGCGGATAAGACATCGCATGGACCAGATGGGTGCCGGCGTGGGCAATCGCCGCGCCGCCGTAGTATGACGCCCAGAGCATATCCAGCTTTGCCGCCAGATTTCCCGGCTCGCGTACGGAAGTTTCAATATTGGCAAACAGCTTCGCTAAGCCAATCAACGCATAGTTATCGCTGACCGGGGTGGCGACGGTGGCGGTAAAGCACTCAATCAGATGGCATAGCGCATCAATGCCGGTCGACGCCGCGATATGCGGCGGCATGCTGGTGGTTAATTCCGGCGACAGCACCACATAATCCGGCAGCATGACCGGGCTGATAATACCGACTTTGGTCTCCTTTTCCGGAATGGCAAGAATGGCATTCGGCGTGGCTTCCGAGCCGGTGCCCGCCGTCGTCGGGATCAATACTGAGGTTGTCCGCCGCGTAGGTTTCTTGCCCGCCAGCAGCGCGTCGAGGGTGACCGCGTCATCGCCCGCGCATAGCACCGACAAGAGCTTGGCGACATCCAGCACGCTGCCGCCGCCGACGCCGATGACCAGATCGGCGCGCGTCTGCGCCAACTGGCCCAAGATCTCCGCCACATCATGCTGACTGGGCTCGGCGGGAACGTTATCCACCAGTAATACCTGCGCCACCGTCTGTTTCACTTGTTCAATCAGCGCCTGAACGTCGGGCAGGCCAACGATATTCTTATCCGTGATAAACAAGGCGTGCCGTTTGCCCGCCATAAGGTGGCGAATATCCTGGAGCGCCCGATAGCCGCTGATAATAGTGCTATTGATGTTCATGCCGTTACCTTGCCTTTTCCGTCAGAACCACAGCTCGATAGCGTGTGATTTTTTTCAGTCACTAAGATCGTACCCACTCACTCATGAGCGCCTAATCGCCCATTTCAGGGATATTTTATAGGTTAAAATCATTTTAAATAATTTGATGTTGCTCACATATAATCAATCATGATTTAATATAATCATAATCACTCAATCGATACCGGGGATGAAGTATGCCGAACGCGCAGCGGACAGGGACTCAGATATTGGTCGTGGCGGATGATTTCACGGGAGCAAACGATGCGGGCGTCGGCCTGTCTCTGAATGGCGTCCGGGTCAGCGTGATATTCGACGTCAATAAGCTGTCCGCGGGCGCGGCGGGAAACGCGCTCGTTATCAACACCGATAGCCGGGCGGCGAGCGCCGAGGTTGCCGCGCAACGCACCGCCGCAGCGATCGGCGCCTGGCGTTCGCTGGGGGGAAAAGGCCGTATTTTCAAAAAAATAGACTCCACGCTGCGGGGCAATATCGGCGCGGAAACGGCCGCGGCGCTCCTTGCCGCGCAAAGTCCGATGGCGTTGATTGCGCCGGCGGCGCCCACGTTGGGGCGCGTCACCCGCGGCGGTCAGGTTTGGGTTAACGATCGCCTGCTGACCGAGACGGAGTTCGCCAGCGACCCGAAAACTCCGGTTTTTTCCGCGGCGGTGGGCGCCCGTCTGGCTGAACAAAGCGATTTGCCGGTGGCGGAGGTTCCTCTGGCGCAGGTTCGTCAGGCTGATCTGGCCCGCTATCTAGGCAAACTGGCCGACGAAGGGATCCGCCTGGCGGTTTTGGATGCGGAGCATCAGCGCGATCTGGAGAACATCATCCTCGCCGCCGAGGCCTTGCCTTTTTCGCCCCTGCTGGTGGGGTCCGCCGGGCTGAGCGAGGCGCTGGCGAAGCAGATCGGCGCGCAGCCGCCCGTGGACAAACCGCTGCTGGCGATAATCGGCTCAATGAGCGATATCGCTCAAAAGCAGATTGCGTTTGTCAGCCGGCGGAAAAACGTCGCGCTCGTTGATATCGATATCAATACGTTATTCACCGCTTCGGCGCCCGCCGCCATGGAGCGGTGGCGCCGCGCCGCGCTTACGGCGTTAGCTTGCGGGCAGCACTGCATTATTCGTACCTGCCACGGCGGCAGCCAGCGCTTTAACATCGACCGGCTGTGTCAGCGGCATCGGCTAAGCCGGCAGCAGTTGGGCGAAACCATCAGCCGGTCCCTGGGGGAGCTGTGCCGAAATATCGTCCTGAGTGAAAACATTTTTCCGGACGACGGCGGAATTAGCCGGCGTCCGCCGGGCGGGTTGTATTTATCTGGCGGCGATATTGCGATTGCGGCGGCAACCGCGCTGGGCGCCAGCGGTTTTCAAATTAAGGGGCGGATCGCATCGTGCGTGCCCTGGGGACGGCTGCTGGATAGTGCCCTCGGCGACCTTCCCGTCATGACGAAAGCGGGGGGATTTGGCAACGAAGCCACTTTGCTGGACGTTTTGCGTTTTATTGAGGAGAAAGTCAGTGAATAACATTATTGCGGTAACGATGGGTGACCCGGCGGGCATTGGCCCGGAAATTATTATCAAATCGCTGGCTGAGGGAGAACTCTCCGGCGCCCCCGCGGTGGTGGTCGGCTGTATGCGCACGTTCCGCCGCATTCAGGCGCTGCATGCCGCGCCCGCGGTTGAACTGAGGGCGATAGCCAAACCGGCCGATGCGGTCTTTACTCCCGGCATTATCCATATCATCGACGAACCTCTGGCGCACCCGGAGGCGCTGACGCCGGGGAAAGTGCAGGCGCAGGCGGGGGATTTGGCTTACCGTTGCATCAAGCGCGCCACGGAGCTGGCGTTGGCGGGAGAGGTGAAGGCTATCGCCACCGCGCCTTTGAATAAAGAAGCGCTGCATTCGGCCGGTCATATGTATCCGGGGCACACGGAGCTGTTGGCGAAGCTGACCAATAGCCGTGATTACGCCATGGTGCTGTATACCGATAAGCTGAAAGTGATCCACGTATCGACGCATATCGCATTGCGCAAGTTCCTCGATACGCTCAGCTGCGAACGCGTCGAAACCGTGATTGCCATGGCCGATGCCTTTCTTAAACTCGTCGGTTTTACCCATCCGCGTATCGCCGTTGCCGGCGTAAACCCGCATGCCGGTGAAAATGGCCTATTCGGCGATGAAGAGATCAACATTGTTTCCCCCTCGGTCGCAGCCATGAAGGCCAAAGGGATTGATGTGTACGGTCCTTGTCCGCCGGATACCGTCTACCTGCAGGCGTACGAAGGGCTGTATGATATGGTGGTGGCGATGTATCACGATCAGGGGCATATTCCGCTGAAACTGCTGGGCTTTTACGACGGGGTGAATATTACCGCCGGCCTGCCCTTTATTCGGACCTCCGCCGATCACGGCACCGCGTTTGATATTGCCTGGACAGGCAAAGCGAAGTCTGAGAGCATGGCGATCTCAATCCGGTTGGCCATGCAACTCGCTTAATATCGGGATGATTTTCGCCGACTAACCGGCATCTTGGTTAAATAAATGGATATCGTCGTGGGGCAAACATTCAGTGATGCTTTCCGCGTGAGCGGAGATAAAGTGAAAGGGCAGAGCCGTCTTGATCAAATTATGGACTATCTGAAAAGCCATAATCTGGTGACGGTGGATGAACTGGTTACCGTCATTGATGCTTCCCCGGCGACGATACGCCGAGATTTGATCAAGCTGGATGAGCAAGGGGCCATCAGCCGAACGCATGGCGGCGTCACGCTTAACCGCTTTATTCCCTCCCAGCCGACCACCAACGAGAAGCTTCAGCGCAGCCTACAGGAAAAGCAGGCTATCGCGCGCTATGCGGCGACGCTGGTGCAGCCGGGCTGCGCGGTGGTGCTGGACGCCGGCACGACGATGCTGGAGCTGGCCCGAAATTTGACCCACCTGCCGCTGCGGGTGATCACGGCCGATCTGCAAATCGCGCTGTTTTTGTCGGAATTCAAACAGATTGAAGTGACCATCATCGGCGGCCGAATTGATGACAGCAGCCAGTCGTGTATTGGCGAGCACGGGCGGAGGTTGTTACGCAGCATCTACCCGGATATCGCGTTTATTAGCTGTAACTCGTGGAGCCTGGAAAAAGGGATTACCACGCCGACGGAAGAGAAGGCCGGCGTGAAACAGGATCTCGGCCTGAACGCCAGCCGGCGCGTGCTGTTGGCGGACAGCAGCAAATACGGCGCTTATTCACTATTTTGCGTCACGCCGCTATCCGAGCTATCGGACATCGTCACTGACGGCGGACTGCCGCCGGAAGTACAGGAGCAGCTTAAGGCGCAGCCGTTCAACCTGACGCTGGTGTAATCAACCTCATCTCCAATCCCTCCTCTTCGCTCCGTCTGACGGCGTGTCCGGCTCGCGGCCGATGCGTTGAGACCTACTGTTTGTCGGCGGCCAGCAACGATTCAATCTCGGCCAGTCCGGGGGCGTACGGCGCGCGCATGCTCAGGTTCATTTCGCCATTCGGGCTCTGCACCACAACGGCTTTGGCATGGCTGAAGCGGCGGAACCCGTGGATGCCGTGATAGGCGCCGATGCCCGACGGCCCGACGCCGCCGAACGGCAGGTTTTCCACGATCGCATGGGTCATGACGTCGTTGACCACCAGCGCGCCGGAGGTGGTGTGCTGACTAAACCAGCGCTGGCGCGCCGGATCCTGGCCAAAGTAGTAGGCGGCCAACGGACGCGGATGGCTGTTGATATATTCCAGCGCCTCATCGCGGCGGCGATAGGTTTTGATCGGCAGAATCGGCCCGAAGATCTCCTCTTGCATGATTTTCATCTCATCCGTGGCGTCCAGCACCAGCGTCGGCGCCAGCCTGCGCGCGGCCGCATCGGCATGGGGCTCTCCCTGAGGCTGCAGCGCGATTAGCGTCGCGCCCTTGGCTTGGGCGTCGTCCAGCAGCGCCAGCAGGCGCTGGAAGTGGCGATCGCTGACGATGGCGGTGTAGTCCGGATTGCTCTGTATGGTCGGGAACGCGTCGGCGATGAATCGGCGCGCCTGATCGACGAAGGCGTCGCGGGCCGTTTCCGGCATCAGCACATAGTCCGGCGCAATACAGATTTGACCGACGTTGAAGGTTTTAATCGTCAGCACGCGTTCGGCGGCCGTCTGTACATCGGCGTCGTCATCGATAAGCACCGGCGACTTGCCGCCCAGCTCCAGCGTTACCGGCACCAGATTCTCGGCGGCGGCGCGCATGACGTGGCGGCCTACGCCGGTGCTGCCGGTAAACACCAGATGGTCAAACGCCTGCGCGCTAAAGGCCGCGCCGACCTCGGCCTCGCCCAGTACCGTACTCAGCTCCAGCGGATCGAAATAGCGCCCGATCAGATCGGCCAGCAGCTCGGCGGTGCGCGGCGTCAGCTCGGAAGGTTTGAGCAGCGCGCGGTTGCCGGCGGCCAGCACGCCGGCCAGCGGGCAGAACGCCAGATTGAGCGGGAAATTCCACGGACTGATAATGCCGACGACGCCCAGCGGTTGATACTCCACGCGGGTTTGCATGCCGGCAACCGGCGCCGGTTGCTCTTCCGGCTTCATCCATAGCGCCAGATTTTCCCGAGCGTAATTCAGTGCCCTGATTGGGGAGATCACGTCGGCCAGCAGGGTTTGATAGGAGCTGCGGTGGCCGTAGTCGGCGCTGACCGCGGCGGCCAGCTCCTGATGGTGCCGGGTAAGCAGTCGGGCGGCGCGATCCAGACGGTCGCGGCGTAGCTCAATGCTCGCCGGGCCGTCTTGGGTATGGGCGCGCTTCATGGCGGCGACGGTGGTCGCCAGCGTTTGTAGGGTAACAGGCGTATTCATAATGGATAGGCTCCGAAATAGACTGAGACGGCCTGAGCGGGCTCAGGCCAGTTGTTTAAGCAGGGCTTCGGCCACGGCTTCGGAACTGGCCGGGTTTTGACCGGTGACCAGACGGCCGTCGGTCGCCGTATGGGGCTGCCAGTCGGCGCCTTTTTCATAACGGGCGCCCAGCCTTTTGAATTCATCCTCAATCAGAAACGGCACTACGCCGCTGAGTTGTACCGCGTCCTCCTCGCTGTTGGAAAAACCGGTCACCCGGCGTCCTTTGACCAGCGGCTCGCCGTCGGCGCTTTTGGCGTTACGCAGCGCGCCGGGCGCATGGCAGACCAGGCCCAGCGGCTTGCCTGCGCGGTCAAAGGCTTCGATCAGACGGATGGAGTCCGGATCGTTCGCCAGATCCCATAGCGGGCCGTGGCCGCCGGGGTAGAACAGCGCATCGAACCCGGCTGGATTTACCGTCGACAGTTTTTCCGTGCGGGCCAGCGCGGCCTGCGCCTGCGGATCGCGGCGAAAGCGCGCGGTTGCGGCGGTCTGGGCGTCGGGTTCGTCGCTCTTGGGATCGAGCGGCGGTTGGCCGCCGGCCGGCGAGGCCAGCGTGATCTGCACGCCGGCGTCCTGGAAAACATAGTAAGGCGCGGCGAACTCCTCGAGCCAGAACCCGGTCTTTTGGCCGGTATCGCCAAGCCGATCGTGCGAAGTCAGTACCATCAGGATCTTCATATCGGGAACTCCTTTTTCAGCGTTAATGAAAAATCGGCCGCGGCGCTTCAGAGGGCCGCCGGCGACCCCGGCGCGGCCAGTAAATGTTCGGTCGTCGTCAGCGCCTGATGCAGCGGCGCTTTGTCGCGCGACAGCTTGGATAACAGCGCGGCGCCCAGCCACAGTTGATAGAGCGTTTGCGCCAGCGGACGGGGCGCCAGGTTTGAAGGCAGTGAACCGTCGCGCTGGCCGTCCGCCAGCGTTTCCGCGATGCGGGAGATCAGCTGGTCCACGCCCGCGCACAGGATCAGGCGCATATCCTCCGACAGATCCGCCACCTCCGCGGCCAGCTTGACCACCAGGCAGTGCTCGGCCCAGCCGCCCAGTTGCGGATCGTCAATCCAGGCTTTCCAGTAGCGCATCAGCCGTTCTCGTCCGCTGCCGGTTCCCGGACGCAGCAGGCTCTCCAGACGCCGTTGGTAGTCGTCGGCGTAGCGTTCCAGCAGCGCGCAGCCGAAGTGCTCCTTGGATGAGAAATAGTGATAGAACGAGCCCTTGGGCACGCCGCTGGCGCCAAGTATCTCTTTCAGCCCGACGCCGACAAAACCCTTGTGCAGTACAAGTTTGTGGCCGGTGTCCAGGATGTGTCGGCGCGTAAGTTCGCCTTTATCTGTGGTATTCATGGGTTGTAGTGTAGATAAGAATAGACCGGTCGTCTACTCAATGGTGATAATAAGGACGATAATAAATATGTTGCGTGGGGCGGTAAACGCATAGCGTTTATCTGCGAAATGACGGAGGAGAGGCGGGGAGAAGGCCGGCCCGCGAGCGAGCCGGCGCAGGGGCTATTTCATACTGGAGGCCATGGTATCGACATTGTGCTTAAAGGCCGCGGTGTAGGTGGCGGCGGGACCGGAGGCATCGGTTAAGGCTTCCGGATAGAGCTCCCCGCCGGGCTGGGCGCCGCTGGCGCCGGCGATCTGTTTAACCAGGCGCGGATCGGTCTGGTTTTCAATAAAGTAGACTTTTATCTGCTCTTTCTTTATTTGCTCGATCAGCGAAGCCACTTTTTTGCTGCTGGCTTCGGACTCGGTGGAATAGCCTACCGGCGATAAGAATTTCACGCCGTAAGCCTGGCTGAAATAGCCGAAGGCGTCGTGGCTGGTCAGCACCTTGCGCTTTTCCGCCGGAATATCGGCAAAGGTTTTTTTCGCGTAGCGATCCAGCTCCTGCAACTGTTGGATATAGGCCTCGCCCTGTTGGCGGAAGTAGTCGGCGTTTTGGGGATCGGCGGCGGAGAGCGCCTTCACGATGTTGCGCGCATATATCACCCCGTTGCCCATGCTGTTCCAGGCGTGAGGGTCGGTGACGACTTTTCCGTCCTCTTCCATATGCAGCGGCGAAATACCTTCAGAGGCGACGATCGCCTTCCCCTGATAGCCGGAGGCGGCGATCAGCCGATCCATCCACCCCTCCAACCCCAGGCCGCTGACGAACACCACATCGGCTTTGGCCAGCGTTTTACTGTCTTTAGGCGACGGTTCGAATTCATGCGGATCGCCGTTCGGCGCCACCAAATCGGTTACCGTTACGCGATCGCCGCCGATATGGCTTACCATATCGCCCAATACCGAGAAACTGGCGACGACATCAAGATTCTTGGCCATCGCCAGCGGACTTAACAGCAGGCCGGATAAAGCAAGTGCGATTATTGAACGTTTCATTTTTCCCCTCATATCCCTTTTATTGGCGGGCGTAAACCCATTGATAACCCATCAGCGGCGGGCGCGTAACATGCCGCCGTTTTGACCGAAACAAACCGAGAAACAGAAAAACAGCGTGATGGTGAGAATAATGGCCGGACCGGCGGGCAGGTCGGCGTAGTATGACCACAGCAGGCCAATCAGGCTGGACGCCAGTCCGAGGATTACCGCCGTCGCCAGCATGACGGAAAGACGCTGGGTCCAGAAGCGGGCGCAGGCGGCCGGCAGCATCATCATGCCGACGGCCATCAGCGTTCCCAAAAGCTGAAAGCCCGCCACCAGATTCAGCACCACCAGCGATAAAAACAGCCCGTGGATCAGGGCGCGATAGCGGCCTGACGCGATGCGCAGGAAGGTGACGTCGAACGACTCAATCACCAGCGCTCGGTAGATAACGGCGAGCGCGATAAGCGAACCGGAGCCGATCAGCGCGATATCAATCAGCGCGGATCGATCGATGGCGAGAATCGAGCCGAACAGCACATGCAGCAAATCGATGCTGGAACCGCGCAGCGAAACCAGGGTCACGCCCAGCGCCAGCGAACCCAGGTAGAAACCGGCGAAGCTGGCGTCCTCTTTGAGCTCCGTCTGACGGCTGACCAAGCCGGACAGCATGGCGACCGCCAGCCCGGCGATAAATCCGCCGATCCCCATCGCCAGCAGCGACATGCCGGAGATCAGATAGCCGATCGCCACGCCGGGCAGCACGGCGTGCGAAAGCGCGTCGCCGATCAGACTCATTCTTCTCAGCAGCAGAAAACAGCCCAGCGGCGCCGCGCTTAGCGTTAGCGAAAAACAGCCGATCAACGCCCGGCGCATAAAGCCGAACTCGGCAAAGGGCGTCGCGATGAGATCGAATAACATCATGAGACCACGCTCCGTAGGGGCGGGAAGGCGCGGTCGGCCGGCGCGTCGGATAAAATAGCGTGGGCGGCTCCCCAGCGGTGACCGCCGTGGGCGAGCTGCAATACCTGCGGGAAATGCGCCGCCACCAGATCCAGATCGTGCAGCACCGCCAGGATCGTGCGGCCTTCGGCGTGCAGCCGGCTGATTATCTTCAGTAACGCCTGCGTCGTCTGGGTGTCGATGCCGGTAAAGGGTTCGTCAAGCAGCACGATCGGCGATTGCGTCAGCAACAGGCGGGCGAACAGGATACGCTGCAACTGCCCGCCGGAGAGCTTGCCGATATGCTGATGGGCGTATTCCGCCATGGAAACCGCTTCCAGCGCCTGCATAGCCTGGTGCTGCCACCCGGCGCCGATGTAGCGCAGTATGCCGCAGTGGGGCAACGCGCCCATCAGCACCAGATCGCGGACGCTAATGGGAAATTGCCGGTCGAACTCGGAGAGCTGCGGCAGATAGCCCAGCCTGTTTTTCCCCGCGTTATCGAGGGTGAAGGCGCCGGAGAGCGGTGGCAGCAGTCCGGCCAGCGTTTTCAGCAGCGTTGATTTCCCGCTGCCGTTTGTACCGATAATCGCCGTCAGCGATCCCGAATTAAAGCATCCGCTCAATGTTCCCAGCGGGGAGTGGCCACGGTAGCCAAACGCCAGTTCATGCAAGGCGATCATGGCAGCATCACCGCCCAGCCGACCAGCAGCCACAGCAGGGAAAGCAGCGCCAGCGCCAGCAGTACGCGTTTTGCCGCGGAAAGGGAGTATAGACTGATCATCATCGTCGGCTTATAGATTAAAAGTGTTATGATATAACATATCAAGATGGTTTGAAGGCGCAAGAGGTAAAAAAGTTTTTCAGCCGGCGCGGATTGCCTGAGGCCGATAGGGAGAATAACGCGGGCCGGTTGGCCGCTCGGCGCTGGAACGGCCCTTGAGACAACGTCGCTCAGGGGCGCTCAGAGTGCGGAGTGATTTGAGGTCGACGTGGTTGACGTGACGTAAGCTCAGCGGATTGACGCCGCCATAATTAATGGTAGATAAGGGTACCCCATTACCTTGACGCTTACCGTCATTACCCTATGTGATAAAGAGCAATTTGAGTATCAATTATCATTTAATAAAGTCATTCTTTTGATATAACATACATCATACTGCTAACGCTTATGAAATGAGAAAATCGACGTTGACTTTAAAATCGTTATCAAATTCTAAAAAATCAACCGTAGGGCGTAAGCGTAGTAATAAGTCGCATTCTGCTATTATCAAGGCTACTCAAGAACTGCTTTATGAAGTCGGATTTGATAAACTCTCTATTGAAAGGGTTGCTGCAAAGGCCGGCGTTGGAAAAAGCACCATTTATCGTTGGTGGGAAAGCAAAGCGTCATTAGCTATTGAGGCTTTTCTCGAATATCTCACCCCTATAATTGAATTCCCGGAAACCGGCTCTGCCGCAGATGATTTATTAAATCAAATAAATAAAGTCGCTGAGGCCTACAGAGAAAAACCGGGCAAGATAATAAGGGAAATTATTGCCTTAGGCCAGTTTGACGAAAGCACTATATCTTATTTCGTCACCGGTTATTTAGAGCCCCGGCGTACAGCAGCAAAAATAGTTTTGAAAAGAGGAGTAAGTAATAATGAATTTAACAACGATATTGATATTGATATCGTCGTTGATTCTCTATACGGTCCTATTTTTCATCGTATGCTAACAAGACATGCGGCAATAGACGAGGCTTTTGTAGATAGCCATGTAAAGCTGATTCTTCGGGCTATAAAACCCGACGATTAAAAATAGAATAAATGTACTGCTTAAATTATACGTTTATAGTCATTGATTTGGTTTAAATTATATCATTATGATATGGGTGTGGTCATAATCATATAAGTATTCACACTTCTATTTTTTCACAATTAATCCCTCCCAGGATCCCAACGGCGGCGCCGACAAATGGAATGCTGGTAAAACCGTATTTGGAAAATAAAAAACCGCCACATGCCGCTCCCAGCGATGTCCCCAAATACATTATGCTACTATTCCAGGCCATTATAGACCCGGTTTCGCCGGGAAACTTCTCTATCAAATATCCCTGATACGCAGGAAGACAAGGGTATGCAACAATGGAAAAAAAGCCTAATACCAGAACGGTAATGATCCTTAAGGAAGGGGGCAGTTCTAGAAGAAAAGCAATAAGTATCCCGGCCAAAGAGAGAAAAATAAGGCTGAATGCAGCAACTCTTTTGGCACCCAATATATCCGAAAGTCTACCGCCGCTAAGGCTTCCTATGACTGCGCCAATACCATAAACAATCAACGAAATGCCTATCATTCTGGAACTATAATTGCCTATAGACTGAAGACCTGCTGATAAATAAGTATATAGAGAATATACGCAAAAACCCCAGATTCCTGTAATGGATACCGCTTTAATCTTTCTGGTTATATTATTTCCATTGTTAATGTCCGCCGTTGGTGTTTTTTGTATGTTAGAATGCCAAATACGGAAATTTAAAATTGCCAATAATATGGATGCCGCTGCGATTACCATAAACACGGTATTCCAATTGCTAAGCTGTGAGATATAAATACCGGTTGGCGCGCCAGTAGTGAGTGAGATAAGAAAACCAGCAACGGCGATCGACATCCAGGTGCCTTTACGCTGATTGGGGGCGTTAGTTCCTATTAACGCGTATATCGATGGGCTAATTGCCGCGGCTGCACTACCGGCAATTCCGCGAGCTACGATAAATATCTCATAGCTTTCCGACATTGCCGTTATAAAATTTGCTAAAGAGAAAATCAGCAACCCTACAATAAGAATTGTTTTCTTTTCAAATTTATCACCAATCATTCCAAATATGGGGGCGGATAACAAATATGTTAGAGAGAATATAGTGACAGATATTCCGGCCTCTCCAACGCTGACGTTTAAGTATTCGGCAATCATCGAAAGCAAAGGCGATACGACAAAAAGGTCCGTCCCTACTATAAGCATGGTGATGAAAGCGACGATTAACGGTAAAAATTTTTTGTCTGACATGTTACCCGCGCCTCCATCATGCTGTCAGTAAATAATCAGCGATCTTATAAATTTTTATTTTTTTACTTTCCATTTATTTTATGTCTGTAATTTTTTTAAGTTACGGTAGTTTTAAATCACCAATTCGATACTTACCGTATCACAATACGCTTGGATAATGTAACATTCAAGAATATTATTAAAATACCGCCTGGATATACTGACTCGGTTAGTGAATATTATAAATATTTCAATATGATACGTTTAGTGTCGAATTCGGGGTAGTGTTTTTCCGTCATTATCAGCGGGGATGGAAATGATCAATTAACTGAAGTTTTTTTGCGCAATTTTCTCAATCGTTATAAAACTTTCGTCCGATTTTAGCGCCCTCATGAACATAAGACATATAAAAAAACCTCTCAATGCTTACACATTCAAGAGGCTTCACGTTTCTAAAAAAAAGCCCCGAATCACGGGGCTCACAAATGAAAACTTTACAAAAAACGCTAGGGTATTTTTTAGAACGGAATATCGTCGTCGAAATCCATCGGCGGTTCGTTGCTTTGCGCCGGCGCATTATTCTGCGCCGGACGTGAAGGCTGAGCCTGCGCGCCGCCGCTGAACTGGTTGCCGCCCTGCGGCTGCTGCGGCTGTCCCCAGCCGCCGGACTGTTGTCCGCCGGCCGGCGCGCCGCCGCCCTGACGTCCGCCCAGCATCTGCATGGTGCCGCCGATGTTGACCACCACTTCGGTGGTATAGCGGTCGGCGCCGGACTGATCGGTCCATTTGCGGGTTTGCAGCGAACCTTCAATATAAACTTGGGAACCTTTACGCAGATATTCGCCGGCGACTTCGGCCAGCTTGCCGAACAGCACTACGCGGTGCCATTCGGTTTTCTCTTTCTGCTCGCCGGTCTGCTTGTCACGCCAGCTCTCGGACGTGGCCAGCGTGATGTTGGCGACGGCGCCGCCGTTCGGCATATAGCGGACTTCCGGATCCTGCCCCAGATTTCCGATAAGAATCACTTTATTAACGCCCCTGCTGGCCATGCTTGTCTCTCCTGATAAATCAATTTATATAAAAGTATAAACGATCGATTTTAGCATGATAAGAGTATCTATCATACCTGCGGGACTGAATCAAAAATCAATGGGCGAATTGCAGCGATTGCATTCGACACTGTATATCCATTCAGGATTTTTGGTGGTAGGCTAGTCGGGTTCGGCGCCTGTAAGGGTCGTGTCAATCAAGGTTAAAAATGCGCCTGACGTTTTTTTTGTGCCATAATTGCATGTTTCGTATCGGTTGTCTCCGTCCGCGAGATGATGCAAGACCGTATTTATTCCGGGAAGTGTGTGAATGGATAATATCGAAGTTCGTGGTGCCCGTACCCATAATCTTAAGAATATCAATCTGATAATCCCACGCGACAAGCTGATAGTCATCACTGGATTATCCGGTTCAGGCAAGTCGTCGCTGGCGTTTGACACCCTGTACGCCGAAGGTCAGCGGCGTTACGTCGAGTCGCTTTCCGCCTACGCCCGCCAGTTTTTGTCGCTGATGGAGAAACCGGACGTCGATCATATCGAAGGGCTGTCGCCCGCCATCTCCATCGAGCAGAAATCGACCTCCCATAACCCGCGTTCCACCGTCGGCACGATTACCGAAATCCACGACTATCTGCGTTTGCTGTTTGCGCGCGTCGGCGAGCCGCGCTGTCCGGAACATGATGTGCCGCTGGATGCGCAAACGGTCAGTCAGATGGTGGATAACGTGCTGTCGCAGCCGGAAGGCAAAAGGCTGATGCTACTGGCGCCGATCGTGAAAGAGCGCAAGGGCGAGCATAGCAAAACGCTGGAGAATCTGGCGACGCAGGGGTATATCCGCGCGCGTATTGACGGCGAAGTCTGCGATCTTTCCGATCCGCCGAAGCTGGAGCTGCAAAAAAAGCACACCATCGAAGTGGTCGTCGATCGCTTCAAAGTCCGGGATGATTTGGCGCAGCGTCTGGCGGAGTCGTTTGAAACGGCGCTGGAGCTGTCCGGCGGCAGCGCGGTGGTGGCGGATATGGACGACCCGACCGTGCCCGAACTGCTGTTTTCCGCGAATTTCGCCTGTCCGATATGCGGCTACAGCATGCATGAGCTGGAGCCGCGCATGTTCTCGTTCAACAACCCCGCCGGCGCGTGCCCAAGCTGCGACGGACTGGGCGTTCAGCAGTTTTTCGACCCGGCGCGCGTGATACAGAACGAGGAGCTGTCGCTGGCGGGCGGCGCGATCCGCGGTTGGGATCGCCGCAACTTCTACTATTTCCAGATGCTGCGCTCGCTGGCGGAGCATTATAAGTTCGATGTCGATGCACCGTTCGACAGCCTCGGCGACTCTGTGCGGCAGCTGATTCTCTATGGCTCCGGTAAGGAAAACGTCGAATTTAAATATATCAACGATCGGGGCGATACCTCGGTGCGCCGTCATCCGTTTGAAGGGGTGCTGCATAATATGGAGCGCCGCTATAAAGAGACGGAGTCGACGGCGGTGCGTGAAGAATTGGCGAAATTTATCAGCAATCGCCCCTGCGCCAGCTGCGGCGGCACGCGGCTGCGCGAAGAGGCGCGCCACGTGTTCGTTGAGCAGACCACGCTGCCGGAAATCTCTGATATGAGCATCGGCCATGCGATGCGCTTTTTTCAGAATATGAAACTGAGCGGCCAGCGGGCCAAAATCGCCGAAAAGGTGCTGAAGGAGATTGGCGACCGGCTGAAGTTCCTGGTGAATGTCGGGCTGAACTATCTGTCGCTTTCACGTTCGGCGGAAACCCTGTCCGGCGGCGAAGCGCAGCGTATCCGCCTGGCAAGCCAGATCGGCGCGGGCCTGGTCGGCGTGATGTACGTGCTGGATGAGCCTTCAATCGGCCTGCACCAGCGGGATAATGAGCGTCTGTTGGAAACGCTGATTCATCTGCGTAATCTGGGTAACACGGTGATTGTGGTCGAACATGACGAAGACGCGATTCGCGCCGCCGACCACGTGATCGATATCGGCCCCGGCGCCGGGGTCCACGGAGGCGAGGTGGTCGCCGAAGGGACCATCAAGCAGATTATGGCGGTGCCGGAGTCGCTCACCGGCCAGTTTCTCAGCGGAATACGCAAGATTGACGTGCCTGAGCATCGGGTGCCGGCCGATCCGACCAAGGTGCTGAAGCTGGTGGGCGCGAAGGGCAATAACCTGAAAGACGTGACGCTGACGTTGCCGGTAGGGCTATTTACCTGCATTACCGGGGTCTCCGGGTCGGGGAAATCGACGCTGATTAACGACACCCTGTTCCCGCTGGCGCAGCGTCAGCTTAACGGCGCCACGCTGGCCGAGCCGGCCGCCTACCGCGACATTCAGGGGCTGGAGTATTTCGATAAGGTTATCGATATCGACCAAAGCCCGATTGGCCGCACGCCGCGTTCCAACCCGGCGACCTATACCGGTATCTTTACGCCGATTCGCGAGCTGTTCGCCGGCGTGCCGGAGGCCCGCGCCCGCGGTTACAATCCCGGCCGCTTTAGCTTTAACGTCCGCGGCGGCCGCTGCGAAGCCTGCCAGGGCGACGGGGTGATCAAAGTGGAAATGCACTTCCTGCCGGATATTTATGTCCCGTGCGATCAGTGCAAAGGCAAACGTTATAACCGCGAAACGTTGGAAATTAAGTATAAAGGCAAGGGGATTCATGAGGTGCTGGAGATGACCATTGAAGAGGCGCGCGAATTCTTTGATGCGATCCCGGCGCTGGCGCGCAAGCTGCAAACCCTGATCGATGTCGGCCTCTCCTATATTCGTCTGGGGCAATCGGCGACCACGCTATCCGGCGGCGAGGCGCAGCGCGTGAAACTGGCGCGCGAACTGTCGAAACGGGGCACCGGGCAGACGTTGTATATTCTGGATGAACCGACCACCGGCCTGCACTTCGCCGATATTCAGCAGTTGCTGGCGGTTCTGCACCAGTTGCGCGATCAGGGCAATACCATCGTGGTTATCGAACATAATCTGGATGTGATTAAAACCGCGGACTGGATCGTCGACCTGGGGCCGGAGGGCGGCAGCGGCGGCGGCGAAATTCTGGTCTCCGGCACGCCGGAGACGGTCGCCGAGTGCGAACAGTCATATACGGCGCGCTTCCTGAAGCCGATGCTGGCGCGCCAACCAGCGTAACCTTCCCGTATCCGCTATTTGAAAGGCGCTCCGTTCGGGAGCGATGCCGTTAGGGGAAACGGAGGGGAGGTTCCCGCTTACGACGCCTCGCCCCTGCGGCCGCCCGGCGTATTTCGATGCTTAAACGTTCGGTATTCGTCTATATTGGGAGCGGCCTGAGGCTCCCGCACGGCGGCGCCCAGTCCATAGTCTTTTCGACTTAAAATTTCCTATTTCAACCAGCTGATTATATTGACGGTTATGGACTATCCCATGATTCGTTCGGGATATTTTAGCGATCGACCGGTAAAGAAATGCCGGGCTAGGCCGATAGAACAAAAAGCACAGTGAGAGAGACTGTTGCGGATGGATTTGAGAAAGGATACTGATATCCGATAGGTGTTTCTGGCTGGACATTCCTTACGTGAGTTTCTTATAGAGAAATCTGGTTTAAGCTATTTTCCTCAGGCTGTAAGCATTATTTTTTGAATCTCGGCGGTAGTGATTTTGTCAGAGTCGCTGTTTTGCATTTTTTGTGTTAATGCATAGCGACCGTTCTCCTTCATAGCTGCACATCTTGTTGACATCCCTCACGTGTTTTCAGAAATATTTTATTTTTTATGTGGTTAAGGGGGATGTATGCGTTTATCCGACTGGAAAATCGGCACACGTTTGGTGGCCTGGTTTATCCTTCTCGTCATTATGATCTGTGTTGTCAGCCTGACCTCGATCGCCAGATTGTCCGACTTTTATAATGATGCGCGCGGCATCGTTGAAGATGTCTATCCACAGACCGTGGAGTCAAGCCGGCTGATTGATCATGTGAATGCCGGGGTGCTGGCATACCAGAAACTCTTGGTGGTGCAAGGCGCGGAGAAAACCAAAGCGGTGCACGATGAGATCACCCAGGTGTCTAACGACATCGTCGCGTTAATGGATAAAATCGAAGCCACGGCGACCGACCCGACATCGCAACGCATTATGGCCGAGATTAAGCAGTATCGGAGCGACTTTAAAAATTCGGGTCAAAAAATCATTGAGCTGGTCGCTGCAGGCGATCGGGACGCCGCGATCAATGAGTTCAACACCAATACGGACTTGGCACAGAGCAAATACCGGGTGGCCATCAGCAAACTGATCGATCACCAGGATGACGCAATGAGCGCCACGGTTAGCGATATGGCGCAAGCCTACGGCTTTAGCCGTTGGCTGATGCTGGGGATCCTGCTGGGTTGTATCGTGCTGGGCTGCATCATTGCGGTGGCGATGACGCGCAGCATAACGGTGCCGATAAATCAGGCGCTGCAGGTGGCGAATAACGTGGCGAAAGGCGATTTAACGTCAAAAATCGACGCGCATGGCAAAGATGAAAGCAGCCAGCTGCTACAGGCGCTGGAACATATGAACGCCAGCCTGCGGGATATCGTCAATCAGGTACGCGAAGGGGCGGAGTCTATCACCACCGCCTCTTCCCAGATCGCGGCGGGCAACCAGGATCTGTCGGCGCGCACGGAAGAGCAGGCCAGTTCGCTGGAACAGACGGCTTCTTCGATGGAAGAGCTGACGTCTACCATTAAAAATACCGCCGACAATACTCGCCATGCCACCTCGATCGCCAATAAAGCGTCGGATTCCGCGCAGCGCAGCAGCGAGGTGATGACTTCCGTGACGCAAAAAATGCGCGGGATTCGCGACTCATCCCAGCGTATGGCGGAAATTATCGGCGTAATCGACGGCATCGCCTTCCAAACCAATATCCTGGCGCTGAATGCGGCGGTTGAAGCGGCGCGCGCCGGCGAACAGGGGCGTGGGTTCGCCGTGGTGGCGGGCGAGGTGCGCTCTCTGGCGCAGCGTAGCGCGACGGCGGCTAAAGAGATCAAAACGCTGATCGATGACTCCGTCGGAAAAATCCAAGAAGGGATGCAACTGGTGGATGACGCCGAAGGCAATATCAGCGACCTGACGACGCACGTGCTGGATGTGAACAATATCATTAGCGAAATCGCTCAGGCCAGCAATGAGCAGAGCGACGGCGTCAATCAAATCAATATCGCCGTAGGGCAGATCGATAGCACCACGCAGCAGAACGCCGCGCTGGTTGAGGAGTCCGCTTCAGCCGCGCTTTCGCTGCAGTCTCAGGCGTCGATATTGGTTGAATCGGTGCGCACGTTCAAGCTGGACGATGCGTCCGCGTTCGCGCGTCCTGGCGATATGCCCAAAGTTTCGCTGGCCACCGCGTTGCCGGCGGCCGAAAAGTTAGCGGCAGCGCAAAAACCGACGGATTCTTCACAGGACTGGACGTCATTCTAAGTCTGTCCGAACCGAAGCCATGTCCGTGCGAACATGGCTTCGTTCTTTTTGCGCGAACTCTTCTTTCCCTGACAAACTGCGAACGACGGTTATCATTGCTTGCGCCGCCGGCGATTTTAAAGCTGCTTGTACGGCAGTGAACGGGACGGCGCGGAACAGCAGTTCCATCGACTTTTTCTTAGCTGCCTGTACGGCAGTGAACTCCTGCCTGATCTGCTGCCGCTTCTGCCGAAATTTCTTAGCTGCCTGTACGGCAGTGAACATCACAATGGGCGGCAAAACGCTGTTATTGCTTTTCTTAGCTGCCTGTACGGCAGTGAACCATGTCAGTTCAGGACAATCAAAAGTTACGGCTTTCTTAGCTGCCTGTACGTGTAGTGGTCAACAAAAACT
>NZ_JAYWTM010000032.1:0-10233 GCF_036016195.1 Brenneria populi | reverse complement strand
GCGTGATGGTATCCGTAAATTACTGGCGCAGAATGTAGTAACCGCAGTGTCCTTCATATTGTCCAGCATAGCGCCCCCTCCAACACTGAAAATAGCATGTGCATGGGCTTCGCTGGCATGTGAAATGGCCTTTTGTAATGCAAACGGTGTCTCATCACAGACCAAGCCGCCATATCCAGTCCACGCAACACCAGCTCTCGTCAGTTGACGAGTGATTGCCTGAAAAAGCCCCTGCTGTCTGACGTTTTCGCTACCGTAGCAAATCAGAATTCTTCTTATACCTGCTGCAATAATATGACTGACAATACTTACTTCCCGCCCGGGTCCAAATTCAACCAGCGTGGCCGGGAGGTAATGAATACTCTGCATGACGTTCTCCGCAAAATTTAACCGATCCGACTAGGACTAATCTCCGGAATAGTGGAGAAAAAGCCCACGCAGTACTATCCAGCAAGGTGACCGACCATCTGATAATAAGAACATGCTGTAAGCATTATCATGATCGCATGATGACTTTTATCGACGTTCCCCCCTCACTACGCGCTGTAAACAGTGCACATAAGGATGCCGCTATAAGTAATACAGCACTGACTTCAAAAGTGGCTTGATAGCCTCTGGCATCGTAAAGTACTCCCCCAGTGACCGCGCCGAGCATGATGGCGAGCTGGATGATAGCCACCATTAAGCCACCACCAGCTTCTGCGTCTTGCGGTAACGTTTTTGCCAGCCATGTCCACCAACCGACCGGTGCTGCGGTAGCAAACAATCCCCATAGCCCCAACAGAAGCGTAGTGACGACAACATGCTCACCGACATTCACAAGCGCCAGCGCGATCGCAGCCATTAACAGCGGGAGCACCATCAGGGGGCGATACAAGTTCCTTCTGATAAAAATGCCAATCAATGCAGTACCAGCAAAACCGGCCACACCGATAATCAGCAGGATCAAGGAAAGTGTAGTGGTATCGACTTTCGCAACGCTCTCAAGAAAGGGTCGCAGGTAAGTGAACAGCGTAAACTGGCCCATAAAAAACAGGGCACAAGCTGTCATACCAAGTACAACGGGTAGACGGTGCAGCAGCCGAAAAATATTGCCTGATATCGGTGTTACATCCTGCTTTAGCGACGGTAACGCCTGAATCTTCCACGCCAGAGCGATGACAGCCACCGGCACTACGCAAAAAAAAGCCCAGCGCCAGCCAATAATCGCCCCCAGAAAGCTGCCCAGAGGAGCAGCAAGCACTGTTGCCAACGCATTGCCACCATTCAGGATCGCCAGCGCCCGGGGGACATGATGCGAATCAACCAATCGCATTACCACCGCTGCCGACAGAGACCAGAATCCCCCGATAGCTATTCCAATGAGCGCACGCCCAACCATAAATACCCCATAATTTGGAGCAAAGGCTACAACGGTGCCGGAGATAATCATCAGCAATGTCAGACAGAGCAACATGTGTTTACGGTCACGTTTACCGGCCACGGCAGAGATCATCAGGCTAGTGAGTAGAGCGAATGCTCCGGAAATGGAAATAGCCTGCCCGGCCTGGCCCTCACTGATGTGCAGTTCACCCGCAATTGGCGTCAGCAAGCTGACCGGCATAAATTCTGATGCCACCAGCGCAAATGCCGAGAGGGACATTGCCAGTACCGCGCCCCAGGCTTGCCGGGGGCGGAATTTATGATGTTGTATCTTATCAGTCAAACCGATGTACCTGTGGTGTCAAAATTGAGAATGATGCGGCCACGCAGACGGCCTTCGTCGAAGCGGCGATGCGCGGCAACAGCATCAGCAGCCGGGAAGACAGCTGCGACTCTAAGAGGCAATACCCCCTCAGAGACCTGTTGTCCGATACGGGAAAGGGCGGCATGATCAATGATACGTTCGCGGACATTCACAAATATCGCGTTAATACCGCGCTCAAAACCATCTTCATTACCTGGACGTAGAGTAATCACAGTCCCTCCTGAACGAACAGCGGGGATGATCTGCTCACCAAGATCGGCCGCATCCACCACCGCATCAACACCCTGTGGAAGGGCTTTGAGGATCCGCATGGCAATGTCATCTCCCCGCGCAATCACCATGCTGGCTCCAACAGTACGCATAAAGGTTTCATCTGAAGGTGAGGTAACAGCCACCATATTCAGGCGATCTTTACTTCCTAACGCGACGGTATAAGCGCCCACAGCACCGGCCGCGCCGGTAACCAGCACCGTCGCGCCTTCCGTTAGCCGCAGGGTATCCAGCGCGTTGCGGGCCGTTAATGCGTTCATCAGAAAGGATGCTGCCGCAGTCAATGGCGTCTTCTCAGGTAAAGGAATAACAGACGCCGCTGGCAGACAGACATACTCGCTGTAACCGCCATAACTGCCAAAGTTATCCACGAGACCGACCACATCCTGACCTACCGTCAAACCGTATGCCGGATCAACGCCGCCACCCATTTCATCTATAGTTCCGGATATATCCATACCCGGTACAAATGGCGGTTGGGCACCAGCAAACCAATCTTTAAGGGAACCGTCACGGACCATAATGTCGACAGGGTTAATCCCAGCCGCTCGCACTTTTATCCGCACCTGATCCGGTAACGGATGAGGGTCTGGGAGCGCCACGCGCTGCAGAACATCTGGACCACCATAATGATTCAATCCAATTGCATACATATGTTGTTGCTCCTTCGGGCTATTCCGCCCGGGAAAGGGTCATGCTTATCTGACCTGACTGATGAAGTGCTTCAGAACCAGAGAGTATTTTTCCGATTCTAATGACGCCCGAAGCATCCGGCCCCTGACCGCGATAAAACGCGATGTTCCCCCACGGGGCGTAATATGCGATGTCACCTGTCTCACCAGCGGCACTTTCCGGCGCGCCTGCTTCGGAAAGACGGCGCGGCAAAGCATCACTGACTTTTTCCGCACGGCTGTAATCCCGCAGCGTAACGGTCAGCGGCAAAAGAGACAGAAAATCGCGCGCAGTAGGATTGTCATCCAGTTCAGCCGTCATCATCTTTGAGCCTATGGCAATCCGAACTTTCACTCTCTGCTCACTTGCATGGCTGATAGCGGTAGAACTGTCAGCCAGTGTTGACTCCGAGGAACTTGCTGCCCCTGCCATATTCGCCAGGCAGACACTCAGTGCCAGACAGACAACGAAATGTATTTTCATCATTGCTCCTCCCGGATGGAATACGACAGGGTAGCCTCTTACTTAAGGCTGTCTTTGAAGAAGGACGTCAGTTTGGCAAACGGGATAAGGTCAGTACGATCATAGAGATCGACGTGACCGGCACCCGGTACCACAAACAGTTCCTTCGGCTGACCAGCCAGTTTGTAGGCTTCTTCGCTGAATTCGCGGGAGTGCGCCTCAGAACCGGTAATGAACAACATTGGACGCGGGGAAATGGTTTCAATGTCATTGAATGGGTAGAAATTCATAAATTTCACTTCCATTGCATCTTTGCGGAAAGTCGTCGTTTCCGATGAGGCTCCAGCAGGCGTGAACTCACCGCGAGGCGTGCGATAAAAGTCATAAAACTCGCGTTCGATAGCATTGGAATTTGCGGTCAGTTTTAGCGGTGTTCCGTTTCCCCACGGGGTTTTGCCTCCGGTGAATTCGGTATAGCGTTGGTTCGCAGCCTCAACAAGGACCTGCTTACGTTGTTCCAGTGTCTGGGAGTGATTGAGCCCATTACGTTTAGCTCCCCCCATATCGTACATACTGACCGTCGCTACAGCCTTCATACGTGGATCAATCTTGGCCGCGCTGACGACGAAACTGCCACTGCCACAAATTCCGAGCACACCAATACGCTCACGATCTACGATGGGCTGAGTTCCGAGATAATCGACAGCGGCACTGAATGCTTCAGCATAAATATCCGGTGCAACGGCGTTACGTACCTGCCCTTCGCTCTCCCCCCAGAAAGACTGGTCGATAGCCAGGGTAATGAATCCCTGTTCAGCCAATTTCTGGGCGTAAAGATTAGAGCTTTGTTCCTTGACGGCCCCCATCGGGTGCCCCACAACGATGGCTGGGTAACGGGTGCCCTCCTTCAGATTCTTGGGAACAAACAGGTTGCCGACAATCTTCATTTTGTACTGATTGTTGAAAGACACTTTTTGCGTGGTGACCTGTGTGCTTTTATAAAAATTATCCGCGCCACGTGACATGTCCTGCCCGGTAGCGGTGAATGAAAAGGCACTGGCGACAAAGGCCAGCATCAGCGTTAATGTCTTCAAAATATGTCCTCGCTTCGTGTGAAATCGGTTGTGCTATGGCGAGCATATAGAGATCTGAGGTTGCCCTCAGATCGGGTTGCCTGATGACTCAGGCGAGGTGTGTGGTGAAAAAGTCCGTCAGTTTGTCAAACGGAATCACATCGATGCGATCATAGAGATCGGTGTGATTTGCCCCGGGGATGATCATCAACTCTTTCGGTTGCGCCGCAGCGGCATAGGCGGTTTCGCTGAAGTATCGTGAGTGCGCCTTTTCACCGTGGATAAACAGAACCGGACGTGGAGATATCTCCGCGATGTAAGTCAAGATTGGCATGTTCATAAAGGATAACGGTGTGGTTATGGTCCACGCGTTGCCTGAGTTAACCGCCCGTGGATGGTATCCGCGAGGCGTCATGTAATAATCGTGGTAGTCAACCATGAACTGGGCCGCCCCCGCCGTTACCTCTTTGTTATAAGGCGGCTGGTAAGCCGGTGCGCCTTTTTCTGCATCCGCCCAGCGTTGCTGCCCCAGTTGCTCCAGTGTCTGCGTGCGCTGTGCAAGGGTAACGCTGTCGTTATAGCCCTTCGACATTACGCGGGTCATGTCATACATGGTACTGGCAACAACCGCTTTTACACGCTTGTCGACGGCAACCGCATTGAGAGCCATCCCACCCCAACCGCACACACCAATGATGCCGATACGCTCGCGATCAACAGAAGGGTGTAAGCCGATAAAGTCCACGGCGGCACTAAAATCTTCAGTATTAATATCAGGAGAGGCCACATTGCGCGGTTCTCCACCACTTTCTCCCGTATAAGAGGGATCAAATGCCAGAGTGACAAAACCACGTTCCGCCATGGTTTGTGCATACAATCCGGACGACTGCTCCTTCACGGCACCAAACGGGCCGCTGACGACAATGGCCGCCAGGCGTTTACCGGCACGGTTTTTTGGCAGATACAGGTCAGCTGCCAGAGTAATACCGTACCGATTAATAAAGGTGATTTTCTGGTGATCCACCTTGTCGCTTTTGGGGAAAACTTTGTCCCATTCCTGCGTCAGTTGCAGGGGGGATTTAGCTGCCACAGGTACGGTTTTGGCAATACCCGAACTCGCTGCCAGTAATGCAGCCGATCCCACAACAGCCCCCTGAAGGAACTTTCTACGGGGAAGGCCGTTTTCCTCAGTCTGGATATCTGCATCAGACTTTTTCATATTCGTTTTCATAAGCTACTCTTTCTTATTCAGCGGCTGCCAGGGTGGCGTTATCAATCACAAAGCGATACTTAACGTCGCCCTTGAGCATACGTTCATAGGATTCATTAATTTGGTCAGCCCGGATGAGCTCGATGTCGGAGACAATGCCGTGCTCAGCACAAAAATCGAGCATTTCCTGCGTTTCTGGAATGCCGCCGATCATCGACCCGGCAATAGCCCGGCGTTTAAAAATCAGGTTAAATACTTCAGGCGAAGGATGTGGCGAGGCCGGTGCCCCGACCAGAGTAAGGGTGCCATCGCGTTTGAGCAGCGTCAGATAAGCATCCAGGCTATGTGGTGCTGCAACGGTATTGACGATCAGGTCAAAGCTTTTGGCATGCACGGCCATTTCTTCTGGATTACGCGATACCACCACTTCATCGGCACCCAGTGCCCTGGCATCGTCGCGTTTGGCATCAGACGTTGTAAACGCAACAACATGTGCACCCAGAGCATGCGCCAGCTTGACCCCCATATGGCCTAGCCCACCAATTCCAACAATGCCCACTTTTTTTCCCGGGCCTGCTTGCCAGTGCTTCAGTGGTGACCAGGTGGTAATGCCCGCACATAGCAGTGGAGCGACACCTGCGAGTTGTTCCGCCGGATGGCGAACACGCAATACATAACGTTCATGTACTACGATCTGCCCGGAATATCCCCCTAGTGTCCAGCCCGGCTCATCTGTGGTGGGAAAGTTATACGTACCGACCATCCCGTCACAATAGTTTTCCTGACCGGAATCGCACTCTTCGCAGTGACGGCAACTGTCTACAATGCAACCGACCCCGACCAGATCACCAGCGCGGAAACCGGTAACATGCGCCCCGACAGCCTCAACCCGACCGACAATTTCATGGCCTGGCACACAAGGGAACTGAGTACCCGCCCATTCCGCCCGCACCTGATGCAGATCGGAGTGGCAGACTCCGCAGTAAGCAATGGCAATCCGGATATCATGTGCTCCGACCTCACGTCGTGTAATTTGCAACGGCTCCAGCGGGCGGTCACCCGATGTAGCCCCATAAGCGTTAACAATCATTTAAGAACCTCCGTTAGCGATTCGGGGTGCAATACCACGTAACAGCGCAGCCGCCTGGCTTTGCCGATTCTGAATCTCTGGTAAGGGGGTCGAAACCATGTCGACGATTAACACCGCTACAGTAGTGCTCGCAGTCTTACCCACCCCATTGATAGATATTTTTTCATAATCTAATATGATTGATTAGATATTTAATAATTAATGGGCTTATAAACAGCGTTTATTAATTCGATGAGAGAACATGAATATGGCCAGACATAACCTGAATGATCTTCAGGCTTTCCTGATGGTTGCCCGGGAAGGAAGTTTTACGCGTGCAGCAGCCCGACTCGGTGTGACGCAGCCTGCATTAAGCCATGCCATCTCTGGTCTGGAAGCAAGACTAAAGATCCGTTTATTGACGCGAACAACGCGCAGTGTTTCGGTCACAGCAGCCGGAACCCGACTAATGCAGGTTATCGGTCATCGCTTTGATGAAATTGAAGAAGAACTCGATGCGCTGACCGAATTACGAGATAAACCGGCGGGAACGGTAAGGATCACTTGCGGTGATCACGTCCTGAAAACAACACTGCTGCCTAAGTTGATGCCTCTATTGCATAAATATCCGGATATAAAAGTGGAATTCGATATCAATTACGGGTTCAGGGATATCGTTGCCGATCGATTTGACGCCGGGGTACGTTTCAGCGAAACCGTCGATAAGGATATGATTGCCGTCCCGATTGGTAAGGAGGTGCGCATGGCGGCGGTCGCGTCTCCAGCCTATTTTGCCAGTCACCCGAAACCCACAACACCGCGCGACCTGGTGGATCACGAGTGCATCAACATCCGTTTCCCGACCTATGGTGGACTTGATGTGTGGGAGTTTGAAAAGAAAGAGAAAAAATTGAAGATCCGTGTCGACGGAAAACTGATTTTTAACACTACGACACACATTGCTGCTGCCGCCGTCGGTGGAATGGGAATTGCTTATCTCCCGGAAGAAGAATTTTCACCCTGGCTCGAAGAAGGTCAATTGATAAGAGTTCTTGACGACTGGTGTCCCCCATTTTCGGGCTATCATCTGTACTACCCCAGCCGACGTCAGACCTCGCCAGCATTCTCTCTTGTTATTGAGGCTCTGCATGTGAAAGCTACGGGCATACAGGAAGAGTAATTTTGCGATGATGGGCTGTTCAAAGAGAAAGCCCTGCTCCACTTACAAAGTAATCTTGTCAGCCCATTGATTGATAATATTAATTTACAGGCCTTGTAAGTATTCGCTGGCTAGTCAGACGACATAAGAACGATACAATAACTGAATTACTTTACTCACTTGTAGCCGGAGGCTTCTCTCCCAGACAGGGGCGTTTTCATGTCAACCATCGTTCTCATTTTCCGACAAAATTCCGTTATGAAGCAGTCCAATTCTAGCCGGGCGACGGGCGACGAACCGGTTAATGCAGTCATAGTGGGGAACGTCTGTGAAACGTTACCACCGGAAACCCATAACCCTTTTCTGTGGATACATGAGCTCCCTGCCCTTTTGCAAAAGTTGCGTCACTATCATGACCAACTGAATACCCAGTTAGGGCTTCACCTGCTGCTGACGGGGGTTCGCACCGGTGAACTGCGCCTGGCTATGACGGAATAATTTGATCTAGAACGCAACCTGTGGTTCATCCCTCCAGACAACGTAAAGCAGTTAAAAGCGCATTCGCAAAAGCATGGCAAGCGCTTGCAGGACATCCCGCCCTATACCGTTCCTTTGCCTGTACAGGCTCGTGAGATCGTACGCCACCTGTTGAAAGAATGCAGAGACGTGAATCATTGATTCCTGCGGCGTGAAAATGCCATTGACAACCGGTTAAGAAATCTCACGCAGCACTCGCCGTCAGGTAAAACGGCACGACCGATCCGTCAGCACGAACGTTGCACCATTCGCGCACCACGTTCGCACCGCGGCGCTTCATCCCCGCACGCCGCTCACGTTTGTCCCTCTCAGTCAAACGGTTGACTCGCTGAAACAAGTCAGGCGAAAAATTCTCCGTAGTATTAATAACCATAAGGCCTTAGAGCCTTAAATATGCAGCGATATAAAACAGAGGGAAAAGCCATGACTTCCAGAAAACGCAGGCACCATACGCTTCGCGCCAGCCTTGCCGCCGGCGCGATCTGGCTCGCGATCGCCCCGTCCTACGCCGTAGATCTTAACTCGCAAGACCTCATTCCGGCGCCTGCTGGCACCGACGCGATACTGGGTTATTTCACCTATGCCGCGCGCGACAGCTTCTCGCCCCTCCAGGGCGGAGCTCTTAAGCAGGGCACCGGGCTTGATTCTTTCGTCGGCATTTTCCGTTACGTCCACTATATGGACATCGGCGGCTTCAAAGAAGATCTGCATACCACCCTGCGCGTCATGAAAGTGTTCTGACATTCAGATCCAGCCAGGATGGCTGGCGCATGAACCCGCACAGGGACGTACCGTAACCAAAACCATTCACCTGCAACGGAGTTACAGACCATGACCGATCAGCAACCTGCAATGGAATCCAAACCTTCTTTGTATGAGCGTCTTGGCGGCTATGACGCCATCTACAAATTTGCCGGCGAAGTGTTGCGGGAATGCATGAAACATCCCGACATCACTCATATCTGGGCGCACATGTCCGAATCCTCGTTCCAGAAAGAGCACATCAACTTCGTCGACTTCCTGTGCAAGCACTGGGGCGGCAACACCGTCTACCGGGGCCGGGATATGGTGACCGCGCACCGCGGCATGGGCCTCGCCGAAGTGCACTGGAAAGCCGTGTTCGAGTCCATTGAACGATGCTATGAAAACTACGGCGTGCCCCAGGATATCCGTGAGGAGGTCACCGCGTTTCTTGCCCAGTTCAAGCCGGCCGTCATCGGCAGCCCCTCCTACCGGGACGTGGTGCTTTCGCATCCTGAAATGGACGTGGCCAAAGGCATGAAGAGCGTCGGCATTAACTGGCCGAAGCCGGATAAAGCGCCCTGACCATGAATCTCGCCGCCGGACGCCCGCTCCCTCTGAGACGGGTGTCCGTCTCAGTCAAGCGATTGTCCACGCGAGACAAGTATCGGCAGAGCGTCCGGCTTATTTTTGACGCAGGATTTGACAAAAACACGCTAAACAGCACAAAAGGAAGCCCCTATGGCTATTGAACGCCCCACCCCGGAACTGCTACAAGCCATCGCTAGCCGGTTGCACATCCGGCTGACGCCCGATCAAGCTGCGGAATATCTGACGCTGATGCAGGCCAACTTCGATGCCTACGATTTGGTCGACGAACTGCCTGACGACATCCCCGAAATGCGCTACCCGCGCGCCGCCGGCTATCGCCCCTCCGGCGCCGAGAACCCCCACAACGCCTGGTACTACAAGACTGAAGTGAAGGGCGCGGCATCCGGCAAGCTGGCCGGCCGCACCGTGGTTCTTAAAGACAATGTGGCGCTGGCCGGCGTACCGATGATGAACGGCGCCTCGACGCTGGAAGGCTTCGTTCCATCCTACGACGCCACCGTCGCCACCCGCCTGCTGGACGCCGGCGCCACCATTCTCGGCAAAGCCGTCTGCGAGCACTTCTGCCTGTCCGGCGGCAGTCACACATCCGATCCGGCTCCGGTGCATAACCCGCACCGCCACGGCTATTCCGCCGGCGGCTCCTCCTCCGGCAGCGCCGCCCTAGTGGCCGCGGGCGCGGCG
>NZ_JAYWTM010000031.1:0-61005 GCF_036016195.1 Brenneria populi | reverse complement strand
CTCCTCCTCCGGCAGCGCCGCCCTAGTGGCCGCGGGCGCGGCGGATATGGCCATTGGCTGCGATCAGGGCGGTTCCATCCGTATTCCCTCGGCCTTCTGCGGCACCTACGGCATGAAGCCGACCCACGGCCTGGTGCCCTACACCGGCATTATGCCCATCGAGGCCACCATCGATCATGCCGGCCCCATCACCGCCAGCGTGCGCGACAACGCTCTGATGCTGGAAGTCATCGCCGGAGCGGATGGACTGGATCCGCGCCAGTATGCGCCCAAAACGGAAGCCTACAGCGAAGCATTGAGCAAGAGCGTAAAAGGGCTGAAGATCGGCATCCTGACCGAAGGTTTCCAGTTGCCGAACATGGATGCGCGCGTCGCGGAAAAAGTGCGTGCCGCCGTCGCTCGGCTGGAAGCGCAGGGCGCGATCGTCGGCGAAATCTCCGTGCCGGAGCACGGCCTGGCCGGGGCGCTCTGGTCCCCCATCGGCTGCGAGGGTCTGACCGCTCAAATGATGCACGGCAACGGTATGGGCTTTAACTGGGAAGGCCAGTACGACGTGGCGCTGTTGGACAAGCACGCCCAATGGAGAGACAACGCTGACGCGCTCTCTCCGTCGCTCAAGATCTGCATGTTCGTCGGCCAGTACGGACTGGAACGTTACAACGGCCGCTACTATGCCAAAGCGCAGAATATCGCGCGCCGCGCCCGCGCGGGTTATGACCGGGCGCTGGCGCAGTACGACCTGTTGGTGATGCCGACGCTGCCTATCGTCGCCCAACCGCTGCCGGAAGCGGGCTGCTCCATCACCGAATACATTGCCCGCGCATTCGAAATGATCGGCAACACCGCGCCGCAGGATATCACCGGCCATCCGGCCATGTCCGTTCCCTGCGGCATGGTGGACGATCTGCCGGTGGGAATGATGCTGGTGGGACGTCACTTCGCGGAAAGCACTATCTATCAGGCCGCTGCCGCCTTCGAATCAGTTGGCGACTGGCGGACGTTTTGACACCACTGTAGGGAAAACATGCTATGAACCACAAACACGACCACGATCACACCGAGCCACCGGCAGAAATTGAACTGCGCGTGCGGGCCCTGGAATCCCTGTTGCAGGAGAAGGGGCTGATCGACCCCGCCGCCCTCGACGAACTGATCGACACCTATGAGCACAAGATAGGGCCGCGCAACGGCGCCCGGGTGGTCGCCAAAGCCTGGAGCGACCCAGAGTACAAGCGCCGCCTGCTGACGGACTCCACCGCCGCCATCGCCGAGCTGGGCTTCTCCGGCGTACAGGGCGAGGACATGCTGGTGGTGGAAAACACGCCGCAGGTGCACAACGTCACCGTCTGCACGCTGTGCTCCTGCTACCCCTGGCCAGTGCTGGGACTGCCGCCGGTCTGGTACAAGTCGGCGCCCTACCGCTCGCGCATCGTCATCGACCCGCGCGGCGTGCTGGCCGACTTCGGTCTGACCATCCCGGCGCATAAAGAAGTGCGCGTCTGGGACAGCAACGCCGAGCTGCGCTATCTGGTGCTGCCCGAGCGGCCGGATGGCACGGACGGCTGGAGCGAGGAGCAACTGGCCGATCTGGTCACGCGCGACTCGATGATCGGCACCGGACTGGCCGTCACCCCCTGACTCACTGAGGAGAATACGATGAACGGGATACACGATTTAGGCGGTATGCACGGCCTCGGCCCCATCATCACCGAGGAAAACGAGCCGAATTTCCACTACGACTGGGAACGCCGGGTTTTCCCGCTGTTCGCCTCGCTCTTCGTCGGCGGCCACTTCAACGTGGACGAGTTCCGCCACGCCATCGAGCGCATGGACCCGGCCCACTATCTGGAGGCGAGCTACTACGAGCACTGGCTGCACGCATTCGAAACGCTGCTGCTGGAAAAAGGCGTCATCACCCTCGACGAACTGCGGGGAACGGCGAAACCTACGCCCGCCGCGCCGGGCACTCCGGTGCTGACCAAAGAGATGGTGCAGCCGGTGGTCAGCACCGGCGCCTCCGCCCGCGTCGGCCACGACGCGGCGCCGCGCTTCAAGCAGGGCGACCGGATACGCACGAAAAACATCCATCCGGAAACGCATACCCGCCTGCCGCGCTACGCGCGCGGCAAGACCGGCACCGTGGTGGCCGATCACGGCGTATTCATCACGCCGGACACCGCGGCGCACGGCCTGGGCGAGCATCCCCAGCACGTCTACAGCGTGTGCTTCACCGCCAAGGAGCTGTGGGACAAGCTGACGCCGGACAAGGTATACATCGATCTGTGGGACGATTATCTGGAGGAAGCATAAGCATGACGACCAATAATGACGACTATGCGGCGATCGACCTGCCGCGCGACGAAGAGGGCCCGGTGTTCGACAAGCCGTGGCAGGCCAAGGCGTTCTCCCTGATCGTCCATCTGTACAAGGCGGGTCTGTTCCCCTGGTCGGAGTGGGTGCACACATTCAGCGAAGAGATCAAGGCCGCGCCGGCGCAGCCGGGCGAAAGCGTCAACGACGCTTACTACCGCCAGTGGACGGCGGCGATGGAGAAAATGACGGAGACGCTCGGCCTGACCGCCCCGGACGACATCGCGCTCCGCACGCGGGAGTGGCGCCAGGCGTATCTCAATACACCCCACGGCCAGCCCATTCTGCTGGCGAACGCCAGTTGTCCGCCCGAGCACAGCCACGGCCATCATCAGTTGGGCGTACCGGTGACGATCAGCCCGGCGAAATAATTTTTCACCTGCAACCGTTATAATGACAAAAGCCGTCCGTCAGGACGGCAAAGGAGGTATCCATGCATATCGAACCCGGTCTCGTCGACGCTGGAAAAATCTGGCTGAGCTACGCCACAGCGGCGGGCGCCGCCACTTACACGCTTAAACTGGCGATGGACGCCGCGCGTCAACACGGTCTGTTCTCGCTTGCGGGGCGTTCCCTCGCCGCCACCGCACTGGTGTTCTGCTTCTTCGAAGTCATGCCGCACCACCCGGTCGGGGTCTCCGAAGTGCACCTGATCCTCGGCTCGACGCTCTTCCTGCTGTTCGGCGCGGCGCCGTCGGCCGTCGGGCTGGCGCTGGGGCTGCTGATCCAGGGGATGTTCTTCGCGCCGTTCGACCTGCCGCAGTACGGCATGAACGTCACCACGCTGCTGGTGCCGTTGTTCGCATTGTCGGCACTGGCCGGCCGCATCATCAAACCGGATACGCCCTATGTGGAACTGCGCTATCGCCAGGCGCTAGCGCTGTCCACGGCTTATCAGGCCGGCATCGTCGCCTGGGTCGCCTTCTGGGCCATCTATGGCCAAGGCTTCTCGGCTGAAAACCTGACCAGCGTGCTGTCGTTCGGCGGCGCCTACCTGTCCGTCATCATCGTTGAACCGCTGGTCGATCTGGCCGTGCTGGCCATCGCCAAAACGGCACGCCGTCTGCGCGGCAGCGCGCTGTTGGAACAGCGTCTCTACATGGCCAAATGATAATCCCCACTAGCTGCACCGCGTCCGCGCGGCGCAGCAGAGAATGAGTACATGGTCACTCAGTTCTTCCTCATGCTCGGCGAGCTGACGTTTAAGACGGGCATTTTCCGTGGCCAGTTATTGCTAACGTTCGGAAGCCGTACTTTGCTGGCGTTGTTTAGTGCGCCAAGTATAGAGCTCAGAGTTATGCAGACCAATCTCACGGGCGGGTTTGGGGTAACTGCAACCCAGCGCTTGCCAGGCTGCGGCGTGTCCCTCAACCAGAGTAAAGCCCAGCTTATCGGAGCAGGTAGGTCGTAAGCAGTAGAGATTGATTCGCCAGCGACCACGCCTGACTCTTGGCTCGCGGCTATATGTGAAGCCGACGCCCGGACCGATGGCGGATCAGCCGCAGACAAGTACGACACGTCCGAGCGTGGGTGTGCCTTCGGCATACGCATGGGCCTGCGCCGCATCCGCAAGCGCAAAGACCCGGTCTATGAGCACCTCGAGGCTCCCATTGGCTGCCTGCTCCAGCATCCGGGAAACCGTCTGATGCACCTCGGGTTTTTCAAGCTGCGTTCCCATGAACACGCCAAGCAACGACTGATTCGCCTGAAGCGCGGGCCACAGATCAACCTGCAGCGTCGCTCCACCAGCGTTGCCAACGAAGACCAATCTCCCCTCCGGACGCAGCACCGCCAGGGAGTCCTGCAAGGTCGTTCCAACCGGATCCACAACCAGGTCGACACCTCGTCCCTCGGTCAGGCGCATGACCGTCTCCACCACATTGACCATCCGACGGTCGATTGCGTGATCCAGTCCAAGTGCCGCCAGGCGTTTGCCTCTTTCCACGCCGGATACCGTCCCGAGCACGGTTGCACCAGCCTGACGCGCGAGCTGTACGGCAGCGCTTCCCACGCCGCCGGCCGCCGCCTGAATCAGGACGGTTTCGCCGCGCTTCAAGCCGCCGCGCGCGAAAAGGCAATGATGCGCGGTTCCGTACGCGATTGGCAGTGCTGCAGCAACCACCATGTCGAGCCCCTCCGGTACCCGCCAAGTCTTACTAGCGGCTACGGCGCGCAATTCGGCATGCGAGCCCGACATATCGAAGCTCGTGACCCTCTGACCGACCTGACGGTCGTGAACATCACGACCTACTGCAACGACCTCGCCTGCCGCCGCATAGCCGATGACGTAGCCGGGATAAGGCGGCGGCGATGACGCGCGGTTGATCAGATCCCCTCTTTCGAGGGCGACAGCCTCCACCCGAATGACAACACCGTTGGGCGGACAGAGCGGGTCGGGAACGTCCGTATAACGAAGGACATCCGGTGATCCGGGTTGATCGTAGACAACTGCTTTCATGGTTTCCCTCAACCGAACTGCTTTAGGATTTCGAGTCGCGTGGCGCGATCCGTCTTATATTGCCAGCGTTCTTTGAGGCAGTTCTTCAGTTACGGCGCGGAAGCGGCGAAGGCGGCGAAACGCCATCTGTGTGCATCTCCCTCTTACTTAGTGTAGCCTGCCTACGCTTGTTTCCTGCGCAGTGCTTCTTCAAGTTTTTCGCGTCCACTACCCAGCAGCCATGAACGCAACGAGACGAGTTCAGGATTGATTTCTCGCATCAAATCGAGGTCTACTCGCTCTGCGAGCGGGCCATCTTCCAGGCTTGATGCCATGTGCGCCAGATCGGCATTGGCGGCCAGAAGCTCATCCGGGAAGCGGGAATAGGTGATAGGTCGGCCAGCGGCTTGCGAAAAGGCCGACTCCAGTTCATGGCCCGTCACGCGATCGCTGGCAATCTTCAACGTCATCCTGGCAAACCGCGCCTTGTCCGCGAACATAGCGGCAACGATTTTCCCAATGTCTTGCACGGCAGTGAGCTGGATTGAACGATCGCGGTGGATAAGGGAAAACAACCGCCCTTCATCGAGGCCAAAGCCAGGTCGCACGAGCATCTCCATGAAGATCATAGGACGGACGATGGTTGCCGCGAGCGGCAGTCCGCGGATGTGTGCCTCGATACGAGGCTTGGCGTCGAAGCGCGGGACACCTGTCAGTTTGTCGCCAGCGCTCGCACCCGAGGAATAGATGAAATGATCGATGCGGCTTTTTGCTGCCAGATCAGCGATGCATGTGCCATAACAGACCTCATCCTCTGCCGACAGGTTGGCTGGCATCACGCTGAAGACGCCATGCACATCCGTCATGGCCGACGAGATGACATCGACATTATCCAATGACCCATGCACGAGTTCGGCGCCGGCTTCCCGCAGCGCGATTGACGCGGGTTCGGATGGATCTTGTACCAAAGCGCGAACGGGCCAGTGAGCCTTCAGGAGCGCTTTGGCCACCGCTCCGCCTTGTCGTCCGGTGGCGCCGAAAACCATGATGGGGCGATGTACTTCGTTCATGATTGAGCTCGAAAAAAATGAGAATGTCATATTCTTTCCTCAATATTCATCCTTCCAGCCAATTCCATCGCACGGAATCTGCACGCGACTCGGTGACAAATGGATCATGCAGGTTATCTGGCGCCTTGCCATAGCGGATGATTAAGCCGAAAAACCCGTAGCGCTTAGGGCAGCTTGGCAATCACCTTAATCTCAAACTGAAACCCGTAAAGCCACGTCACGCCTATCCCGGTCAAAGCGGGGTAAGGCGCCTCCCCCCAATATTCTGGCAGAACACGCCAGATAGCGTCGAGGTTCGACTCGGGATCGACGACAAAGAGGGTTACGTCAACCACGTCGCCGAATGTGCAGCCCGCAGCCGTGAGAACAGCATTAAGGTTATCGAATGCCCGCCTGACCTGTGTTTTTATATCGGGTTCAGGCGACCCATCCTCGCGGCTGCCAACCTGCCCCGAAACAAATAAGAAGCCGTTAGATTTGATGGCCGGTGAATACTGATTGCGCTCATAGAGCGCCTGCCGGCCAAAGGGAAATACTGCTTCGCGTGTTGTCATGTTTGTACCTTTGCAATGGGGCGAAATCTGCCCAATGAACAAAAAGGCACTTTACAGGTGCTGGGTCGGGTGGATAAACAAGCGACTTTGTCCATCATTGTTTGTAAAATCCAAACAATCTATGAAAAGAGAGGATAAGGAATGGATCGCTTCGATGCGATGCGCGCCTTTGCTCGTGTGGTAGAGGCGGGTAGCTTCACAAAGGCTGCCCAAACGCTTCATATGAGCAAAACTACGGTGACGCAACTCATTCAGCAGTTGGAAGCGCGCCTGCGCGTCAAGTTGCTCCATCGCACCACCCGCAAGCTCGGCGTCACTCCCGATGGAGCGGCCTACTACGAGCGCGTCATCCGCCTCTTGGCGGATATGGACGATGCTGAAACCAGCCTGTCCAGTGCGGCGATTACGCCCAGAGGGCGGCTACGGGTGGATGTGCCCAGTCCGCTGGCCCGCCTCGTCCTGGTGCCGGCGCTACCTGCTTTCCACGCGCGCTACCCTGATATCCAGCTCGACATGGGCGTAAGCGACCGGGTGGTGGATCTGATCGGCGACAACGTGGATTGCGTTTTGCGCGGCGGCGAAATCAACGACCAGTCCCTGATCGCACGCCATGTCGGCGATTTGCAAATCGGCGCCTATGTCGCACCGAGCTATGTGGAACGCCTTGGCGCCCCTGCGCATCCGCGAGAGCTGGAAAACAGCGACCATCGCATAGTGGGATTTCTGTCCTCACGCACCGGTAAGATTGCGCCTCTGGCACTGCACTGTGAGAGTGAACATATTGAAATCAAGAGCAACTATGTGCTCGCAGTGGATGATGGCAATGCCTACCTCGAAGCTGGGTTAGCGGGGTTAGGCGTGATTGCGCTGCCAGTCTATATGGCGGCAGCACATCAGGCTTGTGGCGCCTTGATTCCATTATTTGAACAATGGCGTTTTAATCCAATGCCGCTGTACTTGGCATTTCCACCGAACCGCCATGTCAGCGCCAAACTGCGAGTTTTTATTGATTGGATCATTGAATTGATGCAGCAGCATGCCCCGAATTTCAACAATGAGTAACCGCATCCCTGCCCCTCTGATTCGCTCCTACTGTAGCCCTTTCGCGGCGACGCGGCCGATGACGCTGCGGCCATCGTCGCCCGGTTCGAACACGGCCACCTCGCGTTGCAGCGTACGATCCAGGCTCGTCCACCGCTCCTGTTCCATCTCGCGTCCCAAGGTCTGCTGGATCTCCATTTCCGTTACCGTTCGGAATCCACAAGCCATCAGGAAAATAGAGAAGAAAGAGGGGAATAGCAGCCCTATTTGAATACTAACCGCATATTCATCGCGCCAACACATCGTTAACCAGGGTTCAAAAAACATTCACCCTTCTTCACTACACACCAACGAGAGCGAGAATATTCTCAATATTCGTTTCTCATCTGGTTTATTCCTTTTTCTCTGCGATAAAAGCTCGACGCACAAGGAATGCTTAGCCCTAAATGGAGGAAATCATGGCAGTTATTCCCCTTATGCCTTCAGGTGGTTTTTCTCTTTTGCATCAAAACATGAGAGAAGCCCGCATGAACGGAAACGCCGTCTAATATGGCAACGCCGCAAACGTATTACTGGTTTTATCAGCAAGTTCGCAACCATGGTCCGTGGGATTACAAACAGAAAGATCGTATGTGGGCCAAGATCGGTTAAGTGGCTTGGATCCTGACGGGCCACCGTATGTGACCGACATCATTCAGGCTGGGGCGGGAAAAAAGAAATCCTTGAAACAGATGGATCCCGGCAAATTCCAGCCAGCACCACTCTTCCATTTTCTCCACACCCTCTGCAACAACATGAATTCCAAGGTCGTCACAACATTGGACAATGGCACGCACTATCGCCTGTTTGACGCCACTGATATGTATGTCCTCTATCAGAGCCATATCTATCTTTATCTTATCGGGTTGAAACCGGGCGAGTAATGTCAGTCCTGAATATCCGGCACCAAAATCATCAATAGCGAGCCCTATCCCGGCAATGCGCAACTCTTTTAACGCCTGGTAAAATGCACGCGGCTCCGTGATGACTTCCGTTTCAGTTACTTCAATAATGACCTGATCGGGTCTCAGACCTGCTGCCCTGATTTGTTTTATCAGCGTTGCCACAGCACCGGGGACGGAGTGAAGGACTCCGGGCAGGAGATTAACTGACAGTTTCTCACTGCATTTGAGCATCCTGCCCCCCAACATAAATGCATATGCTTTTGTCTCGAGATCAAAGTTGTAAAGCCTGTCAACAGGAACAGATTCGAACATTTCGGCAGGAGATGCCCCTGAAGGACTGCGAATAAGGGCCTCGTAAGAGGATATTCTGCCTGTCAAGGCTTCCACTATGGGCTGCAGGGCGAACTGACAGGGGTGTTCCGGGTCTCTGTGCGGCCATTGAGTAAGCGTAAACAGTTCCTTGCCTTCCCGGTCCCACTGCAGAGCACTGAACTCTGCCGGTATAGTATGTCGCCCCCGGTAGGCGAGAAATGTCATGACAAACCTGAATATTCGATCATCCTGAGGACAGTCCCCCCTGAAATGGCTGAGGGTACGGATATCCTCCAGTATGGCATCCGCAGTTTGGCTGCGTAGATCAAACAGCCGCATACCGGTATCATGAAAACGCCTGTAAGCTGCATAGTCCTGCATCAGTTGCACCACAGAGCCGTGTCGCATGTCAGCGCTGATCCGTCCGAAGAGAGCGTTGATCACACTTTCCTCTCCCTCAAGAACCTGAAAGAACGCCGAACCATCAAACAACAGTACTCCTGTGACATGACACGCGTTATTTTTACCGAGGGCCTCGTCTACAAGCGTATGCAGGCAGTCCTGCTGAAAGTCGGGACTCATCAGACTGCGGTATATCAGTGTGGTCAGCATACATTTACTTCCTTCAGGAATAAGACTTGAATCTGCAATGTTAAAAAGAGACCACTGATGCCATAATCAATCCAGCATCCTTCAGTCCACTTCCAGTGGTAAAGTACGTATGCATGCGAATGATATGGAACACGGGATGAGCCTCACATTACCATGTGCCGAAATGAGATTCACCATACTTTTACAGGAAAGAAACAGGTATGACCGCAGGGAGGCGGCGATGTATGAATGAGCGCAAAAGATGTGATTAAATAAAAATTTAACGCGCTAATTTTTATACTGAAAACGGAATCAGATCCCCTTATTCATGCTCACTGCTTTTCTGTAAAATATAAAAAATGATGTATGTAAATATAAAACAAAAATATCTTATTTGATATGACAATGTTAACTGCACGATTTATATGAGTGCTTCATTGACAATAACGCTTGATTTCTTCAGGAGAGCATTATATAAGCAGAAGAGGTTCGTGAGGTAGCATGAATACTGATATTTTTTCCGTGGTACATATGCAACCCCGACGGGGTGAGTATGCAAAATTTGATATCAATGTTTTAAATGACACCGAACTGGCCAAGTTTCAGGCAATAAATAATGCGTATGCTGTCATTGAATTCGATATTAACGGTATAATAAAAATGTTAATGATATCTTTTGTAAAAGATCGGGATATACCAGAAGTGAACTAAAAAATAAAGATCATCAGAAACCACTCATTGACGGAGAAATTCGTGGACATGGTATATGGTGGGGTAAACTGCTGTCAGGAAAGGTTAAAAAAGGAGAATTCATAAGGCAGAAAAAAGATGGCTCTGTATTCTGGATTCATGCAACCTACACCAGAGTTATAAATCAGAATGGTGAATGCACCGGGATCATTAAAGTTGCTCAGAACATAACAGTATCCAGATTAGAGGAACTGGAAAAGCGTTACAAATCCAGGGCGATTAATATAGCTCAGGGCATCATTGAATTTGACGTTAATGGTTGTATTCTAAAGGCCAATAAAAATTTCCTGCGAATCTGCAAGTTCAGCCTCCATGAAATTAAGGGACTTCATCATCAAGAACTGTGTGAAGAAGAATATGTCAATTCTTCGGAATACAGAGAGTTGTGGAAGAATTTGCGTAAAGGTGATTTTGTTAATGAGCGTTTTAAAAGAGTGGGTAAAAACAAATTGCCTTTCTGGATACATGCCACCTATTGTCCATTACGGGACACATACGGCAATGTTTATAAAATAAACAAATATGCTTATAATATTACAGATGAGATCATCAGCAGCCAGATCTCAAAAAAATAGGTGAGATACTTTCCCTACTTGTTAAGTTGATTATTTTCTGTTCTCTGCGAGAAAACGTTTTCATGAAAATCATCGATCCCTTCGTTGATTCCCCGCCCAAAATATTCCCAAAAGAAACGCCTTTCATTGAGTCTAATGCCGTTCACTTAAGCCGGTTTTTAGGGGAAACACCGGGGGAGGTTCCCGTAGGGACGCCTCACCCCGGTGGTCGCCCCGTGTATCTCGATGCTTAAACGATCGGCGTTGTTTCATTGAGTCTGTCGTTTTTCCGGGCTTTGGCAGCATGGGACAAACAAACCATCCTGCACCATTTGTGATTACTGGCGCTCTCCGGCGACCATAACCCGTATAAACCAAAGTGCGAAAACACGGTCAACAAGGCGCTGCGGCTAATGGGTTATAACGCCGAAACGGCTGTTTTTTCTCGGGCGGACTATGCAGGCGGTTCATTCGCGACATGGCGTAAGGCGATCAGGCCAGCGTCGACCCCAGACTCATTCGTGCGATCCTAAGCAGTTGCGCCGGTTCTGCGCCGGTCTGGGCGAACACCCGCAGGCCAGAGATTACGGTGACAATCAGCGTAGCCACGTCCTCGGGCGAGGATTCGGGGCGCACGCTGCCGTCGGCTTGCCCGACCTTCGCGGCCTGGGCCAGGAGAGAAATACGGTGGTTCAGGTCATGCTCCAGGATGCTTTGCACCCGGCGATCGCTCCACCGTATATCCGGCGACATAAACGTATGCACGGTCATGCATCCGGCTGCATGCCCCGCCTTACGCGCCGTCCGCTCCTCGTCGATCACCATCTCGACGATCCGCCACAGCCGCGTACCGCCATCAAGCTCAGCATCGGCGAGTACCGTCTCCTGCCGTTGCGCCATGACTTCGACGTATCGACGCAGGGCCTGCACGAACAGCTCTTCCTTCGAGGTGAAGGCATTGTACAAACTGCTGCGGCGCACGCCGGCGACTTCGCACAGCCGCTCTGTGGAAGTGTCGGCGAAACCATGAACGCGGAACTCTGCCGCCGCAAAGTCCAGTACCGTCTCTGTATCGAATAAACGTGGTCTACCCATGCGGTGAGCTTAGCATATTCTGTATAGTAATATACAGAACGCGTGCTCGGCGCGCATAGCCGAAGGGGCCGCGTAAAACTATCACCGGCGCGGCGCTTGGCTTTCCACCATCAGCCAGCCAAGCGGGTGGCCGACATGACACATCCCCGTTACCTATCAGTTCAGCTCGCGCCGTATCCGCTCCCACACTTAACGCTCTCCCAAAGTCGGAGTGATTCAAACGCGTTGCTTTTTTTGGATTATAAAATACAATAAAAGCAGTTTTGTATTTTAAAATACAATACTAAACAGCAAGAACCCTGATTTTGTCGACGCTTAGACCGGTACCGCGACACGACATCACGTTGATCGGAGAAGCCAATGACAGTACGGGACCGACGCTTCCGGGCAGACGCTGAGCTACGCACACGAGTCGTCGACTGGCGTACCCCCCTTGCCGCGATAGTGTGATTTTTAATCCCAAGCAACAACCCGGATAAGACGCCGGGGAGAGGACTCAATGAATGCAACAGTCACATGCTATTAAGAAAGTTCCCGGCGCCGTATACATATTGGCAATCGGAATCTTTGCCATGGTTATGAGCGAGTTCGCCGTCGCAGGGCTCATGCCGCAACTCGCGGCGGGCTTTAACGTCACCATCGTCCAGATAGGTTATCTCGTCACCGCGTTCGCCGTTGCCATGGCCGTCGGCGGGCCCGTGTTCGTCTTCCTCCTCCGTCGCGTACCGCCGAAGGCGAGTCTGCTCACGATCCTCGCGATCTTTCTCATCGGCAATGTCATTGCGATCTTCGCATCCAGCTACGGCGTTATGGTCGTGGCGCGCATTGTCACAGGCGTCGCTTCACAAGCGTTTTTCGGCGTGGCGATTTCCCTGTGCGTACGCCTCGTTGATGAGAACAGCCGAGGACGGGCGATCGGCGTCGCAATGAACGGACTCATGCTCGGCACGCTTCTCGGTCTTCCCGCGGCCACGCTGATCGGCGAACATTTCGGCTGGCAATCGGCCTTCTGGGCAATCGCAATCGCCACCGCTCTGGCCGGCGTCTTAACCCTGCTCTTCGTCCACAACCCGCGCTCCGAAGGTCAGCCGCCGGAATCCGCCCAATCAATCAAGGAACAGGCGCTGGTGTTCATGCGTCCTCAACTGCTGCTGGCGCTGCTTTCAAGCACGCTTATCATCGGCGCCACTTTCGCTGTATTCAGCTTCTTCACCCCGATTCTGACGACGCTCTCTGGATTCGACCTTGGCACCGTCCCATGGCTTCTATTCGCCTACGGCGCCGCGACGGTCATCGGAAACAGCATCGTGGCCCGCCTCGCAGATCGCCACACTGTCGTGGCGCTGCTCGGCGGGACAATCCTGAACGCGCTGTTCCTTACGGGACTCGCGTTGTGGACTCAGATCGCCCCCGTCGCACTTATCTTAATGATCGCTATCGGTTTTGTCGGCGTCACAATGAATCCAGCCATGACGGTACGAGTGCAGCGCGCAGGAAACGCTTCACCACTGGTGAATACCGTCCACTCATCCTTCATCACCCTCGGCGTCATTATCAGCAGTGCGTTAGGCTCGTCGTTGATCGAGCGCTACGGCCTTCACTCGACGCTGATTCTTGGCATTGTAATGGCGATCCTGGCAATTCTGACGATTCTGCCCGCCATGGCCAACGCCTATATCCGTACCGGAAAGCGTGACCGGAGCCTGGCATAGTGGAAGGACTGTTTTAAACCACACCGGTTTTCTTGGATACCTGGCCGTCTCTGGGCGATGGCCGGTAGTGGAATCTACGCCGCTCATTAATTTAACGCTGCTGAAGCGCGAGTCGGATCCCGAGACCACAGTAAATACAGCCGACTACTTTGCCCTGCCACTTTACCACCCTCGGATAACGGCGCAGGAAATTCCCCATTTTACCCGCCCCCAGGGCAAAGATAAGCGTGCTCCCGAACCCCATCATCGTAAACAGTATGCCTAGCGACAGAAGCTGTAGGAAAACGACACCGTTTTCCGGGCGTACGAATTGCGGCAAAAAAGCCAGAAAGAAGAGTGCCGTTTTGGGATTAAACAACTCGGTTAATATCGCTTGTCGAAAGGCCAGCCCCGCCGACAAGCGTACCGGTTCCCGCGCCGGTATAGCCGTATCCCTCTGCCTGATGGCCCTGACGCCAAGATAGAGCAAATAGATCGCCCCCAGATATTTTATGATGCCGAACAGGGTGGCCAATGCAGCAATAATCGCGGAAATACCCACGACAGCGAACAAGATGTGGATGATATCGGCAACTGAAATCCCCGCGCCGCCGCCGAACGGCGGTATCGCAGTAAGAATCAGGTAATCACCGACTCAACACGCATTAAATAAAAATAATGAGTGATAAAAAATAGTCTGGCGTAAACAAAACCGCATTTACATCCCCCAATCCAAACCGGCCATAAGTAACGAGTAAAAAGCAGATCAGGACAGTTAAGGATCTGCCTTAATTGTCAATCGCTAAAATCCGTCGCGTCGGAAGCGCCACGCCACACATCCAGATCCTTACGTACGGCCTGCATTTTCTGCTCGGCAAGCGTGTTGGCGATTTTCCCGGCAAATAAGTGAACCGGGGATTCTGCAGCTGTAGCCGCTTGTAGGATCAGGGCGGCCACCTTTTCCGGATCGCCAGCCTGCTGGCCATCCAGCTCATTGAGATGGAGCGCCAGAGAAGCCTGTACTGCGGTATAATCCGCGATCGAATGTTGAGCGACCGCCAGACTATCTTTAGACAAAAAGCCGGTACGCACCGGGCCTGGATAGACCACCGTGGCCTTAATGCCCAACTCGGCCACTTCGGCGGCCAGCGTTTCAGTCAGCCCCGCCAGCGCGAACTTACTGCTGACGTAACTTCCCCAGCCGGCATATCCCCCTTGGAAGCCAACGATAGAAGCGATGTTGAAGATATGGCCGCCGCGCTGTTTGCGCAGATGCGGCAGCGCGTGGCGCAGCACATGCAACGGCGCGAACACATTGACCTCGAAGTTACGCCGCAACTCGGCATCGGTGAGTGCTTCGACCGCCCCCTGCTGACCGTAGCCGGCATTATTTACCACGCGGTCGATACGGCCAAATATCGTCATGGTCTTTTCGATAGCCGCCTTCACGCTTGCTTCGCTACACAGATCGACTTCCAGCGCCAGCAGTCTCGGATTGTCGCTGCCGAACACATTGTTAAGGCTGGCGAGCGAACGCGAGGTAGCCGCAATCCTATCGCCCAGGGCCAGCGCCTGGCGGGCCAGCGACAACCCGATGCCGCGCGCGGCGCCGGTAATAAACCAGACATTTTCAGTTTTTGTTTGTTGTTGCATGGGGTGATACTCCGTCTTGTTCAATGAATTACTGAACAAAGCTTAGGCTGGCGAGACCGAATGAACCAGGCCTGGAACTATTGAATCATTGCCTATTCCTATATGAATCTATTTATATAAAATGTTTTTTGCGACAATAACTGCACATTTGTCTAATAAAGGGGCTTTGCGTCATGTTTATTTCAGCGGGCGAGCAGCAAGCAGAGATGAGTCGCCTGATTAAGCAACTGGCGCCCCATGAAGGCTATACGAGCACGCTGTTGGATGACGTTCGGCTGATGCGAGCCGATCGGCCTTTGGGGCGAACGCCCGTGTTATATGAGCCAAGCATCGTGATCGTCTGCCAGGGAAGTAAGCGGGGTTACCTGGCCGACCGGGTGTACCACTATGACGCCCGGCATTACCTGGTGCTCTCGGTGCCCTTGCCGTTCTCGACCGAAACCTGCGCCAGCCAGGAAGAGCCGTTGCTGGGGATCTCGGTACGGCTGAATATGATGAATATCGCCGACCTGATGATAGACGTTGACCACTCGGCCAGTGACTCGCTGGCGGAGCCGCTTGGGATTATCTCAACCCCCTTGGACTGCCCGCTCGCCGATACGGCCTTACGGCTTTTAACAGCGCTAACCTCTCCCCTTGAAGCCAAAATACTCGGGGCAGGCATCATCAGAGAGCTCTATTTTCGCGTACTTAAGGGCGAGCAAGGGGGGGCGATACGCGCGGCATTAGCCAGTCACGGCGGCTTTGGCAGGATCGCGCGCGCGCTTAAGCGTATTCACAGCGATTATTCACAGGCTCTGGACGTAGGCTTGCTGGCACACGAAGCGGGCATGGGGACGCCTACGTTTCATGCCCGCTTTAAAGAGGTAACGGGAACCTCTCCGATCCAGTACATAAAATCCGTCCGTCTGCACCAGGCTCGACTGCTCATGATCCGAGATAATCTGACGGCCGCCGCCGCCGCCGCGCGAGTCGGCTATGAAAGCCCGTCGCAGTTCAACCGCGAGTTCAAACGCACTTTCGGGCGTAGCCCCGGAAAGGAGGCGCGGGAAATGAAAACGGCCTTTGCGTTGTTGCCGGCGGTTCAACTGGAGGGGATTGCATCCACACTTTGAAAGATCGGACTGTCCCCCTCATCACCGGAGAAATCGTGATGTAATCCATCACTTGCATCGACTTATCCTGCAGCCGCGCCTTTAACTGCGCTACGGAGGGATCTCCGCCTGCCGTCGCCGGCGCGGCATCGTCGTATAAACGTAAACGTAAGGCTTCATAACGCCCCTGGTATTCCAGCGCCACCCGATCGGCGGAAATCGCCGTCACTTTGGCTGCATAGCCGGGAACCGCGTCGCCGACGCTGCGTCTGATGGGCTATGATAAGAAAACTGATGCCGCGATCGCGGAGTAAGGCGGTGTCCAGTTTTACTGGGTAAGTAACATACATTATGAAGTTACGGCATCATATAAAAAAACGGATCTTTGTCGATATACATGACAAAGATCCGCTAATACTTAGCCGCGCGTCGAGAAAAAATCAGCCCACGCGATGTGGTTTACAGATTCAGTTCTGATTCTTTCAATGCCGTTCCGCCGCCCATCACCTTGTAGAAGGTAATCAGGTTCAGATAATACGCCTGTTGCGTACTGACCAGGCCGGTACGCGCACTGTAGAGCGTACGCTGCGCGGTCAGCGCGTTCAGGTACGTATCCACTCCATTACGGTAACGCAGATCCGCCAGATGATAATAAGTCTGCGATGCCGCCACATTGTTACGCTGGCTGGCCAACTCATCCTGGATGGTGCCGCGCCGCGCCAGTGCATCCGCGACTTCCTTGAAAGCAGTCTGCACCGCTTTCTCATACGCCGCCACGTAGTACTCCTTCTCCGCTTTGGTGTACTTCAGATATGACACATTGTAGCCGCCGCTGAAAATCGGCAGTGAAATGCTCGGCGCAAATGACCAGATTCCGGCTCCGTTTTTGAACAGCGAGGAGAGCGCGGAGCTGCCAACGCCGCCGCTGGCTGTCAATGAGATGCTCGGGAAGAAGTTCGCCCGCGCCGCGCCGATACTGGCATTGGCAGACTTCAGGTTATGCTCCGCTTCCAGCACATCCGGGCGATTAAACAACGCATCGGACGAAATGCCCGCCGGCACTTTGCGGAACGCCTGCTCCAGCGCATCAATATTATCCGGTAATAGATGATCCGGCACGCTACGGCCCACCACCAGGTCCAGCGCGTTTTTATCCTGCGCCACACTGGTGGTGTAGTTGGCGACATCGGCCATCGCCGACTGGTAGGTCGTTTCCGCTGAGGAGACATCGACCAGTGAAGCCGTACCATGCTCCATCTGTTTGCGCGTCACTTCCATCGACTGGCGTGCGCTTTCCGCCGTCTCTTTGGCTATCTCCAGATTGCTACGGTCGGCCGCCAGCGTCAGCCAGTAATCCACCGTATTATACAATACCGTCAGGCGCGTACTGCGTGCCCCCTCCAGCGTGCCGAGGTAGGTTTCATACTGCTCGCGCGTCAGGCTCTGATTTTTGCCAAACAGATCCAGTTCGAACGAACTGACGCTGCCCTCGGCTTCATAACTGTTGCTGATGGCGGTCTGGTTGCCTTCACCGGTCAGCGCACGCGACCGCGTACCGCTGACACCGGCACTGATGGTCGGAAACAGTGCAGAACGTTCTTCGCCATACTGCGCATGGGCAGCCTTAACGCTGGCGACCGCTTCACGCAAATCACGACTGCTGTCGAGCGCCATCGCCACGACCTGGCGCAGCTTTGGATCAAGAATATATTCCTGCCAACCAATATCCCGATAGTTCGCGGCTTGCGTCCCCTGTAACGAACGATACGCGTCTCCCGGAGGCAAAGTATTGGCGACAGATGCATCCGGACGTTGATAGTCAGGAGCCAGCGACACACATCCCGCCAGGAAACCGGGTAGAAAGACCGCCAAAATTTTTGCTGACATATTATTCCCCCGTCTTCGCAGCAGTTTCGGTGTGACTCGCATGACTATGCGGCAGCCCCGGGAAGATACGGCGGACCAGCACAAAGAATAGCGGGACTAAGAAAATAGCGAGCAACGTAGCGGAAATCGTGCCGCCGATGATGCCCGTACCGATGGCGATACGACTGTTCGCCCCGGCGCCGCTCGATATAGCCAAAGGCAGCACCCCGGCGGTAAAGGCCAGTGACGTCATGATGATCGGGCGCAGACGCATTGATGCCGCATGTACTGCCGCTTTTATCAGGTTTTCCCCCTTGCGGTAATTCTCCTCGGCGAATTCGACAATCAGGATGGCGTTCTTCGCCGACAGACCGACAATGGTAAGCAGCGCCACCTGGAAATAGACATCGTTTTCCAGTCCGCGTAGCGTGACAGCCAGCAGTGAACCAAACACGCCAAGCGGCACCACCATCATCACCGAGAACGGCACCGACCAGCTTTCATACAGCGCAGCCAGACACAGGAACACCACAACCAGCGAAATGACATATAACGACGTCGCCTGATTGCCCGACAGGCGTTCTTGATAGGACAAGCCGCTCCACGCATAACGGGTGCCTTCCGGCAGTTTGCTCGCCAGTTTTTCCATTGCGGTCATCGCGTCGCCGGAACTTTTACCCGATGCCGCGGAGCCTTCGATTTCATACGATGACAAGCCGTTGTAGCGCGACAGCACATCCGGCCCATATGACCAGTGGGACGATGAGAAGGACGAGAACGGCACCATAGTAGTGTTACCCTCGTTATCAGTACCGCTCACAAACCATTTATCGATATCTTCCGGTTTGCTGCGGAACGCTTCATCACCCTGCATGTAGACCTTTTTGACCCTGCCGCGATCGGTGAAATCATTGACATAAGTACCGCCAATCGCCGCGCTGAGCGTGGTGTTGATATCGCTAATCGACAGGCCAAGCGACTGGGCTTTTTCGTCATCAATATCCACCTGCAACTGGGGCAGATCCGGCAGGGTGTTGGCTCGCACGCTGCTGAGCACCGGGTCCTGGTTGGCTTCGGCAATCAGTTGGTTACGTAACGTCAGCAACTCATCACGGCCGGTGCCGCCGCGAGCCTGTAACTCGAAGGTAAAGCCGTTTGACTGTCCCAAACCAGAAATCGAAGGGGGCGACAGTACAAACACCTGTGCATCACGGATGCCGGAGAGATTCATCATGGCGCGACCGGCAATAGCATCGGCGGTATTTTCCGAACCTTTACGCTCGCTCCAGTTTTTCAGCGAGACAAAACCGATACCGGCGTTCTGCCCGCTACCGGCAAAACTGAATCCGTTAACCAACATGCTGACATTAACGTTGTCCTTCTCCTGAGTGGCGAAATATTGCTGAATCTGACGGCGGACTTCGCTGGTACGGTTTTCGGTCGCCCCCGGGGCCAGGGTATACTGAACCATGATATAGCCCTGATCTTCCGTCGGCAAAAAGCCGGTCGGCAAGCGCAAAAACATAAAGGCGCAGCCAATCAGCAGTATCGCGTACAGCAGCAGGTAACGTACCGAGCTGCGGATCACGTGCCCGACTTTTTGGTGATAGCGCGCCTGGATTTTTTCATAACTACGGTTAAACCAGCCGAAGAAGCCCTTCTGACCGCTTTCATGGTCGTGCGGTTTCAGCAGGGTGGCGCAAAGTGCTGGGGTCAGCGTCAGCGCAACCACCACCGACAGAATCATCGAAGAAACGATGGTAATGGAAAACTGACGGTAGATAACGCCGGTTGAACCGCTAAAGAAGGTCATGGGCAGGAATACCGCCGACAGTACCAGCGCAATACCGATCAGTGCGCCGGTAATTTCCTTCATCGATTTCTCTGTTGCTTCGCGTGGCGGCAGCCGCTCCTCGCGCATCACGCGCTCAACGTTTTCCACCACCACAATGGCGTCATCCACCAGCAACCCGATGGCGAGCACTACACCGAACATCGTCAAGGTATTGATGGAGTAATCGAAGAGAGCCAGCACCCCGAAAGTGCCGAGCAGAACGACCGGTACGGCAATGGCCGGGATCAGAGTGGTACGGATGTTTTGCAGGAAGATAAACATCACGATCACCACCAGAACGATGGCTTCACCGAGGGTTTTGACCACCTCTTCAATCGAGATTTTAACAAAGTCGGTGCTATCGAGCGGATAAGCAATGTCATAGCCGCTCGGCAGGCTGGAACGGAACTCGTCGACAGTCTTTTTCACGTTCTCAGCAGTGGAGAGCGCATTGGCGCCGGACGCCAGTTGAATCGCTATACCGGAAGCTGGATGACCGTTCGCCAGCACGTTGGAACTGTAGTCATCATCGCCCATCTCTACACGCGCCACATCGCTCAGATGCACAGCTGAGCCATCCGCCTGACTTTTCAGCACGATATTGCGGAACTGTTCCGGCGTTTGTAGACGGGAACGCGAACGTACCGTCGCCACCAATTGCTGCTCTTTACTGGCTGGTTGGGCACCGATCTGCCCTGAGGAAACCTGGGTATTTTGCGCTTCCAGCGCCGTTTCCACATCAGACGGCATCAGCGAATAGGAAGCCAGTTTGGCTGGATCGAGCCAGATACGCATTGCATATTCCGCACCAAACACCTGCACGCTGCCCACACCGGACAAACGCGCCAGGGTGTCTTCCATATTACTGACCAAGTAGTCGGCCACGTCAGAAGAGGACGCTTTGTTGTTTTTGTCGTACAACGCCATGATCAGCAAGAAATCGCTTTGCGCTTTCTCAACCGTCACCCCCTGCTGCGTTACGGCGTCCGGCAAACGGCTTTCCGCCTGCTGCACTTTATTCTGCACCTGCACCTGAGCGATGTCAGGATCGGTGCCCTGCTCGAAGGTGACGGTGATCTTGACCTGTCCGGTAGAGGCGGTGCTGGTGGAGGAGAAGTAAAGCAACCCATCCAGACCGGTAAGCTGCTGCTCAATCACCTGAGTCACGCTACTTTCCAGCGTCTCCGCCGAGGCTCCGGTATAGGTGGCCTGAATGCTGATCTGCGGCGGCGCCACATCAGGATATTGCGCAATCGGCAAGCTTTTAATGCTGAGAATACCGAACAGCATAATGCAGATGGAGATTACCCAGGCGAATACCGGCCGTCGGATAAAGAACTGAGCCAACATAATCAGTTCCCTCCGGCGGCGTTCGCGCTGGCGTCAGAGGAAGTCGCGGCGCCCGTTTCTACCGGTTTCACGGTTTGGCCTACGTGTACTTTACCGGTGCCTTCGACAATCAGTTTATCGCCGCTTTGCAGGCCGCTGTCGATCAGCCATTTACTGCCGATCACACGATCGGTCGCCACTTCACGGCTTGCGACTTTATTGTCTTTATCCACAATCAGCACGGTGGCATTGCCCTTCGCGTCGCGGGTAACGCCCTGTTGTGGCGCCAGGATCACATCATTTTTCACGCCATTGCTAACGGTGGCGCGCACATACATGCCAGGCAGTAGCTGATGATCGGGGTTAGGGAAAATGGCACGCAGCGTGACGGTGCCGGTTGATTCATCGACCGAAACTTCCGTCAGTTCCAGCTTCCCGGTATGACCATAGGTCGAGCCGTCTTCCAGTTGCACCGTTACCGGCACGTCATCACCGTTCCGATGCAAAGAGGCCTGCTGACGCTTCAACTTCAGCAACTACACGCTGGACTGGGTCAGATCGACATAAATCGGGTCGAGCGCGCGAATCGTCGCCAATGCCGTGGTTTGCTCAGACGTCACCAGCGCGCCGGGCGTCACCGATGAAATACCGATACGACCACTAATCGGTGCTTTGATCCGGGTATAGTTCAGATTAATACGCGCACTCTCGACGGCCGCTTTGTACTGCGCTACCGAGGCGACATTTTGCTGATAAGTGGCTTCTGCATCGTCCGCATCCTGACGGGATACACCGTTTTCTTTCACCAGCGCCGCGTAACGTTCGGCTTTCAATTTGCTGCTTTTCACCACCGCAGTGGCATTTTTCAATTGACCAACGGCTTGGTCATAGCTGGCCTGGTAACTGGCGGGATCGATTTGATAGAGAACCTGCCCGGCTTTTACCTCATCCCCTTCGGTAAACAGCCGTTTCTGAATAATGCCGCCGACCTGCGGACGCACATCTGACGTCATGGTACCAGTGACGCGTCCCGTTAATTGACTGGTTAATGTAACCGGTTCTGTTTGAAGCGTTTTTACGCCAACTTCCGTGACCACTGAGCCGGAATTGTTCTCTGCACTCTGGTCGCAAGCGATAAGCAAAAACACCATGCCCGCAATAACATACCGCTGAAAAACCATCATGGTAACCTTATAATGAACGTTCATTCTCAAAAATGGAGTTTAACAAACAACTTACGATGGTGTATGTAAACGAAATGAAAAGAACATGCTTCTCGTGAATGTCGGAAAACTCTACAAGGGGATGATTAAGTTTGCATAAGCACTGGACTGCGACCCTCAATTTATTTTGGCTGACTGACCGCAAGTAGGACGCATTAAATTGCGGGATACAGCCTAATAAAAAGTCGATTGGTTGCATTTAAACATGACATCTCCGAGCTATCCAAGATGCTAAAAATGACCTTATACCTTCAATGCCACATGGCTATCTATCGGTGAATTGATTTCACCTTGAATATTGTGAAACATCATCTTTCGAATACTTTAAAGAGTTATAACAAATGCTCTTTTTTCTGATGAGGATACAGATGAAATATTCTTGCCGTCTCCTGCGATTGATTGAGAGACATTAGGTGCCCCAAAATAATGTTTCACTGATTAACTACTTTTCGATGAAGAGGGATCATCTTGCTAATGCTAACTTCAGAAAAAGTACGCTACAGCGAGATAAACTCGCTCTATATATGGCAGAAAATTTTATTCTATTGCAGCAACAGCGTTAAAAGAAAGAAATTGTCGGGAAGGCAGCATGCCCGTCCAGATTACATGTCCTCCGCACTGACCATCCTGACGGGGCGACCGCGTGGGCGATTACAGCCGGAGGCGATGCCGCCGGCTGATGCCGGAACGCGCTGCGTCACGCCAGCGCCAGTTCGTCGAGCAGCGCGGCGAGCCGCCGTCGATCGGCGCCGTCCAGCGCGTTAAGCGGCAGCGGCAAACAAGGGGATGCAACCAGCCCCATAAGCTCTGCCGCCGACGCCGCCACGCGCAGGCTGCCGTACTTGCCGAACAGATCCCACAGCGGTTTCAGACGTTCGGACAGGCGCAAGGCCAGCTTGGCATCTCCCGCCTGCGCCGCGCGCGCGATCGCCAGCGTCGTTCGGGGAAACACGCCGCCAGTCACCGAATACCAGGACTCGCAGCCGGCGTTCAGGCCCAACGCGCCGCAGGCATCGCCGCTCACGCCAAGGGTAACGTGCGACGGAAGCAGAGCGCGCAGCCGCTCTACCCGGGCGCGCGCCTCATGGGCCTCGGCGGGAACGCCTGGGATCTTGATGGAGGCCACGTTGGGCAGCTGCGCGATGCGCCCGTGCAGTTCATCGCTGAACTCAAAATGCGTAGTGCCGGGATTATCGTAGACGCACAGCGGCACGGACAGCGTGCGGGCGACCGTTTCATAAAGGCCGAAGACCTCATCGGAAGAGAGTTTTTGGTACGACACCGGAGCCAGCAGCACGGCGCCCGCCCCCGCCTTTTGCGCATCTTCCGCCAGCGCCAACACGTCACGCGTACGTAGCGCGCCGATCCCCACCATAACCGGCACGTTGCCGGCGTGCTCCACGGCGAGCCGGGCGATACGTCCCCGCTCCGCCCGGGTGAGATAGGCGTAGCTGCCGGTAGAGCCCAGCGCGCCGATGGCATCCACGCCGGCGTCGGCAAGCCGCTCAATCAGGCGAATAAACGAGACCTCGTCAATACCGCTCTCGGTCATGGGGGTCAGAGGAAATGCGCTAAGGCCGGAAAACAACATCGTGAAGACTCCTTGTATCAATGGATAGGGATAACCCGCGCCATGCTGCGCATGGGTTATCGGAGGTTGCGCGCCTCGAAGACGACCCGATCGTCTGGGCCGCAACGCCGGCAATCAGAGAAAAACCCCGCGAAACAAGCCGGCGCGGCGGAGTTCCGTTGCCGGCCCCAAATGGCCGGTGGCGAGATTTCCGGGCGCGGGAATCACGCTATGCTATTTCTCTGACTCGATGCTAAAATTGTCGCCTAACAAACCATATATTGTCATGGGACAAAAGTGAAGATCACCGGAAAAACCGCACAGGAGATTTCTGACTGCGTTCGGACCATGGTGCAAAGCGGCGACCTGTCCCCCGGCCGTTCGTTGCCCCCCGTACGCGAATTAGCGGATACGCTTGGCGTCAACCGCAATACGGTGGCGGCGGCATACCAGCGGCTGGTAAAGGCGGGCATCGCCATTACCCAGGGCCGCCTGGGCACAACAATCTGCGAACCGCCCCGCGCCGGCGAGCAGGAAGGCCTGAGCGCCGGAACGGCGCTGATCGATCTCGCCGACGGCAATCCCAATCCGCAGTGGTTGCCGGATGTATCGACGCTGCTTAGCGGGAGCCTGCCCAGGCCCTTTCTGTACGGCGAAGAGACTATTCTGCCCGAGCTGCGCCGGCAGGGGATGGCGTGGCTCAACGCGGATTGCCCCGCCGACTGCGAGCTAGAGCTGACGTACGGCGCGGTGGACGCCATTGAACGCCTGGCCGCCGCTCATCTGGTGCCGGGCGATAAGGTGGCGGTGGAGGATCCGTGCTTTCTCGGCACCATCAACGCGCTGCGGCTGGCGGGCATGCAGGCGGCGGGGGTCGAGATCGACGATGAGGGCATGCGGCCGGAAGCGCTGCACTCCGCCCTGAACACAGGCGCGCAGGCCGTGCTGATTACGCCGCGCGCGCACAACCCTACGGGATGCGGTTTGTCCAGGAAACGCGCGGAGGCATTAAAGCGGATCCTCGCGGACCACCCTAACGTACTGGTTATCGTCGATGACCATTTCGCTCTGCTGGCCGAAACGCCCTATCACTCTATTATCCCCGCGGCGACGTCGCGCTGGGCGCTGGTGCGTTCGGTATCCAAGGGCCTGGGGCCGGACATGCGCCTGGCGTTCGTCGCCTGCGATATAGAAACGGCGCGGCGGCTGCGCACCCGCCTGGCTCCGGGCATGACGTGGGTTAGCCATATCCTTCAGGCGTTCGTCAGTAGCGGCCTCGCTTCCGCGGCGGTGCGCCGGAAGATTGATGACGCACGGGCAGACTATTCGCGCCGTCGCAACGAACTGCGTACCGCTTTGCTCGCCCAGGGGATCGACGTACCGCCGGCCTCGGACGGGTTCAATCTTTGGATACCGCTGCCAAAAGATGAGAAAGACGTGGCCTACGCGCTGGCCAAAAAAGGCTGGCTGGTTCGCCTGGGGGGCGCTTTCGACGTACAGGGGCAGTCCCAGGCCATTCGGGTCACCGTGTCCGGGCTCCGCGACGGCCAGGCGCAGCGTTTCGCGCAGGATCTGAAAGTATGCCTTGCTCACCCACGTTGACGGCTTGCTCAGGAAAAGATACCCCGGCCGGAAAATCGAGGTATGCGCATCCTCGGCTCCGCCGACGGACGCCCGCAAATAATCCATCTTGACGATCGCGCTCAAGGCTGCTGTTCTTCGCGGCGCCGGCGGGCCGGTTATTCGGCCGTCGCGCGCGAGCCCGGATTACGCTGCCGCGCCGCGCGTATATCGCCCCCGGCCGGCGCCGGCGGCTCGCGCCAGATACGCCGCCATATCGCCGCCGAACTGCGGCGAACGTTATCGCTACCGTCGCTATTCAGCTCCTCGGGCACAATTTCCCGCCAGCGTCCGTCCGCCCGCTCCGCTACGACAAAGTTAAATATGTAGACGGGCTCCAGTCCCATACGCAGATCGCTGAGCACCAGCCGGTCATCAACGACCCGGGCGCGCATAAAGCCGCGGTTGAACCACTGCAGCCTCCGTACGGCGGGGACAGCCCCAACAGCAGGGTATCCAGATCCGGCAAGGTCCCCAGCGCTGCGCCCGCCAGCAGAGCGGCGCGGAGATGGCCGGGCGAGTTGGTCAAATCGCGATATAGTCAACGAGTCGATACGCTGCCTGCGGGAATTAACCGCCATGGGCTATGACGGCGTCTGTTCTCTGGAGCTATTTAACCCAGGCTATTGGCGGCTGAACGCGCGCGACGTATTTGAAATCGGCGCGCAAAAAACCCGGCCATTTCTGTAAATTCCGCTGTTGCCCGACAACAGCGGACATAGAACCGACAATGAATACCTATCTATCCTGGTTGGCATAGACGCGGTTATTTGAGTAATTCGTTAGCGAGAGCAGCCCTCCCGATGCGTTTTCGGCTGATCCGCGCATCGGGAAAAAGGTTGTGAAGATGCTCGGCTTGCGTTTCGCACCGTCAACCTTTGATCTGAAATAACAAGCTGGTTACGTGCCCGATGGCGTACCCTGATGAAAAATCATTTGCCAGCAATCCGGCGCCGATAATATCCAGCAAGACGAACGTAGCGAAGCACGGCGTCCATCTTGCAGCGACGTCAGGTAAAACAGGCTCCATGAATTGAGCCTTGTATACCAAGCCTGGTCGTCTATTTTATCAATTCAATCGATGTTCTTCAGACAGACTACCGCCAAATGAATTTCAGACAAAAAATATCTGATTTCACACTCTTTCAGCGGAAATCCTGTTGCGGATTTTAGGACGCGCGCTGCTGAGATTATCAGTTTTTTCCGGCTTCACTCACGCCAAAGAACGCTAATACCTCTTGCCAGTTATTAACTCGCGGCGCCCACTCCAGCAGCGAATTTTGTGGTGAGGTAAATAAGATCCCTTGTCCGCCAAAACGTTGAAAATGACGAACATTATCATCAATTAAATAATCTGCATGAATAATGCTTTTATCGCCGCAAAATACGATATTCAGCGGGTCGATAAACGGCATATTTGCACGCAGCCAGCGAAATTTATATTCACATGAGTTTGGATATTCCATCGCCGCGGTCGTCAAAAAAATCTCAAAATGTTGGGATAATTTCTGCAAGGCGGTTTGCGCGCCTTCCATAACCGGCAACGATCCGAAAAATTTTCCTTCGGTAAGCAGATCCTCCATTTTCGCTACCTGCTCGGCGGGGAAAAGATCGGTAAAACTTTTGCCGATACAATCAGTAAGCACAATATTATGGTTATAGGTATCGCGATACCAAGCCAGCAACGCTGGAAATGTATCTACAATGACTTCATCCATATCAACAGCGATGCGAACCATGGCTGCTCCCCCTGTCGTTGAATAGATATCCCCCTTCATACTTTAAGACGCAGACGCGCTGGCTCTGTGACTCGCTCCGCCGGGGTCGGCGCCGGCGCGGTTCAAAAACGCTTTGCCGTTTTTATCCTGCAGCTTAAATGCTTCGGTGGGATAGAGTAAAAACCGCGTTCTCAACCGTATCGTATCGGCTTGCCGCGCCGGGCGTGGCGTTCAGACTTATGCCGCCGCGCGTTACAGGGCCCGCCCCTTAGCCCAGTAAGCCATAAAATTAATCGCCTCGCGCGCCACGCCGCGTTCGCCGATCAGATGGCGGCGCAGAAGTTTTACCGCCGTCGATTCCGCCGCCACCCAGCCATAAAATTCGCTGCTTCCGCCGGTGGCCTTATCCCACAGCAGCTCGCCATCCGCCTCTTCCTTCACCGCATCGTGCCGACGGCTTTCCGGCACGCGGGCCCGTATTTTAACCGCCTGAATCAGGCATTCGCCATGGGCCGCTCCGGCCGGCGCGCGCGGCAGCCAGATTATTTCCGCAAAACCGAACGCGCTCAAATCCACGCAGTCCCCGGCCTCCGGCACTTCCAAGAAGGCCTGAATCTTTGGCGGATTCTCCTGACCGGCTATCAGTTCCAGAATGCCCCGGGCCGCGGGAAGCGCCGTTTCGTCGGCGATAATCAGCCCGTTACGCAGCCCGGCGGGAGGCATCCACTCATAGCCGCCGCTGTCTTCTTTATACTCCGCGTTCGGCGCCACCATCTGCACGGCGTCGCCCGGCATAGCATTAAGCGCCCACGCCGACGCGGGGCCTTCGGTTCCGTGACTGACGAACTCCACCGTCACTTCCTGACGCTCGCGATCGACATGGCGCAGCGTATAGGTACGGATCGCCGGGCGCTTCTCTTTCGGCAGCGACAGCGCGATTTGATACCACCGCCCCTCCGCGGGGAGAGACGGCGGCGTGCCGTCTGCGGCGGGAAACAGTATTTTGATGCGCTGATCCGGCGCGTCGCACTTCATGCGCGCCACTTCCGGGCCGCCGAATACCAGCTTCAGCAGCGAAGGAGAAACGGCGCTCTTGCGCGCCAGTCGAACGTTAAACAGGCGGTAGCCCTGAACTTCGGCCATAAACTTCCCTTACTCTTGATTTACGAAATATAGCGGTCATACGTCAAGTTGCCTGTGCGTCGGCTTTGCGATTCGCCCCATCCGTGGGGCCGGCGCAAGCGCCGTTGAAAAACGCTTTCGGCGTCTTTGTCCTGCAGCGCGAATGACTTAGGGTATAAACAGGATCAGAAAGCATAGTTAACGCTGACCGAGTAATTGCGGGGCTCGCCGTAAATAACGCCGCTCGACAGCCCGGTGTTATATTCACGATCGAACAGATTGCTCACGTTCGCCTGCACCGACAGGTTCTTATCCACCTGATAACGCGCGAACAGGTTAGCCAATGGGTAGCTCCCCTGATACAAACGAACACTGTTGCCCGCCGGCCCAGTCAGATCCTTGAAGGTCCGATTCTGCCAGTTAACGCCGCCGCCAACCGTCAGCTGCGGCAGCGTCGGCAGGTTATAGCTGGTAAATAGTTTCAGCTGCGTTTGCGGCAGATTGGAATTAACGCGATCGTTATTAATGTCCTTCGCCACATAGCGGCTGGCGCTGAACGTCAGCATAAGGTTATCGGTGACCGCGCCATTCACTTCGAACTCCGCGCCCCGGCTTACCACGCCTTTAGAAGCATAGTAGGCGTATTCCGAACTGTTCGGCACAAGGAGAGTACCGTCCTGCTGGCCCAGATTCTCCTGCTCGATGCGGAACACCGAAAGCGCTGCCGTCAACCGGCCGTTAAACCAGTCGGATTTAATTCCCGCTTCATAATCTTTTCCGATCACCGGTTCCAGATAGGCGCCCTGACGATCGCGATAAGTCTGCGGCTGGAAAATAGAGGTATAGCTGACAAACGCGGAGTAGGTTTCGTTGATGTCATAAACCAGCCCGCCGTACGGCGTCAGGTTGTTCTTATCCATATTGGCGGTGATGCCGTTGGTGCTGTACTGCGTATAACGCGCGCCGACGATCAGCGATAGCGGATCGGTAAGAGAGAAACGCGCCGCCGCATAGCCGGCTCTCTGGCGAATGGTATCATCGCCGTTAAGCGCCCAATCTCCCCAATCCGGTTCTATAACGTTGCCGTTCCAACCGTTGGTATTGCCTACATCGTTGGCGCTTATCGCCGTAAAACGGCCATAGTAGCGGTTGCGCTGGCGGCTGTAATCCAGCCCGACGACCAGCTCATGCTGCCGCCCCAGCAATTCGAACGGCCCCGTCGCATAGGCGTCGATGGCGTCCTGCTTGCGCAGGCCGTCATACCAGCCGCCATAGGCGGAACTATCACTGGTAAGCCGCCCGGTGGTTTGATTCGCGAATCCGGCGACGTAAAACAGTTTGCTGTCAAAATCCGTTTCCGCGTGCGTGCCGTGCAGGCGCATCTGCCAGCCGTTATCGAAGTTGGTGGTCACGTTGGCGAAAACCTTGCGCGAGAGAATATTGTAATGCGCCCAGTCCGCCGCGGGGTTGGAGCTGCGATCGTAATGGGTTCTTTCGCCGTTTGCGTACCAGGCCGGCAGGCCGCCCCATGTGGGATTGCCGGTATTCCGCTCCAGATAGCTATACCCCACATCAACGGTGGTGCTATCCGTCAGATCGGCTTCAATGGTGCCGTACAGGAATTTTTTACTTTGATGGTAGCGATCGAGCCAGCTGTCCTTATCCTGGTAGCCGGCCACCACGCGGCCGCGTACCGTGCCTGACTGATTCAGCGGAGCGGAAAGATCGGCGACATAGCGCTGATCGTTCCAACTGCCGTAGCTGGCGCTTAAATTACCGCTAAAAGTTTTACTCTCCGCTTTCTTGCGCACCATATTGATGGCGGCGCCCGGGTTGCCGGTTCCGGTCATCAGGCCGGTCGAACCGCGCACGATTTCAATGCGTTCGTAGATCGCCGTATCCTCATCCGTATCGCCGAAGTTCCAGGACGCATTTTGCGTAGTGGGGATATCGTCAAAGGTATAGTTGTTGATGTAAAACCCGCGCGAATAAAAATCAAAACGTTCGGTGTCGTTCTGCGATGTTGAAATACCGGCGGCGTTTTGCAGCACATCGCCGATATTCTGCAGGTTCTGATCTTTAATACGTTGCTGCGTGACCACGCTCACCGCCTGCGGAATATCGCGCGGCGTCAGGTTAAGTTTCGTCCCCGCGCGGGTGACCGGCACGGTATAGTCCCGCTCTTGCTGGCTGGCGCCGCTCTCCGCGCCGCCGGCGCTTACGACTATCGTATCGCCATTATCGCGCCGCGAAGCCTCGGCGGAAGCGGACGCAGAAGTGCTCTCCTGCGCGCGGACGGCGGTGAGGCCCAGCGCGTTCGTCACGCACAGCGCGATAATCGAGACGGAGAAATAATGCTTCAACCCTGTTACGCCGGGCGTTCCGCCGCGGACCTGTTTGCAAGACATGACACTTCCTCGTTAGCATTCTAGTTTTGGCGCCACAAATGAGGGTTTCGGTGAAGAAACTCGCCGGATGTGGCGAAAGCGGATTAAAAATCGCAGCGTTCAAATTATTAAATACAAATAATAATCACTAACATTATCATATGAAATATGTTTAGTAAGCACTGTAATAAATTGGAAACAAAATATTTCACAATACTGATTACAAGGAAGAGGGTTTTTAGGGTAAACGGCGGGGTTTTCACTCAAGACCCAAACGCGGCTAATCGCCGCCGCGGGGCGCTATTGACGCTAATAGCGGCATGTTCTCCGCACGAAACGCCGAAATACATTTGCGGTAGGAAAAATGAAGCGAGACAGAGCGAGATATTTTCGCCACGCGTATTCACGAAAGATCTTCATCGTACTGTCATCATTCGCGGCGATTGCCATGCGGCAACCGCCTGATGTGCGAAGAGATTTTTTCGCCCGATTGGCGTTACGGTTATTCTCGCGGAGATCTTGTTACCAGGGGAATGACCATGCCGGCGCGCCCTATGGCGTTAACCGAACATCGTCATACGGTCGGATAGGATAGGCGGCAGCGAACGGTGAAAGCGAAGAGCGCCGCCGGTGCAGGATGTTATCTGATAAAGTCAGCGTTTGACCGGGAAACGCCATGCAATAAGATACTACTGACTCATGCTCAGGATGGTGCGAATATTTCTGGCGCTGGTGGCAATGATATCAATGGCGCCGGTACGCAAAGCGCCCATAATCGCCATCGCCTTGGTGTTTTCCGATGCAATAGCGATAACGCACGGTATTTGCCGTAACTCTTCGACGCTCAGGCCAATGACGCGATTATCCATCACGGTATTAACGTGCTCGCCGCGCGCGTTAAAGAAGTCATAACCGGCGATATCGCCGATAACGCCCTGATTTAAACTGGCGTCATTGATCTCCTGCGGGGTAAACCATCCCAGCTTAACCATATAGCTTTCTTCATTCATATCGCCAATCCCCACCAGGGCGATATCGGCTTTACGCGCGCGGTCAAGGGTTTCTTTGATGGTGCCGTTTTGCAGCAAAAGCTCTTTAAGCCGGATGTTTTCAACATAGGCGGGGGCATACAGGGATTCGCTGCTGCCGCCGAATTTTTTCGCCAGCAGGCGGCTGATATGATCCGCATTGATGATGTCGCCGGGGCGATGGGTACCGCCGATACCGCAGAGGAAGCGACAGTCCCGAGCCTGGATCGAGCCGGATGATTCCGCCACCGCCGCGACGTTGCGTCCCTGCCCGACAGCGACGACAACGTTATCTTTCAGCACGTTATTCAAATGTCCCGATACCAACGAAGCGACTTGCCGACGCTGTTCTTCCTCATCCTGATGATCGAGGGCGATCAGCGCGCGGCTAATGGGAAAACGCTCTTTAAGCTGTTTTTCCAGTTGAGTGCTGAATATAGGATGGTAGCGGACGCTGATCTCGACGATGCCCTCTTCTTTCGCCCGTTTCAGCAGTCGTCCGACTTTGATGCGAGAAAAACCAAACTTGTTCGCGATCTCTTCTTGAGTCACTTCATCACAATAATAAGCGACGGCGATCTCAGTGAGTAACTCGAATTCCTTCGACACACTGGATTTTTCCATTCAGTCGTACTCTCCTGGCCGGTAGATTTGTTTAGAGGGTGAACATTTGCGGTATTATATCAAAACTGTTTTCTTTTATGCACGCCGGCATCGGCGGCCAGAGGCTGATACCGGCGCATTCCGCCCTACTTCCGACTACAAGCGCCGACAATGCGCAGCGCCTCTTCCAAAATCGCCGCCAGCGCTTCCGGACGGTGGGCAAAACGGCCCAGGAAAATTCCGTCGATGTCCGGCCAAAGGCGGCCAAGCAGTCCCGGTCCCGCGCTGCCGCCATAAATGACGCGACATTGCGGTCCATGACGGCGCAGTAAATCATCACGCAAGGCGCTGCAAACGCGGCGAATATAATCATCACTCGCTGGCGCGGGCGCGCCGATCGCCCACTGCGGCTCCCAGGCGAAAATCAGCGCCGGCAGCGGCGTTTGCCGGTGTTCCAGCAGTTCCCGCGCCTGTCCGATGGCAAAATCCGCCGCCTCTTCCGCGCTCATTCGCCGCTCTTCCCCGATGCAAATGACCGGGATCAGCTCACAAGCAAAGGCCATATCGATCTTCTGATTGATTATCGCCACCGTTTCGCCGAAATGGCGGCGACGCTCCGCGTGGCCGATCTCGACATAGCGACAGCCCATTTCCTGCAACATCGTCGCACTGGTTTCGCCGGTCCATGCGCCGGCGGGCGCGGCGCAAACATTCTGCGCCCCTGTCGCCATCGCGGTGTCGGCAAAATGCCGCAACGCCAGCGATATTGTCGGCATCGCCGGGAAAGTGAATAGCTCGACCCCTGAACGAAACGCTTGCGGCTGCCGCCGCAACATGGCGGCCACTTCCCGACACCACTCCTGCGTATGGCGATAGCCAAAATAGGTTTTATGGCTGATACCGACAATCAGGTTCACGGACATACTTTATCCTGCGGGAATTCGTTTGCGTCAGCGGCGGCCAGACAGTCGCTTACCGTGGCGACGATCAGCGCCAGAGAGACGGCGCCGGCGTCAGGCGTCCCCAGGCTACGCTCCGCCAACGGGCGGGCGCGGCCAATTTTCGGCACCAGTTGCGCGGTATTTTCCGCGCTCCGCCGCGCGACTTCCGCCGCCTTACGCCAGGCATCGCCTAATGCCCGCCCTTCCGCCGCCGCGGCAAGCAGCGCCTGGCTGAAGGGGTGCAACACATCGACCAACGTTTTATCTCCCGGCTTCGCCTTGCCGAAATGCATAACGCTCGCGCTCGCCTGCGCCACCGCCTGAGCGACCTGTCCGGCGTCCGGCTTATCCTGGTTGCCCAACGCCGTTCCCAGCGTATTAAGAATCACGCCCCAAATAGCGCCGGAGGTACCGCCAGCATCGTTCGCCCAGGCATCGGCCGCGCACTGGAGCAGAGCGCCTGCTCCGGCGCCCTGACGCAATGCGCCTTCGGCGGCGCTACGGGCGGCGCGTACGCCCCTTTCCATCCCGATACCGTGGTCACCGTCGCCGGCAATGGCATCAATACGCCCCAGTTCATCAACATTTCGGATAATCGTCTCCGCTACGGCGTCAAGAATCGTCATTACTTTCGCCGCCGTCGCCTTCGACGCCGCGCTCCCCTGCGGCAACGCCGACGGCGTCAGGCCATTGTCAAGCTGCGCCGCCGTCAGCGGCTGATGCGGTAGCGCCGAACCTCGAATAAAGGCCGGAGCGCAGGCCGGCGCCAGCCATAATGATTCCAATTCTTCATCAAACCATACCAGCGTCAGAGACATGCCCGCCATATTGAAACTGGTGACAAACTCACCGATTTGAACATCGGCAATCACCACGCCGGCGTCACGCAACCGCGGCTCGACATAATGCCAGAGGACAAACAGTTCTTCGTATTTGACCGCCCCCAGTCCGTTAACGATGACGCCGACCCGCGCCCCGCGCCGGCTGGCTATGTCCGGCGGAGTTTCCGTCAGCAACGCATCGGTCAACATTGCCGCCAGCGTATCGGCGGAAGGTACGGGAATGTCGCTGATCCCCGGTTCGCCGTGGATCCCCATGCCGAAACCCATCATCCCATCGGAGACGGTAAATAAAGGATGCTCCGCGCCGGGCATGGTACAGCCGCCGAACGCGACGCCCAGCGTTCGCGTCCGCTGATTCGCCCGGCGGGCCACGGCCAGCACTTCCGCCAATGAATCGCCGCGCTCCGCGGCGGCGGCGGCGGCTTTAAAGACCACTAAATCCCCCGCCACTCCCCGGCGCTTCTCCTGTTCTGACAGAACGGCGCTGGAAATATCATCCGTCACCGCCAGCGTTTCGCAGGGGATCCCTTCCGCCCGCAGCCTTTCGCCGGCCTGGCCGAAATGCAGAACGTCGCCCGCATAGTTGCCAAACGCCAGCAGTACGCCGCCGCCGTTGCTCGCGGCCCGGGCGACGGAACAGATCTGCTGCGCCGAAGGCGAGGCGAACAGGTTCCCCATCGCCGCGCCGTGCGCCAGTCCCTGCCCCACCAGACCGGCAAAGGCGGGATAATGTCCGGAACCGCCCCCGATGACAATCGCTACGCCGCCGGGCTTACTTTGCGTATTGCGAACCACCCCGCCCGGTACCTGGCGTATCAGCGAAGCGTGAGCACTGACGAAACCCGCCGCCGTTTCTTTCGCAAAATCCGACGGACGATTAAAAATCCAGGTCATGTTTCTCTCTCCAGAGTGTTGGTATTATTCCCCGGTCGTCAGGCCAACGGCCCTCGGCACATCATCACAAATGCACACTATCAGTTCACATGGAATGAACAAATATTCACTACATGAAAATGTGAGCATCCTCTTAATTTCATAAATTTTGTTCAATTTCTCGCCAAACAGGCTTTTCAGCCGCTTATTTGTTGCTAATAATCATTTTACATACGAACACACCATGAACTTTAGTTCGATAAGGTGCAATCATACCCCGCACAGCATCAATCACATGCACCCATATATAACAAATGTTCAGAACAATGACGCAGATAAGTGAGGGAATGAATATGTTAAAAGTCGCTATCGGCGCGGACGATGCCGCTACCGGACTGAAAAATCAGGTAAAAGAACACTTGCAAAGCAGGGGGATTGAAGTGGTCGACTTCAGCCGCGGCGTGACGGGCAACGAACAAATCTATCCGGATATCGCGTTTAATCTCGCCTCCGCGATCCGGGAAGGCGCGTTTGAACGCGGCATTCTGCTTTGCGGCACAGGGATCGGGATGGCCATCGTGGCGAATAAGGTTCCCGGCATTCGGGCGGCGCAGTGCCATGACGCCTATTCCGCCGCCCGGGCGCGCAAAAGCAATAACGCGCAAATCATGACTATGGGCGCTCGCGTTATCGGCGGCGAGCTGGCGCTAATGCTGGTGGATCTCTGGCTGGAAGCGGAGTTTGAGGCAGGCCGCTCCGCGCCGAAAGTTCAACGTATCAACTATTACGAAACCCTTGTTCATCCCAACTGCGCCACCAAAATAAGGGAGTAATGACGATGACTATTCTGGAAAAACTCAGGGCGGTCACTACCGTCGTTGCCGACAGCGGCGATATCACCGCTGTTAGCCATTACAAGCCGGAAGACGCCACGACCAACCCGTCTTTAATCCTGAAAGCGGCTGAGCAGCCGTTGTATCGTCCGCTCATTCGGCAGGCGGTGGCGTGGGCGCGTGAACAGCGGGGAAACGACGAAACCCAACTGATTAACGCCAGCGATGGACTGGCGGTCAATATTGGCATTGCCCTGTTGCGTCAGGTGCCCGGCAAAGTCTCGACCGAAGTCGACGCCAGGCTGTCGTTCGATCGCGGATTATGCGTCGCCAAAGCGCGGAAACTGATCCGCCTGTATGAAAAACAGGGTTTCGATCGTTCGCGGATATTGATCAAACTGGCCGCCACCTGGCAGGGCATCAAGGCCGCGGAAGAGCTTGAACGCGAAGGCATCCACTGCAACCTGACGCTGCTGTTTTCATTTGCCCAGGCCCGGGCCTGCGCTGAAGCCGGCGTCTGGCTTATCTCCCCTTTCGTCGGGCGTATTTATGACTGGTATCGCGAACGGGGATTGCTGAAAGATGAAGATCCGCAGCAGGATCCCGGCGTGCTTTCGGTACGCCGCATTTACGATTATTACAAAACGCACCGCTATCCCACCGTCATCATGGGCGCCAGTTTTCGCAAAGCGGAACAGGTTATCGCTCTCGCCGGCTGCGATCGCCTGACAATTTCCCCGGCGCTGCTGGAAGAACTGGCGCATCGCGAAGGCGAACTTGCCGGCGTACTCACGCCGCCTGTCGAGGCTTGTTCGCCGCCTTCACCGCTGAGTGAATCGGAGTTCTATTGGCTGCATCATCAGGATCCGATGGCGGTCGATAAACTGGCGGAAGGGATCCGGCGGTTTGCCCGCGATCAGGAAAAACTGGAAGCCATGCTCACAGAGGCGCTACGCAACAGAGAGACTTCAGATGCCATCGCGTAAGATTTTGAGCCATACGCTACGCGTACTCGCCATGGACGCGGCGCAAAACCATCATGCGATGTGAAAAATTGCTGCACCCTACAATCAAATGAATAAAAAAATCGTTTGATAAATAACAATCGCGAGCTTCCCCGGCAATTATTCGACGGGGTGCGGATTCTCGCAATGACCATACTGCAGGATACGCTTATGAATCTTATAAAAAATAAGAGCACGCAAATTCTCGCTTTATTTTGTGCTCTCTCTTTTCTGATGTACGTCGACAGGGTCAATCTGTCTGCCTCCGCGGCGCTGATTAAAGAAGAAATCGGGCTTGATAATACGGAGCTGGGTATTATCTTCTCGGCTTTTGCCTATACCTATATGGTTTTTCAGATTATCGGCGGCTGGTTTTGCGATCGTTTCGGCGCCAAACGCACGATTATTATTTGCGGCAGCATCTGGGTGGTCGCAACTATCTGTACGGGTTTTGTCGGCGGATTCGTCTCGCTTTTCCTTAGCCGTCTGCTGTTGGGGATCGGCGAAGGTGCGGCGCTGCCCTCGCAGGCTCGCGCCATAACCTTCTGGTTTAAAAAGGAGAAGCGCGGTTTTGTTCAAGGGCTAACTCACTCCTTCTCGCGCTTCGGCAATGCCGTAACGCCATCGCTGGTCGCCCTGCTGGTGCTGGCCCACTCCTGGCGTTTCTCTTTTATCGCGCTCGGGGTAATTACCGCGGTCTGGTTAATGATGTGGATTGCCTGGTTCCGCGACACGCCGCACCAATTCCCGCAATTAAGTAAAGAAGAGCTGGCGCAATATCCACAACCCGACCCGGAGGTGGCGACCAAGGTTAAAGAACCGACGCCATGGGGCGCGCTGTTAAAACGCATGGGACCGACCATGGGCGTCTACTTCTGTTATGGCTGGACGGGCTGGCTGTTTTTTACCTGGCTGCCGACCTTCTTTATGAATGGCCGGGGCATGGATATTAAAGCCTCCGCGCTGTTTACATCCGGCGTATTTCTTTCCGGCGTGGTGGGAAATACCGTGGGCGGCATGGTGAGCGATTATCTCTATAAACGTAGCGGGAATGTCGTCTCCGCGCGGCGCAACGTCATTATCTTCAGCTTTCTGAGCGCGCTGCTGCTGCTGATCCCGGTCATTCTCTCTACATCCATGACCGTGGTGACGCTGTGCCTAGCGGTGGCTTTCTTCTGCCTGGAGTTGACCATTGGCCCGATCTGGGCCGTACCGATGGACATTACGCCTAAACATGTCGGTATCGCCAGCGGCCTGATGAACGCGGGATCCGCCGTCGCCGGTATTATTTCGCCGATTCTGTTTGGCATCATCATTGATAAAACCGGCAACTGGAGCCTGCCGTTCTATGGCTCCATCGTCCTGCTGGTGGTGGGCATTATCCTGACCTTCTTTATGCGTCCGGACATTCCCTTGCACGAACAAGGCGGCGGCGCTCATGCGCATAAACAAGATAAGCCATCGGTTACATCCGCACAGTGAGGAAATATTATGTCTTCTTTACCTGTTATTGCTATGGTGCTCGGCGATCCTGCCGGCGTGGGGCCGGAACTTGTGGCGAAGGTGCTGTCGCACGAGTCCCTGCGCCGGCAGGCGCATTTCATCATCATCGCCGACCGCGGCGAACTGCAAAAAGGGATGGCGATCGCCGAACTTTCTTTCCCCTATCGGGAGGTGGAAACGGCGGATAAGGCGGATTTCACCGTCGGCGAACCGCTATTGATTCACCATCGCTGCAGCCATCCGGCGGCGTTTGAATACGGCAAAGCGACGGCGCAGAGCGGCGTTTATATTCTTGAAACCTTGCAAAAAGCGCTGGAACTAACGCAATCCGGCATTGCCCAGTCAATTTGCTTCGCGCCGTTAAACAAGCAGGCCATGCATCTGGGCGGATTGCCGTTCAATGATGAACTGCACTGGTTCGCCCATCAGTTGAACTGGCCGCAATTCTGCTGCGAGGTCAACGTCGTCGATAATATCTGGGCCGGGCGCGCCACCTCCCATATCCCCTTCCGCGATATCGTCAACAACCTCTCCGTCGATAGGGTGCTGGATACTATCGTGCTGATGCACAACACCTTACGGCAGGCCGGATTCGCCACCCCGCGCATCGCGGTGCAGGCACTGAATCCTCATGGCGGCGAAAACGGCCTTTTTGGCGACGAAGAACAAACCATTATCCGTCCGGCGATGGAGAAAGCGCGCAGCCGCGGCATCACCGTATTTGGTCCCTATCCGGCGGATACCACCTGGAAAGCGGTGGAAACGGAAAAACTGGATGCCGTGGTGTCGATGTATCACGACCAGTTCGCCACCGCGTTAAAAATGCTTGGTTTCGAACGCGGAGTGACCGTCCAGGGCGGTCTCCCCGTGCCGATCGCCACCGCCAACCATGGTACGGCTTACAACCTGTACGGCCAGAATGCCGCAACGCCGTCGGCCTTTGAACAAGCCGTCTTGTTGGCGATCCGTATGGCGAAAGGAAGCCGGCAGTCCGCTCAGACGCCGCAAGGACAGGTCATCAATAACCTATAACCCCACCCGATACGCTGCCGCCTTACATGCGCCGGCGCATCGGGCAGGTTCCGCAACCTTTTCCCAACAGTAAAGGTGTCATCATGCGTGAAAAATACAGCGCCGGTTCCGCGTACGCTACCAGGGTACGGTGGAAAGTCTTTTCCATCATTTTTTTGCTGGTCGTCGTTAATCTGATCGATCGCATCTCGTTGTCCATCGGCATGCCCACCATCGCCCGCGAATTTGACCTTTCGCCCGCGATGCAGGGAGTGATCCTCAGCAGTTTTTTCTGGGCCTATGCCCTGCTGCAAATCCCCGGCGGCTGGATGATCGATCGTTTCGGCCCGCGCAGGATCATCACCGGCGCCACCTTTTTCTGGGGAAGTTTCCAGACGCTGGCGGCGCTGGCGAGCGGCGGCTGGTCGCTGCTCGTTACCCGCATTGCGCTCGGCGCCGCGGAGGCGCCGCTTTTCCCGGCCGGCGCAAAACTGAACGCTATCTGGCTCTCCACGCGCGAACGCGGCCGCGGCGCGGTGATTATGGATTGCGGCGGCCCTCTGGGCGCCGCGCTGGGCGGGCTCATTATCGCCCACCTGTTGGTACTGCTGAACTCCTGGCGGCTGGTTTTCGCCCTTGCCGGCATCGCCACCGTCGCCCTGAGTTGGGTCGCCTGGCGCTATCTGCGCGACGATCCGCGGGCGCATCCCGCCGTTAATCAGGGCGAACTACAGAAGATTGAGCATAATATCGCCAATAGCGTCGCTTCACCGCGGCAGACCAGCGGCGTAGGGCGTTTTGGCGTGCCGCGCCGCACGCTCTGGTCGATTATTATTGGCCGCGCCGCCTGGGCGATGATGTTCTTCGGCCTGCTGACATGGGGGCCAAACTACCTGGCGCAGGGGCGCGGCTTTGATCTGATCGCTATCGGCAACGCCACCTTCTTTATTTTTATGGCCGGCGCCGCCGGCTCGCTGTGCGGCGGCTTTTTAATGGATGCGCTGGTGAAGGCGGGTTATCGTCAATTCAGCGTGCTGAAAACGCTGCTGCTCTGTTCCGGCGCGATCGTACTGGCCGCGTTTATCTCCCTGCCCGCGCTGACCAACGCCGCGCTTGCCGTCACGGTACTGAGCCTCGCCGCCTTTTTCCTGATGTGGGGCAGTCTCTACTGGAGCCTGCCCCCGCTGCTGGTGGCCAAAGAGAATGTCGGCATGATGGGCGGCGTAATGAATATGGCCGGCAGTATCGGCGGGATCGCCGTGCCCATTATCGTCGGTTTAGTCCTGCAAACCAGCGGCGGCTATCAGGCCGTACTGTGGTTTTTCGCCGCCTGTTCATTGATTTATATGGCTGGCAGTTTTACTGCCAGCCTTCATGCTGCCACCAAGGAGAACTCATGTATAACGGCCCAATAATCGATGCCCACCAGCATTTCTGGGAACCGGAGATAAATCCCCACCCCTGGCTGGCCAAAGACGTGCTGATTCCCTTTCGCTATGGCGATTACAGCGCAATCAAGCGTCGCTATCTGCCGCCCGACTATCTGCGCGATGCGGGAGAACACCGGATTGTCGCCAGCGTATATATTGATGCCGAATGGGATCCCCGCGACCCGCTGGGCGAAACACGCTATATCCATCAGGTGGCGCAGCAATATGATTATCCGAACGCCGTGGTCGCCCAGGCATGGCTGCATCATCCCGATATCGCCGACGTACTCGCCATGCAGGCGCAGTGGCCGCTGGTCAGGAGCGTTCGCCACAAGCCCGGCGGCGGCGCCACGCCGCAGGAAGCGCTGGCCGGGAGTCGTTCTTTGATGAGCGATGAACGCTGGCTACAGGGCTTTGCCCTGCTGCATAAGCATCAACTGCATTTTGATCTGCAAACGCCCTGGTGGCATCTGAATGAAGCCGCCCGCCTGGCCCGCGATTTTCCGGATACGCAAATTATTCTTAACCATACCGGGCTGCCGGCGGATCGCAGCCCGGAAGGGCTGGCAGGCTGGCGCGCCGCGATGAGCGCGCTGGCGGAACAAGAAAACGTGGCGGTGAAAATATCCGGTTTAGGACAAAAGGCCACGCCATGGACCGTGGAGAGCAACCGCGGGATCGTGCGCGAAACGCTGGCGATATTTGGCGTAGAGCGCTGCATGTTCGCCAGTAATTTTCCCGTTGATAGTCTGTGCGTAAAGCTTGATTCGCTATACCTGGCGTTTCAACAGATCGTCTCCGATCTGGAGCCAGCGGCGCAACGGGCGCTATTTTATGACAACGCACGGCGTTTTTATCGCATCAATAACGAACGCCGGCGGATGACGGTGACGGCGAAGGAGGAGAGAGAATGAGTCTGCTTGTGGGAGTTAATACCGCCATGTTTGACGGTCTAGATACGGAGACGGCTTTCGCAACCATCAAAGAGGCCGGTTTTCAATCCGTGGAGCTGGCGTACAATCAGGGGTATGTCGGCAATCTGAACCCGGCGCTGTTCAGCGAACAACATGCCGCCCAAATCCGCCATCTGCTGGAAAAATATCAGTTGGCGACCCATACCCTCGGCGCCACCATGAATCTGGCGGCAGACGACGCCTTCGACGCTTTCTGTATACGCATCAAATTCGCCGCGATGATTGGCGCCACGCGTCTGACCGTCTGTCTGGGCCGCCGGGCCGATCGGGCAATCATTACCGAACGGTTAAAAGCGCTGGCCGACGTCGCCGCAACGCACCGCTGTACAATCTGTATTGAAAACGGCGGCGATCCCAATTATGACGTGTTCACGCTCGCCAAGGACGGCTTCGCCCTGCTTGAGGCCGTTAACAACCCGGCGCTCGCTTTCAATATCGACGCCGGCAACATCGTATCCCTCTGTCCGCAGGCTGACGCGATCGCCGAGGCCATCGCGATGCTTCCAGGCGCCGCCCATTGCCACATAAAAGACGTCGTCAAACGTGAAGGAGAGTACCATTTCCCGGCCATCGGCGCCGGCGAACTGCATTATCCTCCGCTGCTGGACGCGCTAACGGAAAAATCGATCCCCTGCAGCCTGGAAATTCCGTTGCGTATGCATCGCCGCGCCGACAGCTATCCGGTGCGCGCGCAAACGCCCGTTCCTCCGCAGGTCGCCCTTGCCGTGTTGCAGCAATCGCGCGCGGCATTGCGCGCCTGGCTGGAATAATGCGTTAACGGAAAAAAACCATCGCATCGCGCGACTATCGCCGGAGCCGACGCCGTTCAAAACGACTGGCGCCGCAGCAGGTAAACAAAATAAGGCGCACCGATAAACGTCGCCAACAGCCCGGTCGGGATCTGATACGGAAACATCACCATCCGCCCGCACCAATCCGCCGTCACCATCAGCAGTCCGCCCAGTAGCGCCGCCATCGCCATTTGCGGCATGGCGCGGCGAAAACCCAGCAGCCGCGCCATATGCGGCGCCATCAGACCGATAAAGCTCAATGGCCCGACGGTCAGCGTCGCCATCGCGGTCAAGGTCGCGGCCAACAGCAGGAGCGCCAAACGCGCCGGCGTCAGCGCCACCCCTACGGCCCGAGCGGCCACGCCGCCCAGCGGCAGGATCGTCAGCCAGCGCCGGCACAGCGGAGCCAGCGCAATCAGCGCCGCGGCAAGCAGTGCGGTACGCGCCGCCTGCCGCGCGTCGACGGCGTAAGTCGAACCGGAAAGCCAGGTCAGAAGCCCGCCCATGCGCGGATCGCCGCTGGCCAGCAATAGATACATTGCGGCGGAGAACGCCGTACTGAGCGCAATGCCGGCCAATAGCATGCGTTCGGTTGAAAAACCGCCGCGCCCGGCGACGGTCATAATAATCAGCAGCGTGGCCGCCGCCCCCAGGCTGCCCGCCGGCAAGAGCCAGGCGAAGGCGTCGCCCGGCACCATAAACAGCATGACGACCACGCCGAAAGCCGCGCCGGAACTGATGCCCAGCACTTCCGGGCTGGACATCGGATTACCGGTCAGTTTCTGGATCAGCGTTCCCGCCACGGCCAGCATCATCCCCGCGGCCAGCGCGGCGGCCAAACGCGGCCAGCGCCACGGCATCAACGCATCCAGTTCGGCGCCCTGACTCCAGTGCCAGCCCGACGCGTTTTGGCCCAACGCCAACGCCAGCGCGCAGACCGCCAGCAGCACGGCGCCCGCCGCGGCATACCCGATCAGCGGCCTGCGCCGCTCCGGCGGCGTCTCCTGCGCCGGCGCCATCACCGGCGGCGATGCCGCGGCGCGCAGGCGCGGCAGCAGCCATAACAGCAGCGGCGCGCCAATCAGCGCGGTCGCGGAGCCGGTCGGGATCTCACGCCATATCTGCGTCAGCCAGAGCATTATCTGATCGGTCAGCCAGAGCAGCAGCGCTCCCAGCGCCGGCGCCAGGAACATCCGCTGCGATAAACGACGCGCACCGAATATTTTCGCCATCAGCGGAGCGAACAGACCGATAAAGCCAATCACGCCAACCGCATTCACCAGCATCGCGCTGAAAATAATCGCCAGCGCCAGCGCGCCCGCGCGCGCGGCATTCAACCCCAATCCCAGGTTACGCGCCACGCCGTCATCCAACCCGAGCAGCGTCAGCGGACGCAGCAGCAGCAGCGCCAACAGCGCGGCGATCGGCAGCCGGGACAGCAAAAACGCCGCCGTCCCCCAGCCTTGCTGGTTCAGGGCCCCCGTCCCCCACAGAAACACGCCCTGCATCTCATCATAATGAAATAACGCCAGCAGGCTGCTCAGCGCGCCGCAATACAGCCCCAACACCAGCCCGGCCAGAATCAGCGTCACCGGCGACAGGCGCTTGCCCCAGGCGACGCCGAACACCAGCCCCCCAACGACGAACGCGCCCAGCATCGCCGCCAGTTGCCGGGTGACTTCCCCCCCCGGCAGCAGCCACAGCGTGGCGACCGTCAGGCCAAGCTGGGCGCCGGCGGAAACGCCCAGCGTCGCCGGCTCCGCCAGCGGATTGCGCAGCACCTGCTGGAACAGCACGCCGACCAGCCCCAGCCCCGCCCCCACCAGCAGCGAAACGACAAGGCGCGGCAACAGGCTGTAGTGAAATAACATTTGCTCGATATTATCGACATTCGGCGCAAACAGGCCCTGCCGCCACTGCGCCATCGGCAACTGCTGCAACAGGTTATAAAACGTCAGGCATAGCGCGGCGGCCAGCAGCAGCCCCAGCGTCGCCAGGGGGAAAATCCGCATACGCGCGTTCATCGGCCGACCTCCTGCGCCTGCATCAACATACGGCAAAAACGCATGGCGGATAAGGTCGCGCCGTAAAACCACACGGCCGGCATCCGCCTGAACTGATTCTCCCGGACGAACGGCAAGGCCCGCCACAGCGGAGTGGCGCTGACGTTGTCAAACAGCATTTGATCATGATGTTCGAGGAGAATAGCGCGCGCGCGTTTCACTTCGGCCAGGCGTTCAATCCCCACCACCGCCGTTCCCCAGAAGCTGGTCTCCTGCTGCCAGGCGTTGCGAATGCCCAATTCGCCCAGCACTTCCTGAAACAGGCTGTTTTGCCCGATGACCAGCACATGCCGGGCGTCGATCAGCGTAAACAGCAGTAGCGGCTGTTCGGTATAGGCCTGTAGCCGTCGGCGCGCCCGCTGTAAAAAATCGTCGAACTGCGCCAGGTGCCGTTCCGCCCGCTCGTCCACTCCCAGGCGCTGCGCCAGCTGTCTTATGGAACGTTTGCCGACGCTAAGCGGCTTGCCGGCGCCGTCGCTGAAGTCGAACGCCATGCTGGGCGCTATCGGTCGCAGTGTCTGCGGCGAGGGGCCGTAGCCCTGCGCCAGCAGCAGCAGCGACGGGCGCAACTGCAGCAGCAGCTCCAGGTTCGGCTCGGTACGCTGCCCGATGTTTATCACCGACGCCGGCAGGCGGGGAGAGACCACCCACTGGTTATAATTGGGAATATCGGCAACCGCCAGCGGCACGATATCAAGCGCGAACAGCAACTCCACCGTCTGCCACTCCAGGGCGGCGATGCGGGATAAATCCGGCGCGGCGCCGGCGTCGCTTCGGCAGGGCGCGGCGTAGATAAACGGAGACAGCGCCAGCGCCGTCAGCAGACGGCGGCGTAATGGAGAGTAAGGATATTCATTCATCAGTAGACAAAGCTCACCGGCGCCCCGCCGCGCGGATGCGGCAGCGTTCCCATCGAAATGCCGTAAATCTGCTCCAGCACCGGGGGACGCATCAATTCCAACGGCTCGCCCTGCGCGATAACGGCGCCGGCGCGCAGCGCCACCAGGCGATCGCAATAGCGCGCCGCCATGTTGATATCGTGCAATACGGCGATCACCGTCAACCCATGCCGACGGCTCAAACGCCGGATCAGCGCCAGCACCTCCACCTGATGGGCGATATCCAGCGCCGAGGTAGGTTCGTCCAGCAACAGACAGCGCGCGTCCTGCGCCACCAGCATCGCCAGCCAGGCCCGCTGCCGTTCGCCGCCGGAGAGACTGTCCACCAGTCGGCCGGCAAACCCCTGCAGACCGACCAGTTCGATCGCCTCTTCAACCCGCCGGCGATCGGCCGCGCCAAAACGTCCCAGCGCGCCATGCCACGGATAGCGCCCGACCGCCACCAGTTCGCGTACCGTCATGCCTTCCGCGGCGGGAAGTTGCTGCGGCAAATAGGCCACATGGCGGGCGAACGCCTTGTCACCCCATTGCGACAGCGGCCGCTCGTTCAGCAACGCCTGGCCCGCGCTTGGCGCCTGATGGCGACCGAGAATTTTCAATAGCGTGGATTTTCCGGAACCGTTATGGCCGATCAGGCCGCACACCTTCCCTTGCGGAAAAACCAGCGACAACGGCTGCAACAGCATGCGGTCCGATATGGAAAAGCTCACCTCCGACAAGGTAAATCTTGCGTCGCGATGATGGTAGTTGTCCTGCATAAGCCCTATCTTTGCCGGACCGGCGATACGCGGCCCGGTTACCCGGTTAAAAACGGTAAGGCTGCCGCGGCAGCCTCTTGACGTTCAGCCCCCCAGCAAACGGCTTCGGCGGCGCGGATACTGGCGGCAGACAGAAACAAAAGCGATGAAAATAATAATCATTATTATAATTATGTGCACTGAATAATTTAATCCGGGAGGGCGGCGATGCCGGAAGATATAGCGTTCGCATACCGCAAATAAGCGCGATCCAAGATTACTTATTCTCAAATAGCAGCGAAAACATCAGGTTATTGAACCTTACCATTCGGGTGCGATAGACTGGCGGCACACTCCCCTTTCTCTTTTATTTCCACGCTCAAGGATAGCGATATGCAGCGTATTTTTTGGCTTGTTCTCAGCATATTTCTGCTTTCAGGCTGCGGCTACAACGATATACAAAGCAGCGACGAAAAGGTGACCGCCGCCTGGGCCGAAGTGCTCAACCAGTACCAGCGGCGCGCCGATCTGGTGCCCAATCTGGTGGCGACGGTAAAGGGTTACGCCAGCCATGAGTCAGAGGTGCTGATTCAGGTGACGCAGGCGCGCGGCCAGGTTGTCGGCGCCACCCAGCAGCTCGGCCGGCAGCCGGACGACCCGGCGGCGCTGCAGCATTGGCAGCAGGCGCAGGGGCAGTTGAGCGGCGCGCTCTCGCGTCTGCTGGTCGTCAGCGAACGCTATCCCGAACTGAAAACGGACGGACTGTATCGCGATCTGATGGTACAGCTGGAAGGCACGGAAAACCGCATCGCAGTGGCGCGCGGTCGCTATGTGAAGGCCGTGCAGCACTACAATACGCAGATCCGCCAATTCCCCGGCGTACTTATCGCTAAAGTGATGGGCTACAGCCCCAAACCCAACTTCCAGCCGGAAAACGAAGCCGCCGTCAAACAGGCGCCTATCGTCAACTTTGATACCGGCGCCGCGCAGCGCCCTTGAAAGAGGCAGGCATAATGAGAACGTTTTGGCTAATGCTGTTGTTGCTGATAGGCGGCGCGGCCGGACAGGCGCAGGCCGACACCGTTCCGGTGCCGCCCTTCAGCAGCCGGCTAATCGACCTGACCCGCCAACTCTCGCCGCTACAACAACAGCGTATCGACGAGGCTATCGGTCAATTCGATCGGAAGACCGGCGGCCAACTGGCGGTGCTGATGCTGCCGACCACCGGTGCCGACAGCATCGAGCAGTACGCGATCCGGGTGTTTGACGTTTGGAAACTGGGCGACAAACAGCGTAACGACGGCGTATTGGTTATCGTGGCGCTCAACGACCGCGCCGTGAGAATCGAAGTGGGCTACGGGCTGGAGGGGGCAATTCCTGACGCGGTGGCGGGGCGTATTATCCGCGATAACATCACGCCATATTTTCGGGCGGGCAGCTACGGCGAGGGGATTCTGCGGGGGGTGAGCGATCTGACGCTGGCGGCGACCGGCCAGCCTATTTCCTCCGGCGCGGCGACGCCGTCCGCCGCCGATACGGATGAGACTCCGGCGCCGGTCGAAAATAAAAATACCATTTACCTCGCCTCGTCCGGCGTCGGTCTCTGGCTTCTGGCGATGGTGCTGCTGCCGCTGCTGGTCTTTCGTCGGCGCACGCTGTTCGCCCGCGCCGCCAAATGCGCGCTGGTGATTACCGCCGGCGACGCGCTGCTGGACGCCGCCGGCGAACAGGGACTTAGTCCGGCCAATAACTATGTTTTCGTCTTTGCCATGTCCGGCATTATTTTAGTGTTCTGGTTTATATTTACCGCCACCATCACGCGAAAACAGCTGGTCGGAACCTTTCGCATCGGCGGTTCTTCCCGCGGCGGCTCGTCGAGAGGCGGCGGAAGCTCCAGTGGCGGCGGCGGAGGTTCCAGCGGCGGCGGCGGCGCCTCGGGCCGCTGGTAGGCGACGGGACGCAGACCGTTTATGTAGGCCGCGGCTGCCGCCGCACGCCACGGATTGCGTTGCTGCAATAGGATTGATTGACGCCGCGCCATGGATCGCCGCCCGCGGCTTGCCGGCGTCAGCTCATTTGCCCTTGCTGGCGCAAATGCCGGACCAGAACGCGCCCCTCGGGAATAAACTCGGTGCCGAAACGTACCAGCCCCACCTCTTTCAGTTCCGCTTCAATGGTATAGCGCAGGTGGCCCGGCGCAATTTCCGGCAGCAGGGTCAGCGTGACCTGCTTTAAGCGCGGCTCATATTTCAGCAGCGTAAGACGCATGGTCGCCATCAGCAGATGCGACGTCGCCGGCAGCCCCTGCAAGATCTCATTCATATCCGGCAGACCGTAATCCGGCAGGTGCGCCAGCGTACCGGCGCGACTGTTGAGAATACGCTGCATATTATCCAGCACCGACATAATCACCTGCTGGCGTTCGTCTACCTGATGGATATCCAACTCGCCGGAAAAATTGAAGGTCAGCATCTCATACAGCGAAGGATTCATGGCGCCATTAGTCCTCAGGCAACAGTTTCAGGCCGCCATTCTCCAGTTGAATACGCCGCGCTTCGTCCGGATCCAGATCGTTGCGTTCCAGGACCACGCGCCAGCTATTCCCCTGAATGTCCGGGGAGCGGAACAGCCCGAGCACCGCGACATAACGCGCGTCCTGCTCCATCGGCATATCCAGCGCCGCCGAACCTTCGGGCATCACCGTCACATCGCGCTCCGCCAGAATATCGCCTTTGAGCGCCTCGTTGGCGTTCTCCAGCAGCGTCTGGTAATCCGCCCGATCGAACGCCTTGCGATCCCGTAACTGATAGATGCGAATGACCGTCGCCAGCGGCGCGTTATTGTCATCGGCGTTGACCGTACTGCGGGTGATAAAATCAAGATGCAGCGTTTTTATGGTCTTATAAAACAGCGACCTCGTCATCGAAACCGTGCCGTCGGAAACGCTTTGCGTTAACCCGCAGCCGGTGAGCGTAGTGGCCAAAATCAAAGGTATTGCCGCCTGCGCGATACTAAATTTAGAAGTGATAACCGCCATCAATGGCCTCTCGTTTAACGGTATTGGGCTCCAGGCCGCGATAGATGCCCAGATGGACTGTAACATCCTCCGGGAGCCCTGATTGTGAAATGTTGTTTTTGTGGAAAATCGCTCCCGGCGATTTTTTTACCCTCAGCAAACTGTTGCGACCGAGCAACACCTCGCGGCTGCCAAGCGTGGCGGCGGGCAATACGCTGCGCGGCACCCGCAGACGTAATCTGGCGGTGCAGCGCCAACCAAGATAAACACGCAGCAGAACCATCAGATCGGTATGAAGCTGGCCGTTCTCCATCCAGGCTTTGGCCTGTTCGGGCGTCGCCGGATAAAGCGTCAGTTCAAACTGGCTATTCGCATCGATCGCGCTTTTGCCAAGCACCTGGCGCTGAGACAAATTCACCGGCGTCTTGCCGCCAAGCGCGACGCGCTGGTTAATGGCGACCCGCTGCGGATAGTGCGCCCGCACTTCGGCGCGCGTTTCGGGCGACAGCAGTTTGACCAGCGCCACGACACCTTCCGCGCTCCGCGTCGGCATACGCATAGTGCTTAACAGCGCCAGAAAACGGGAAATCGGCGTGGCGATGTGTTTGGCGGCGCCCGGCACGCCCAGCCCAATCAGTCCCAGAAGGCATTGGGAGGTATTATCGCGCCCGCCGGGCTCAAACGACGCCGGATAGGAGTATTTACGCCAGATACGATAAAACTGCGTCAGGATGCGATGGTTGAAAATATCCAGAAAGGATTCCAGCGCCTCGTGCCCCTCGCGTCGCTGAGCGATATCGTCAAGATAGCTGGTCGGCAGCGGCGAGTCGACGCCGTACAGTCCCAGGAAAGTGGTGCGAACGGTCGGCGGCAGATCCGGCCGCCGTTCGTCGCGCTCAACCCCTTTGATCTCGCCGGCCGGGAATCCCATGCCCGGATGGGGCCGAAAACGCACCGGATCGTCTTTAGGCGTCAGCGTAGAGCCCAGCGGCGGCGCGTCCCCCTGTGCGAACTCAAGCAACTGACAAAAACGATAAAAATTGGCCTTGGGCAGGCGCTCCTGCAACACAGCGATCAACCGGGTATGCGCTGACTGTGATTCTCTTTCCATCGCAGGCACTCTCCGTTCGGTTGTAAAATTAACGTTAGCTGAGTGAACAGGTGAATATCGGCATACAACGCGAAAAAACGATTGAGCAGTTCGCCGAAAAGGCAAATATCGCCTTCCCCGCTGAATCCTTCCTTGTTCAACGTCACTTCAATATCCACGCCGCGCAACATAAACCCTTTTTCGAAGCGCTGCACCAAATGGTGCTTCACGTCGACGATAGCCTCGAGCCGCCGCCGATTCATCTCGCTGTCGGTCCAGTCATAGAGCGCCAACGTACCGCGCAGCACCTCGGCGTTATCCATCATGCTGAGAAAGTTCGACCCCAGGTGGCTGAGCACGCGCCAGTGGAAACGGTCCTCCGCCGGCGGATAGCAAGGCAGGGTCGGCGCGCAGAGATTACGCACGCGCAACGGCACCTGCGCCGATTGCAGCGCGCTGTCCAACAGCGTGCTGCGCAGCGCCTTGCGCGGCAGCTGTCCGTTGGTGCCGGTCATACGCAGCGACAAGGTTTCGTCCGGGAACAGCTTATCCGCTTCGAACGCATCGCCGCCAAGAATCAGCCAGGTATCGTGCAGCCCGGACGGCCCGCGCCGCACGCGGGTATGAAAATAGCGCTCGGGCGCCGTATGGCGCAACATGCCGCCGCGATGCCGGAAGCTGGTAAAAGGCACATATTCCTGCTCTTTTACCCGTTTCGAGGAACGCACGCTGTCCACGGAATAGATTTCCGTATGTCCGTCCTGCACCCGCAGCGGCCGCAGCAGATACTCATTCTCCAGCCCGGAAATGGTGAGAGGATCGGCATCCAGCTCGAATAAATTAATCACCGGCACGCAGTGCAGCAGAATATTTTCCTGGTTAAACGTCAATTCATGCGGCCATGACGTATTCAGCGCCACATCCAGTTCGAACCAGGAGAGGTTATCCGGAAAATCGACCGTCTCCAGGCCATTGAGTTCGACGAACATAAATTTTTCACGGAAGGTGAAGTATTCCAGCAGAAGCTGGTAGCCGCTAAAGGCGGCGTCACCTTTCGGCCATAGCAGATCGTCGCCGCCGAACCCCTGGGGCGAAAAATGTCCGTTCAAGCGGCGGCGTTCACTGCCCAGCCCCGGGTGACGCAGGTATATCGCCTGGGCCTGACGGGTAAACGCCAGATGCAGCGCCGAACTGATGGGAGCATCCGCGTTGAGATAGAACGGCAACCGGCTCAGATCTTCGCCACGCCAGTCCGCCAGCCCGCTGCACTCGAAACGCAGGCGGATCACCGAACGCCCGTCCGACTCGCTATGCAGCGAGGCCTGAGCCAGATGCAGAGGATGCAGAAGCAGAGGACGCGTAGTGCGGTAGCGGCAGCGGGTGCCGCGCGCGCCGACCGGACGGGAGATAACCTCAAACCCGGCCTTGACCTCATCGGCGGTTTTCATATCGCGCCACGCCGGCGCCAGCTCCACGATAGAGAGCGACGGGATGGTGCGCAGATAGTGCGGCCACAATAAACTGACCAGCCCTTCGGTCAGCTCCGGCAGATCGTCGTCCAGCTTTTCGCGCAGCCGCCCCATCATAAAGGCGAAGCCTTCGAACAGACGCTCGACATAGGGATCGCGATCGCCGACTTTATCCAGATTGAGCATCGCCGCCCTATCCGGATGCGCCTGCGCGAACTCCTTCGCCGCTTCTTTCAGGTAGCGCATTTCAGCTTCAAAATAGCGCAGAGTTAGATCATCCATGGTGTTCTCATGATATTTTTACCCGCTCGATAATGGCAGATGAAATATTTTAACGGAGCGCCGCGCGCGAAGCTATTGGCCGCACACCAACGCCGCCTTAACCGGGTCGATAGCCACCAGACCGGCGATCAGCGTATCGATCTGCTGCGCCAGCATGGCTTTATCCCCCTCGCTGCGCTGCATCTTCACCCGCAACATCTTCAATAATCTCGCCCGCACCTCGAAAATCAGCTCCGGCTCCCAGTGTTGCAGTTGCAACGGCTGCGGCGAACTATTCAGTTCATTGAGCAAAGGCAGCGCGATGTCCGCGCGTCCGCCCTGCTCCGACACGCGCGCCATCAGCAGGCGCTGAAGCCAGCGTTGACGCTGGGTCTTCACCTCGGGCAGTTCCCCCAGCCAGGCCAGCGCGGCATCGATGCCGTCGTTCTCCGCCAGCGCCAGCGCTTCATTCTCCTGCGCTAAAATATCGTTATCGTCATGGGATGCGCTAGCTTGAAGATCCGGCTCGACGGGAACCCGATTGCCCTGCACGTGCTGATCTATCCATTGACGGGTAATTTCATCGGCAAAGGGCGTACCGTCGTTATAGCTTTGCAGTTCAAGGTCGGGCAAACGCTCGAGAAACATACCGAGGTCGCGCTTGATGATATCTCCCCACTGCTCATAGGGATGGCCCGACTTGCTCAACGCCTGACAGGTATACCACTGTAAATCCAACCAAAAATGGTTAACGCCCTCGGCAAACATGCGTTCGGTCTGCTCAAGCAGCTCCAGCCAGTTCTGCTGCTGATGCAGGCGTTTTAGCTGGGCGCGCAGTTCGCTGCGCGGCGGCATCAGGCGGGTATGCCCGGAAGCATCCTGCGGCGGCAGCTGATGCAGGGTATCCCAACGCAAACTCCGCATCAGGCGGGCGCTGGACAGCCACCCCTGCGGCTGATCGCGCAGGTAGCGCGACAGTTCCCGCGCCTGATCCAGCAGATCGCGGCCGGATTGAATACGCTGGCTCGGCGGCGGAGTGCCGTGCGCCGCCTGGGCGGGCGCCGATTGAACCATCGGCTCGCCGGACGACGCCGGATCCCCTGCGGGCTGCGCGGTGGAGGGCGCGCCGCCGGAACGCAGCAGCCGTTCGTGCATCGCCGCCGCCAGCCCCTGCAAAGCCGGCCGATTCTCCTCTTTCCACGCGGCGAACAGATGCTCCAGCAGCGCCAGCGCGCCGACTATTTTTTCGAAATCCGCCGCCGCGACCTCCGGATAAAGATAGAGGCTATCCTGCAATTTACCGCCGGTTAACCACTCCAGCGCCAGACGGCGGCTGTTCTTACGCGTCGGCAGCAGAGACTCGCCGAACGTCGAAACCAGCCCCGCCAGCAGCAGCAACCCCTGGGCCAACCCCGCTTCGCCATCGCGATGCAGCCGCGCCCAGATATAGTAAGTCGCGACGCGCACGTCTTTGCAGCGGGTGGTAAGCAGCGTTTCGGCCAGTTGACAAACCAGATCGGTATCCACCCCGGAAAGCTTATTCACCTCATCGCGCATCCGCTGAAAATCGTCATCATAAGCGGGGTCTTCGCCCACCGGAGACGCGCCGTCAATCGGTTGCAGCCAACGATGCCAGCCGTTAACCCATTTACGGGTTTCCGCCAGCGGGTCGCGTTGCCCGAAACAGCTGGTGATTAATTGTTGCAACATCTATGTATGCATCCTTATCAATTATGCCGAAGGCAGGAGGCGAGTTCGGATACGGACGGCATGTTCAGCGGTATCAACCCCGAGGATTATCCCTCGTCTTCATCAACGCCCGGCGCAGCGGCCGCCGGGCGTTACTTTCGCTTTTTCCAACGGGCGGATCAACCCTCATATCCTCTGAAAATCAGCGAGTCGCGGTTATCCGCCGCCACACGGCCCTGGACGACATCGCCGCACCGCCATCGGCAAACATCATATTCTCTAGCTTATTGAAATGTAAGTTATAAATTATAATAACAAGGAATTCATTCATCCAAGTATCTGGTATTGGTTTCAGAGGTTCATCCGCCGGTACTCTTTTGTATAATTCACCCTAACGCAGTGGTATTTTCTCCCCGTAATGCATATGGGGAAGATTAAAAATACCGTATTCCTCATCTATTAATAAAATTTGAATAGAGTTAAAAGCCGATCTTCAAATTTTTTATGTCATAGCAAAAGACGCTTATGATAATAAGCTTATTGAATCATTCATTAATCACACATCTGGCATTCATCGTAGGATCAAGAAAATCCTGACCTTTATTAACGTCAGGTACAGCATGCTGGCGAAATACCGTTTGATTGGATAAGGGCCCCCCTCCTGCCTGATAGCCGCGGATAACCTTTTCGTTACCATCAGCGGGCCCCTGAGGATCTTTTTCGGGAGAATTTTTATAATATTCCGGACTATACCAATCCATCACCCAGTCAGTGCCGTTTCCCGCCATATCAAAAATGCCAAGGGGCGTCGGCGGAAGTTTAGCAATGGGGATATTTAAACTACTATAATTTGTATAATTTTTTTTCTGTTCACTGGTTGGTATATTATGCCCTTGAGTATATTTTCCATTATCCGTAGCATAAATAACATAATCTCCTTTATTTCTCGCGACATACTCCCACTGCGCCTCGGTAGGAATATCCATCTTTTTATTCGCCTGTTTACCCAGCCATTGGCAATATTCTCTACTTTGATACCAATCTAGCGCAGCGGCCATATCCGGATCGCGAAAATGCTTGGACATAAGAAGCGTGTCGCCGGGGTCAATTTTTTTCTTTCCTGTCGCCGCAGTGAAAATATCGTAGTCTCGATAAGTCACTTTGTATTTTGAGAAACTAAAATCAGACAGTGTTACTTTATGCAAAGGCTGACTGTCTGTTTCTCCTGTTAAAGGTCGCTTTTCCCCTATTTTGCTGCCGAAATCCCCCATCTCGAAGGTACCGCCAGGGATAGGCACCATATCTCTCAGCGTTCGCTTAACTAAAATGTCAACGTCTTTGCGATCAGCAGCAAGACTTGCAGGATGATTACCCGCCAGGACTAAAAATATAGAGCTGGGTATTAAGAATTGTTTTAACATGGCCACCCCTTACATATAGGCTATATTCCGATAGGTTTCATAAACATCGATCATAGCTAAATATTCAGTTAGTCTTGACGCTAGAATTGGCTTTCTCGGCTCATTAACAGGAATGCGACTGCTCAGCACTTCAATTTCAGGGTATCTATGGCCTTGCCATAGATACCTTATTTTCTTTGATTGATTTGAGAACAAGATGGGCACTGGGTAAAGAGCATCTCGGTTCTCCTTCACTCATTAATTTATAACACATCTAGCATTACGCGTCGGCACAACATAATCTTTGTCTTTATCGATATCTGGTGCTGCAAACTGCCTAAATATAGTTTGGTTAGCCATTGCACCTGCCCCCATTTGAAACCCACGATATACCTTTTCATTACCGCTATCAGGCCCCTGAGGATCATTTTCCGGCGAATATTTATAATAATCCGCATCGTACCAATCTATAACCCAGTCAGTGCCATTACCAGCCATATCATAAATACCTAATGGCGTTGGTGGAAGTTTACCTACTGGAATATTAAAATCATTAAACCCCATTATTTCCATTTTCTGTTCACTAGTAGGAATATTATGACCTTCCTCATATTTCCCACTATCAGTGGCATAAACTACGTATTGCCCACGATTCCTAGCGACAAACTCCCACTGAGCCTCAGTAGGAAGATCAATTTTTTTGTTAGCTTGCTTTCCTAACCACTGACAATAATCCCTACTTTGTTGCCAATTCAGCGCGGCGGCAACATCCGGATCGCGAAATTTTTTAGATAATTCCAATGTTGAGCCAGGATCCAGTTTCTTTTTACCGGTTGCAGATGTGTATACATCATAATCTCGATAAGTAATTTTATACTTCGAAATACTAAAGTCAGAAAGAGTGACTTTATGCAGTGGCTGATCGTTTACATCGCCAGTTAGAGGCAGTTTTTCTCCGATTTTAATACCAAAATCGCCCATTTCAAAACTTCCACCTTGGATGTTTACCATATTATCCAATGATCGTTTCACTAGATTTTTAATATCAGAATTATTTTCAGCCTGGCCTGACGGATTACAGCCTACGATAAAAATCAGTGCTATTGGAGATAATAGAAACAATTTGAGCATTTTATACCTTTCATTTTAAACATAAGCCGTCATTTTTTCATTATTAACCATAGCAAGAGACTCATCCATCCGAGTATCTGGTATTGGAGGTTCCAGAGATCCATCCGTCGGTACGCTTTTGTATAATTCACCTTAACGCTGTGGTATTTTTTCCCCGTAATGCGTATGGGAATATTTTTATTATCAAGTTATTCATTAATCACGCATCTGGCGTTCATCGTAGGATCAAGGAAATCTTGACCTTTATTCACGTCGGGTAAAGCATGCTGGCGAAATACCGTTTGATTGGAGAAAGCCCCCCCTCCTGCCTGATAGCCGCGGATAACCTTTTCGTTACCATCAGCGGGCCCCTGAGGATCTTTTTCAGGAGAATTTTTATAATATTCCGGGCTATACCAGTCCATCACCCAGTCAGTGCCGTTTCCCGCCATATCAAAAATGCCAAGGGGCGTCGGCGGAAGTTTAGCGATCGGAATGTTCAAATCACCAAAGTTTGTATATTTTCTTTTCTGATCGCTAGTTGGTATATTATGCCCATCAATGAATTCGCCATTATCAGTGGCATAAACGACATACTCTCCTTTATTTCTTGCAACATACTCCCATTGCGCCTCGGTAGGAATATCCATCTTTTTATTCGCCTGTTTGCCCAACCACTGACAATATTCTCTACTTTGATACCAATCTAGCGCAGCCGCCATGTCCGGATCGCGAAAGTGTTTGGACATAAGAAGCGTATCGCCGGGGTCAATTTTTTTCTTCCCTGTCGCCGCAGTGAAAATATCGTAGTCTCGATAAGTAACTTTGTATTTTGAAAAACTAAAATCAGACAGTGTCACTTTATGCAAAGGCTGATCGTCTGTTTCTCCTGTTAAAGGTCGTTTTTCCCCTATTTTGCTGCCAAAGTCCCCCATCTCGAAGGTACCGCCAGGGATAGGCACCATATCTCTCAGCGTTCGCTTAACTAAAATGTCAACGTCTTTGCGATCAGCAGCGCAACTTGATGGATGACTACCTGCCAAAGCTAAAAACACCAAACAAGATATTAAGCTTTTTTTTAACACAGTAGAATCCTTTACTCAGAAATATAAAATATAACCATCTGGAATAGATTTTTATATTATTGCCATACAAGGAAAATCACTATATCCCAGAAAATCATTTCAGAATGGCAATAACAACCTCCCCATTATAGTTAATAACAATATATCTTAAATCATGAAAAACCATAGTTACTCATTAACAACACAACGCGCGTTTTTTGTGGGAATAGAGTAATTTTTACCTTCATTAATATTAGGCACGCTATATTGGCGAAAAACGGTTTGGTTAGAGAACTCACCTCCACCTATTTGGAAACCGCGTGTTACTTTGCTTGTGCCACTGTCGGGCCCTTGCGGGTTAAATTCAGGCGAACGTGCATAGTAATCTTCACTGTACCAATCGAGCATCCAATCAGTGCCGTTCCCAGCCATATCAAAGAGTCCTAAAGGCGTAGGAGGATAGTTACCAATAGGTACATTGAATAAATTATAACCGATCAAGGCTGTTCTTTGTTCGCTATTAGGAATATTGCGCCCTTCTTCATATTTACCGTTATCTGTAGCATAAATAACATATTGCCCTCGATTGCGAGCCGCATACTCCCATTGTGCTTCCGTAGGTAAATCAATTTTTTTATTGGCCTGAGTTCCTAACCATAAACAGTAATCCCGACTCTGTTGCCAATCCAAAGCCGCAGCTACGTCGGGGTTACGAAATTTATTAGACATTTCAATAATAGCGCCAGGGTCTAATTTCTTTTTTCCGGTAGCTTCTGTGTAAATGTCATAATCTTGATAGGTTATCTTATATTTAGAGATACTGAAGTTAGATAACGTCACTTTATGTAAAGGTTGATCGTTATTCTCACCAGTAAGCGGCCGATTTTCACTAAGCTTAGTTCCAAAGTCACCCATTTCAAAGGTACCGCCGGGTACGCTAACCATATTATTAAGGGATCTATCAACTAAATTTTTAACCTCTGGATTACTTTCTGAAGAAGGGTTACAGCCTACGATAAAAATCAGTGCGATTGGAGATAGTAAAAATATTTTTAGCATATTATACCTTTCACCTTAGGCGTAAGCCGTCATTTTTTCATTATCAACCATAGCAAGGAACTCATCCATCCTAGCATCTGGTATTGGTTTCAGAGGCTCATTCGCCGGTACGCTTTCTGGTAATTCATCATAAAGCTGTTGTATTTTCTCTCCGTAATTAGTATGGGGGAGATTGAAAATACCTCCATCCTCATTCATCGATAAAAAATTGATTAGCTTACGCTGTTGATCCTCCCAATTGGTTTTCTTTTCAGTAACTGTTGTTGACATATGTTGAAGAACATTTCGATACTCGGCCTTTGATTGAATCCATTTCATAGATTTAAAAACTGCCCTTTTTCGTTTATTCATTTTGCCTCGTTTCCAGGCATTAGCTTCTAAAAAGTTCCAGTTCTCGTTCCGGAAGTCATTTTTATCGATCATATTTATATCGATTAGGCTTGCTATAATTGCTCCTTTCGCTTCAGGAGTAGAATATTTTAGTTTATCGGGGTTATTTAAAATACTTTCCATAAGTATTACACGGTCTTCAGCCCCTTTTAACGCTTGAAAAGCTTCTACTCCCAGTTCTTCCAAGCTCATATTAGCTATTTCAGTAATTGTTTTTTTTGCTTGAGCATATAATATTTGCATATTAGCTAGCGTTTGGAATGCCTCAAACTCAATCATGCATAGTAGTTTTTTGTAATCTGCATTCCGAAGCGCAATAATAAACATTTCGAAGAAACTGAGTAACTGATTAGCATCCACCTCAAAGCCTATCGAACCTTTCGCACCTACGCCCCAGCAAAGGCCAGCCTTAACATAAATACGGAATTTCATATTAATGAACGTGATATAAAAATGACCCGTACCGCCCGCGCCAGCTTGAACCTGCAATTTAGGTTCTATTTTGGCAAAATCCTTATAGCCGTCGTCATCCTGACCTTCTTCTGGCTGATATTCGGGAGATTTCCATTGCAAAGCGCCGGCTATACTGCCGCCGGCCTGAAGGCCGGCGAACGCGCCAAGCTCTCCCCCCAACTCCCCATCCGGCGTGGCTGGTATAGAAAGGTTGGTATTTCGAAGACCCGGGAGCTGATTCACTTTCAGTTTCTGATTCGATCCTCTAATTCCATATGACTGAGCCGTGGCCGTACTCCAGTCAAGATTTATACCGGCCTCAATACCTATGCTTGCGCCGACATTGCCGGAAACGGCTAATGTTAAAGCCGCCTTAATAAAGCCGAGACTTCCTTCTTCGCTATCGGTAGGTAAAATTTTTCGTTTCGGATACGTCAACTCAAAGCCTACGCTGTCAGGGAAATAAGATTTGAACTCCGCCTTAGCTTCAGCAAGAACAAAGCCGGCATGAGCCTTACCTTTCGCAGACACTTTTTTATCGCGTGGATTAAATTCTCCTTCGGTTCCCACGCCGGAGGAAAAACGCATTAACTGAGCTTGAGAATCAAGACTAACGCCAGCAACATTGTTGTCATCAAAATTAATGTCTTTCAGCTTATCGGAGATGCTTTTATTAAACTCCTGAGCCCATTCACCTATGATAAGATTCGTATCATATTTTTCCAACGCGCCGCCCGACAGATCGGCTTTTAACGATTTATCCACTTCATCGAACTGTTTTTTCAATTTTTCCGTATCGATTGTGTAGTAGGTTTTTTCTTTCGTTTCACCATTGCTGTTCGTGACCTGGCGTGTATTACTTTTAAGAAAACTATCTTCATTTCCTTTGTTATCCACGCTGCTCAATTTGTAACGCCGGAATGTGCTTTTAATTTTATCCGAGCGTACATAGGTCATTTTAAAACCATGCGCCCCCCTCTTTGTCATGGGGATAAGTTCCATCATCCCTACGGCGCTCTCCTTTGCGCTTTCGTCAAGGAGCTCGCCCTCTTTAACATTCGGGGTCAGATTTTTCAATTCATTCCGTAATTTCTCAGCGGCCAAATTAAGCTTGTCATAAGCCGCTTGCAGTTGCGTCTGCGCACGGTTCTTATCCGTACGAGAATAGGCCAAGCATTGTTTAGTCACTTCTTCGACATTAATTTGCGCAGCAATTTTCTCTTCCATCAGGCGGCTTAGCAGATTCTGCTCCGCTTCAAGATTTTTATTATCTTTTGCTGGCACAATCAGTACTGTTCCGCTTCCAGGATGAAAATAAACAGTGTCTTCTCCTGCTGCTGGAGCATCGATGCCTTTTGAGTTAGCTCCCGTATTTCCAGAAGTTATTTTCTTGTCTGTCATAGTATTTATCACTCTGATAGAAGAGATTAGATGAACTCAATGTTTATTTTCTCTGGTATTGCAGTGAATACTTCGGCCGTTTTTCCTTCAGCGTCGGTATAACCTTCGTAGACATCGCCTTCACTTGTCGTGATCCTATAGCGTTTGAAAGGTAAGATTTCACCGGAATCCTCATCTCGCGCCACAAAAAATTCGCTGAAGCCGGAAGGGAGCTCCGGCGCCGGCGCGTTATAGTCAGACGACCCC
>NZ_JAYWTM010000030.1:0-6625 GCF_036016195.1 Brenneria populi | reverse complement strand
TTAAAAATGGGGGGATTACCCATCCGGCAATCCGCATCATTCCTGCAACAATACTGGATACCTGAATGCCTGTAGAACCTAATGGAACTGTTTTCATAAAATTCCTCTTTCAGGGGAGTTAATCAAGAGAATGTACCGGACTGGTTGTTTTTGAGCCTGGCGTCTGGTCGGCCAATGAGACCAACGCGTACTCAGATGTATTGCCCTGTACGCCACAGTGTCAACTGACAGGATGAACCATCGGCGGGCAGAAACTTATGGGGTTATGAATGCTGTCTGTAGAATCCCCACCGGAGATACGGTGGGGGCTGCAGGGAAATTCTCAGCTCAGGTGTTCCCGGAAGAATTTCTCCAGTCGGTCAAACGGGATCACGTTAACGCGGTCATACAGATCGGTATGATTTGCTCCCGGAATGATCATCAGTTCTTTGGGCTGAGCCGCTGCCGCATAGGCTGTCTCGCTGAAATAGCGGGAGTGTGCTTTTTCGCCGTGAATAAACAGTACCGGGCGTGGTGAAATTTCTGCAATATAGGTCAGAATCGGCATGTTCATAAAGGACAGCGGCGTGGTGATCGTCCAGGCGTTACCGGAGTTCACGGCCCGCGGATGATAACCCCGGGGAGTCATATAGTATTCGTGATAGTCGACCAGGAACTGTGCCTCTCCGCCTTTCAGTTCGTTATAGTGAGGCTGATACGCCGGCGTGCCTTTTTCAGCGTCCGCCCAGCGTTGCTGGCTCAGTTGTTCGAGAGTCCGGGTGCGTTGTACCAGCGTCACACTGTCGTTATAGCCTTTCGACATAACGCGCGTCATGTCATACATGGTGCTCGCGACAACAGCCCTGACACGTTTGTCCACGGCGACCGCATTCAGGACCATTCCGCCCCATCCACAAATCCCGATAACACCGATACGCTCCCGGTCAACAGAGGGCTGCAGCCCCAGGCAGTCAACCGCAGCACTGACATCCTCTGTATTGATATCAGGGGAAGCGACATTGCGGGGTTCGCCACCACTTTCACCGGTGTATGAGGGGTCGAATGCCAGGGTGACAAATCCCCGTTCAGCCATCGTCTGGGCGTACAAACCCGAGGATTGTTCTTTAACCGCGCCAAACGGTCCGCAGACAACGATTGCGGCCAGCTTTCCACTGGCATTGACAGGCTGATACAGGTCGGCAGCAAGCGTAGTGCCATAACGGTTAATGAAGGTCACTTTACTGTGGTTGACCTTATCGCTTTTGGGAAAGGTTTTATCCCACTCAGTGGTCAGGTTCAGTGTTGTATTTCCTGCGGACGGAGTTCCGGTCCGGGCCATTACATCGGGAACGCCAACAACGGCCGCCGCTCCGGCTACCAGTGAGCTCTGTAAAAACGTTCTGCGGGAATTATTCATGGTATGAGTTATCTCCTGATGTACTGTCCTGTTCGACTCTGATGATGGTGGCATCTTTCAGTAAACTGAAGGTGTTACTGTCAAAAGTACCGACAGGTATGATGCCGGGAGAGGGAATGCGCTGCCCGTCATCGTGGTAGTAAAAAGCCAGCTGGTTTCCGGGAGACCAGTATCCAATCATTCCCGGGGAATACCGATCCGTATATTGTCCCCGGGAGTTTACGCTATCGGGTAAATTGCCATATTTTTCACGCCCTCCCAGTTCAGTTAATGGGGAGAGACTGAAAGGAAGCATGGCAAATATCTCTTCGGCGACCGGGGATTTATCCAGAGAGCCATGAATAACATGGCCGTCAATGATAATCCTGATTTTATGCTCACCGGCCGCCCTGCTGGTAAAGGAAACCAGCAGAGATATCACCAGAAGAAAAAATAGCTTGCCTCTCATTACGGATATCTCCACTGTGGCTTCAGTATGTTATTTCAGGGAAGCCTTAAAGAACGATGTTAATTTGGCAAACGGGATCACATCAGTACGGTCATATAAATCAACATGACCTGCGTCCGGCACCACAACCAGTTCTTTAGGTTCTCCAGCCAGTTTGTACGCCTCTTCACTGAATTCCCGTGAATGCGCATGATCGCCCGTAATAAACAGCATCGGACGTGGGGAGATCGTCTCAATGTCGTTGAACGGATAGAAGTTCATGAACTTCACTTCCATTGAGTCATGGCGGAAAGTCGTGGTATCCGGTGAAGCGCCAGCAGGCGTATATTGACCGCGGGGGGTACGGTAGAAGTCATAAAACTCGCGCTCAATCGGATGTGAATTTGAGTCCACTTTAAGTGGTGTTCCGTTACCCCACGGAGTTTCTCCGCCAGAAAATTCGGTATAACGTTCTTCTGCGGCTTTCACAAGCCACTGTTTACGCTGTTCAAGCGTCTGAGAGTGGTTGAGCCCGTTACGTCTTACACCGCCCATATCGTACATGCTGACAGTCGCAATTGCTTTCATACGCGGATCGATTTTCGCCGCGCTGATGACAAAACTGCCGCTGCCACAAATGCCCAGCACGCCAATACGCTCACGGTCAATAAAAGACTGAGATCCCAGATAATCGACTGCTGCGCTGAAGGCTTCTGCATAGATATCAGGGGCGACAGCATTACGGACTTTCCCTTCACTTTCTCCCCAGAATGACTGATCAATAGCCAGGGTGACAAACCCCTGATCGGCCAGTTTCTGGGCATAAAGATTAGAACTCTGCTCTTTCACCGCCCCCATAGGATGCCCGACAATAATGGCCGGATTTTTGACATTGCGGTTCAGGTTTTTGGGAATAAAAAGATTCCCGACAATTTTCATTTTATACTGGTTGTTAAAAGACACCTTCTGAGCGATAACATTTTCACTTTTGTAAAAGTTATCTGCGCCCCTGGACATATCCGCAGCCATCAGACTGAACGAACTCATCAGGAGTCCCATGGAGATAATAATCTGCTTCAGTTTCATAAAAATACCTGTTGATGAACGACGTAAAATAATATGGAAATAAACACACGTTTTATTTCCATCAAATTATGCAGGGCATTAAAAATAGAATGGATACTGTTATGCTATTATATCCGCCATACCGCACGTGTTAATCAGCAATAATTCAATGCGCTTGTGAGTAAATTTCAGTAATCGGGAAATACTGTTGTCATACCTTTTTCCCCATTTTCAGCTTATAAAGCCCGAAGCTGGCAGCAACCAAGGCCAGCGCACTCATCTGTATTGTGGTCGCGGAGATAAGGATCCCGGACATCCCCTGGCTGTCAAAGATCAGACCACCACAGGCAGCAGCCAGTCCGATAGCCAGCTGGATTGCGGCAACAGATAACCCTCCGGCAATCTCGGCACGGTCAGCCAGCGTCCGTGTTATCCAGGCAGACCAGCCGACAGGAATAAAACCAAAAATGACACCCCAGATAACAATCAGAATCATGCCCGGTTGCTGGTTTTCCCCGGTAAGGAAAAGAAGGAATGCCACAGCGGCCAGCATCAGATGGATCAGATACATGGTGGCCCGATAATGACGGCCAATAATGGCGCCAGCGACAAAAGTGCCAATGCAGTTGGCCAGGCCAAAAACCAGCAATACCAGTGAGAGTTGTGACTCACTCAGTTTCAGCACGTACTCCAGATAAGGCCGGAGATAGGTGAAGACAACGTGATATCCACCATAACTGCATACCGTTGCCAGCATACCGACAGCAAACCAGCGCGTTTTCAGTAACCGCGCCATATTACCGAAACTGTTACCTGCCACGGGCTTTAATGAAGGCAGTGCCATAAATTGCCAGACGAGGCTTAATGCTGACAGGAGAGCAGTGCCGAAAAATACAGACCGCCATCCCCACAGATAGCCAAGATAGCTTGCCAGAGGAAGGGAAAGGATCGTGGCAACCGAAACTCCGGCGTAGACAATGCTCAGTGCCCGGGGGATCTGCCGGGTCGGCACAAGTTGCAGCACAACAGCAGATGCCATCGACCAGAATCCTCCCACACAGATCCCCAGCATTGCCCGGGCAATAATCAGTGCCGGATAACTCTGAGCCAGCCCGACCATCATGCAGGATACAACCAGTAACGTTGACAGACTGAGCAGGATTTTACGGCGGTCAACCGACGCTGTCAGAGGCGCCAAGAGCAGGCTGGTTATGACGGCGAGAATGCCAACCGCCGTAACGGTCTGACCGGCCATTCCCTCACTGATCGCCAGATCGCCGGCAATGGGGGTCAGGAGGCTGACCGGGACAAATTCTGCCGCTATCAGGCAGGTTACACCGGCAAAAAGCGACCAGACTGCCGACCAGTTTCCACCCTGTTTTGTAAATTGATTCACACCCGTCTCCTTGTAATAGTCAGTATGATTAAAAGCGCTGATGGCTAAAGGGGCGCCACCACTGGCTGAATTGTTGTTCCGGCTTATCAATAAATACCGCTGCACCTATTTCCGGCGTCAGCAGATGATAGTTCCGGTGCCGGCTCTCCCGGGTTATTTCGTCCAGTGGGGTATACCAGGCATGTTTTGCCAGGACAAATTTGCTGTTATGTGAGGGAAGCAAGGCTTTCGCCTTCAAATCTTCAGCCGCCCGAGCGGTTTCTGCCGGCATCATGTGAATATAAGGCCAGTCCCGGTCATACTGACCGCTTTCCAGAATGACCAGGTCAAATCCACCGAGCTGGCGGGCTATCTCCCTGAAGTGGGGGCCATAACCACTGTCACCGCCCAGATAAATCTTATGCCGGGGCGTTATCAGGGCAAAAGATCCCCACAGGGTCTGATTTCGTTTCAGAAAACGCCCGGAAAAATGCTGTGCCGGAAGAAGGTGAATGGTCAGATCTTTCTGTTGCCAGGTTTCATACCAGTTTCGCTCAATAATATTTTCTGGATGAAAACCCCACTGCATGAAATAGGATCCCACACCTTCCGGAACAATAATTCGCCCGATTTTGTTGCGCAGACTGTTTATTGTTGGATAGTCAAGGTGATCCCAGTGATCGTGAGTAATAAGAAGATAATCAATATCTGGAATATCACCGGTAGTGTAAATGTTACTTCCTTCAAAAGCGCGATTAGTGAAAGGCACCGGGGAAGCATTGTCACTGAAAACCGGGTCGATAAGGTACCTGACACCATCCAGTTGTATGAAAAAGGATGAATGTCCCATCCAGACAACAATATTCTGCCCTGTGGGTAAATGCAGCAAGTCTGTCTTTTTCGATGGTAGCGACTGGGCAGGTCTGGCATCCTGAACATTTTCTGTCAGGAACTGCCAGGCTCCTGTAATCAGGTTTTCCTTTGTCACCGTGACCGGAACATCTACTTCATTATGGTAGCTGCCGTTTTCATAATGTTTACCATGTCCCTGACCGTCCGGTTCTGGGGTAACATACCCGGGAAGATGAAATATAAAAATGATCCCCCCAATAAGAAGAACAAGTAAAAAGAAAAGGCTTTTATGTAAAATCATGCAAGTGACCAGTAAATTAATCAGAGTGCGATTCTGAGAATGGATTCAACATTCTCTGGTGCAATGTCATTGCATTCACCCAGTGCGGTATGCCCGTGCTCACGCAGTTTATTTACCACTTCAGGAATAATTTCAGCACCCAGCCCATAATCAGACAAGTATGTTTTCATTCCCATCAGTTCAAAAAAACGGGTCGTGCACTGAATAGCCTGGAGCGCCATATCAATCCGGTTACTCTGGGGGATCCCCCAGACGCGGGCGGCATACTGCGCCAGCTTCTCGCTTTTTTCATTAATTTTATACTTCCAGACGGCGGGGATCAGAATCGCCAGTGTCCGGGCATGATCCAGCCCGTAAAGTCCGGTCAGCTCCATCCCAATCATATGACTTGACCAGTCTTCCGGAACCCCCGTCCTGAGCAGTCCATTCAGGGCTATCGTTGCAGACCACATAATGTTTGCCCGGGCGTCATAGTCACCCGGCATGGAAAGCACTTTCGGGCCTTCCTCTTTCAGGGTGTTGAGTACACCTTCAGCCATACGGTCCTGTACGCTGGCGTTAACAGGCCAGGTGATATACTGTTCCAGAACATGGACAAAGGCATCAACAACACCATTGGCTGTCTGCCTCTGAGGTAAGGTATATGTCGTTTCAGGGTCAAGGACGGAAAACTGCGGCAGAACGTGAGCGGAACGGAAGAAGAGTTTATCGCGGGTGGACGCCCGCATAATCGAAGCACCTCCATTCATTTCTGAACCTGTAGCCGCCAGCGTCAGGACGCACCCCAGAGGAATGGCATCCTCGACCACCTCACCACGGCTCTCAATAATATCCCAGATATCGCCATCATATTTTGCAGCCGCAGCAATAAATTTTGCTCCGTCAATAACGGAACCTCCCCCTACGGCAAGAAGGTAATCAATGTTTTCTGTTCTGACAATATCAATGGCGTGCAGAAGCGTTTCATAATGAGGGTTCGGTTCAATGCCACCAAACTCATAAATCGTGCTATTTCTCAGAGAGGTTTTAACCTGGCTAAGGATACCATTCGTTTTCACACTTCCCTGGCCATAGATAACTATCACCCGCTTGTCCTGTGAAATTTCATCCGCAACACGGTTTATCTGTCCAGCACCGAAATAAATCCTGACGGGATTATAATAACTAAAATTATCCATTTATTATTTTCTCTTTCACAGAAAAAACAGA
>NZ_JAYWTM010000003.1:0-1293 GCF_036016195.1 Brenneria populi | reverse complement strand
CGAATCCTCCCGGATGCACCATATAATTGGAAATGCAGTAACTCCAATGTTCGGATATTACCCATCTCATTGTCTACCTCCTAAAATTTTGCTCCCAGCTTAAATAATCCCGACAAAACGCCCTGTTTGTATCTTTATTTTTAGCATATTGATATTAGAGATAAATCCAGCGTTTAAGCCGTTCACCTCCTGGCGTAAGAAATGCGAGGGGCAGAAATCGACAGCGGCGAGTTCGCACGAAACGCCCACGATGCATTACAGAATGCGGGAACCCCAGGCTGCCGGTATCTTTCTTGTCGTGTCTCCGGCTTATCTGCCGCTGTAGATGTAGTGGTCAACAAAAACTGGCCACCGCGTTAGAGTTTTTCCAGTATCGGTTTTCCGATTCGTTTGGTGGTAACCCACCATTATATTCGTGCGGTCTTAGTGCACTGTAATATCCAACGATATAGTCCGTTATGGCGTGAGCTGCATCGCTGAAGCTTACGTAACCCGTCACCGGCACCCATTCGTTCTTCAGACTCCTGAAGAAGCGCTCCATTGGGCTGTTATCCCAGCAGTTTCCGCGCCGGCTCATACTCTGTCTGATCCTGTATCGCCACAGTAACTGCCGGAACTGCCTGCTTGTATAATGACTACCCTGGTCGCTGTGGAACATCACCCCGACGGGCTTACCGCGAGTTTCCCATGCCATTTCCAGCGCTTTCATGGTGAGTCTGCTGTCCGGCGAGAACGACATTGCCCAGCCCACTGGTTTTCTTGCGAACAGGTCGAGAACAACGGCGAGGTACGCCCAGCGTTTACCTGTCCAGATATAGGTCACATCACCGCACCACACCTGGTTGGGCTCCGTTACGGCGAACTGTCGCTCAAGATGATTCGGGATAGCAACATGCTCATGACCGCCACGTTTATACCGGTGAGTAGGCTGCTGGCAACTGACCAGTCCCAGCTCTTTCATGAGCCTGCCAGCAAGCCAGCGCCCCATCTGGTAGCCTCTCTGGGTTGCCATTGTGGCGATGCTTCTTGCTCCGGCCGAACCGTGGCTGATGCCATGCAGCTCAAGTACCTGGCTGCGTAATATAGCCCGTCTGCCGTCTGGCTTTTCAGGACGGTTTTTCCAGTATTTGTAGCTGCTGCGATGAACCCCGAACACATGGCAGAGTGTGGCCACAGGATAACGCGCCCTGAGTTTCCCGATTATCGAGAACTGTTCAGGGAGTCTGACATCAAGAGCGCGGTAGCCTTTTTTAATATTTCGTTTTCCATTTCAATACGTTGCATCTTCTTCCT
>NZ_JAYWTM010000029.1:0-64773 GCF_036016195.1 Brenneria populi | reverse complement strand
TTTATTATTTTCTCTTTCACAGAAAAAACAGACTGCCGGATAATATTATCCGGCAGAATTTTACCGGTAGAGAATGGCTGTGCCGTGTAATTTATTATCACCACCGGCGGAAGTAATTTTAAAGGATGACGCACCTGATTCAGCGGCTTTCTTCTCAATTTTTCGGGTCAGTTCATCCAGCGTGGATGCGCCAGATACACTGACCACACCCATTTTTTGTGAATATTGTTCAGCGGCAAATGTGTTCATCGAAAAGGACGTGAACAGTACAGTAAATAATGCGATGTATTTGATCATAATATAGAACACCTCATTTGTTATTGATAAAACCGAACGAGGTAAATGTATCAGGAAATACTGGGGTGATTAATTCATGATTTTTTCATTCCCTTATGAGGAAAATTCAGTAATGAAGATTCAGGAATAACTGACAGAAGCGATATCAGACTGTACATCAACATACCAGAGCATTTACAGTATTATTAACAAAAAAATTAGCTGTCTTTCCCCAGGAGGGCATATGGATGATCTCAGAGCATTTTTGTGCATAGCCAGAGTACAGAGTTTTACCCGGGCTGCTGCGGAGATAGGGGTCAGCCCCTCAGCCCTCAGCCATACGATAAAAAACCTGGAAGACAGACTCGGCTACCGGCTGCTAACCAGGACAACACGGAGCGTCTCTCCAACTGCTGAGGGGGAAAGAGTCATACAGAGGCTGGGGCCACTTTACGAGCAGATAAATGATGAACTGGAAAAGCTCAGCGCCATGCGTGATTCACCGTCAGGTATCATCCGGCTTACAGGGTCGGATGATGCCATACAGTATCTTGTCCGCCCGATATTAAGTGATTTTCTGAAAAAATATCCTGATGTCAGTGTGGAAATCGGCATTGACTATGGTTTTACTGACATTGTCAGTGAACGCTTTGACGCGGGGATCCGTCTGGGTGAGTCGGTAGATAAGGATATGATAGCGACCCGCATCAGCCGTGACTGGCGATTGTGTGTTGTGGCAACCCCGGAGTATTTCCGGCAACATCCGATACCAGAGACACCGAATGAGCTTCTTAGACATAACTGCATCAATGTCCGGCATTCTGCCAGCAGTGGGGTTTATGCATGGGAATTCGAAAACAATAAACATCAGTTCAGCGTCAAGGTCAAAGGCCAGTATACCGCGAACAGTACGCTCCATCAGCTGGATGCCGCCCTGGATGGTATCGGTATTGCCTATCTGCCTGACTACCTTGTTTCCCCCTGGTTGCAGAATGGTCAGTTAACCGAGGTACTCACTGACTGGTGTCCATTTTTCCAGGGGTATCACCTTTATTACCCTCACCGCAGGCACGGCTCTCCTGCATTTATGGCTTTTGTAGAAGCCCTGCGGGGAAATTACCACAGGACAATGAGTGAGGCAGAGGGAGCCTAGCTTCATAACTCTTTTTATGTGTTCAGCCATACTGAGCGCAAAATCATCTTATTTATGCGGTGGAAGAGATTGGCGTGAACGCGGTAAATGTGTTGCTGGGTTTCGCGGCGCGCTACGTATCCGCCAGTTTTTCCTTAGGTAGCGGTTTATGGTTCAAAAATTCAATTCATTCAACAACCGCCGCTAAGAAAAACTTCACCCATTTTTTCCCATAATCCGCATAAGTCCATCCAGCGCCGGTTTGTAATTGCCGCACTTATGATAAAGCTCCCTGGCCTTGCCATACATTTTCGAACATTCTAATATTACGCCGATATTATAATTCGCCTTATAGGAGTTCACGCCTTCATTATTTCCCGGTTTCATCTTGGTACAGAGCAGGAACGTATCCACCGCCCGCTGAAGCTCGCCATTATTCATCAAAATCAAGGCTTTTAAAAAAATAAAATCCGTTGAATCAACACACTGTTCATATTGTAAAACAGATAGCGCCTTCTTGTACTCCCCCATATTAATCAGGGCGTAACCATAGCTTTCAATTAATATTTCACTATAGCTATAGAAAGCGTTTTTTTGCATAGCCAATGCGACTTCAAAACTTGACGCCGCTAAAGCATAGTTTTTATCCAGATAGTAACTCCGGCCTAACTGGTAATGTAAATAAGGCTCTTGCGGCGTTAAGGCAATTGCTTTCTGAAGCAGCGTGATATTTCTGGCCACTTTATTCTTGCTTAATAAAATTTCTTGTCGATAGCCGATATGGTTTAAAGAGATGGGCGTCATAAATCGGTTGGCGACAATGGATTTATGACCTTTAGGCACAATCTGTTCATGAATGATACCTTGATAATGATATAAATCCTTTCTGAACAAACGGCCAACCGGTTCTTTAACGACGCCAGCTTCCTCACCTTCATTAATATGATTGATTTGGATAACTCGGCCGATTCCCTGCGGGTTATCATTGAGCAAGCGGTGCAAATCAGCCATATCAAAAGGAATAATTTCTTCATCCGCATCAATAATCAATACCCAATCATACTTCGCAAACGATAAAGAGAAGTTCCTGGCGGCGGAAAAGTCGGATATCCATGCAAAATCATACACTTTATTGGTAAAAACTCCGGCAATAGCCTTGGTGTTATCCGTCGAGCCCGTATCCACTACCACAATATCGTCAAAATATTTAGCAACACCGCCAAGCGTATTTTCCAGATATTGACTTTCATTTTTAACGATCATGCAAACAGATATCATGTTTTTACCGTAAATTATATGGGTATCGACTGCAACGTAAGTAATATGCGTACTTCAATTACTCTCTACCAGCGCCATATGAACTAGGCGGGAACAAAATAAAGCACCGTCTCATCGGTTCCCTCGGTATAGTGTCGCAAATACAGCCGGTAATCAGAACGTATGGCCAGAACTTGTTCTGCCAGGTACCAAAAATCATTCGGTTTGTGATAAACGCAAATAGCCAATTTGGGATGATTGCGCAAAATAACGCCTCTTGCCCCGGCGATGGCATCTGATTCAGCCCCTTCGATATCCATTTTAATAAAGGTCACGCGATCTTTTATCACATTATCTAACGCATCAACATGAATAACGGTATCGCCGCTATCGCTGATTTTTGACGCTGAGGCGGTGCAATTAATATCAAAATTTAACCGTTGCGCGCAGTGCGATAATCCCGACTCATAAAAATTAACTCTCGGAAAATGGCTTAAATTTTCCCTGGCCAAAGCGAGAACGTTGGCATTAGGTTCAAACAGGTGAATACTATGGTAGTCAGGATAGTTTTCAGCAAAAATCAGGCTGCTCAGTCCATCATAACCGCCGGCATCAATAAACGATTCATTACTCAGACAGAGAAAATCCTCAAAATATTGATCTTTTACCCGATTTGTAAAAATATTCATTTGAGACAGATCGCGATATAGGCGAAACGTCACCAGACGGCGTAAGGTTTGGCGACTGAGATCGTCGCTCATTAATGAATAAAGCCAATTATATTTATCTTTATTTTCCCTATAGTCGTCAGCAAAACCGACCCAATGAGGGATATCCGGTAAAGCCAGCCCGGAATATTTCTGAAAAAAGAAATAATCGATAAAATCAATATTTTTTTCAGACAATTTTCTACTGACCGTTAACGGACTCATACAGGAGACGAAGATCACCATCGCACCATCTGGAACCATATCTAAACTATGCAGAACCGGCTTGCCCTGATAAATCGTATCCGTACTTGTTTCGTCAATAAACCCCGAAATGGAAATCAAGTCATTTATTTTTATAGCATAGTCATTACGACCAAAAACATACTTTTCTCGATCCGAGTAAATAAAATCATGACAAAATAAAAGCTGACTCTCATGTGGAACATATTTCTCAATTTCCATACGCACTCCTCAAATAATAAAGGTTTATATAATGCCAGCTCTATTTTTGCCTATTTGTCATCAATGATTACGCGTTCACGAATGAGGCTACTTTCATTGGCGCAGTGCAAAAATCGGATCCCCTCGCATGCCACATCTAAACCCATTACCATTTCGTTATGCTCACCGCGCAACGCCAAAGCAATATCTTCATAATAATTGGCAAAAGCCTCAATAAAACCAGCCGGATGTCCGGCTTTAAAACGGCAATAGCGCGCCTGATTAGCCACGCGGTTTTGGGGATGGGTGCGATCGACGATCCACGATCCGCCGTTTACATCGCTCATATGTAAAATTTCAGGATCCATCTGCAGCCATTTGGCCGAGCCTTTACTGCCAAAAATCCGTATTTTCAACCCGTTACGGTAGCCCAGCGCCGCTTTGCCATACCAGTAATTGCCTATCACCCCGCCGGTGTAATGGGCGATGCAGTTTACGGTATCGACAACATTGTCTATCTCGCCAAAAGCGCTGTTGACCGCATAAACGTCCAGAGCCTTTTCACCGATAAGAAAATTGACGATTTGGTGGACATGCACGCCTAAATCCAGGGAAACGGTCGGGATCGCACCATCTTTTTGACGCCAGCTTTGCGGTTTGGAGACCTGCCCCTGCAACGTATGCCGTAAAAAACCTTCCTGCGGCATTTCGACCATGATCTGAGAGATAGTTCCCAACTCCCCCTCTGCTATTCGCTGCCGCAGTTCCCTTATCATCGGGTAGCCCGTGTAGTTAAATGTCACCATCAGTTGGCCCTGCGCCGAAATAAGAGCACGATTAATCGCCTCAATATCTTCTACGCTGGCCGCCAGCGCCTTTTCGCAAATAACCGGCAGGCCCTGCGCTAAACTGGCAATAACGATATCGGTGTGCGTCGGCGTAGGGGTAAGCACCACCACCGCATCCAGCGCCCCTTTCTCCGCGGACAAAAAATCATCGACATTGCGATATAAACGCTCGGGAGCAACGCCCCAACTTTCGGCGGTCAATCGGTTTATTTCTTTATCGCGACTAAAACAACCGGCCGCCAGTTCAAAATGACCATCCATTTGACAGGCGATTTTGTGCGTCATGCCGATCGCAGAGTTAATTCCGCCACCGATAAAACCTAATTTTAGTTTAGGACGCGTTGCGGTCAGGCTCATGGCAGTCTCTCTGTTAGTCGGGAGTTAATGGTAAAGTGATTTTTCAAGGAAGGGGTATGCCGCAACATCAGCGTCTCATCGGCAAACTCTGAAAAAAGAATAGCCGCGCGGTCAAAGGGCGCGGCCTGCAAAGATTCGCCGCATTTTTTCAAGGGCACCGCGGCAATAATCCGACACTCTTCGTGCTGACACCGTAGCGAAAAATAGGTCGTGTCCTCAGCCGAGGATACCGTATGTCTGGCAATAAAACGCGCGATGGGGGGACGCTTCTCCGCTATTGGCAAGTCATGCCCGAGGAACGGAGCGGCAAACCACGCGGCGTAAGGTACGCCCGTCGCGTATTGGATCAGTAGGCTATATAAATCGCCTGGGCAACGACGGGTTAATTCGATTAGCCAGAAATCCTCCCCGGAGGCGATAAATTGCGTGTGAACCAGACCGTCGCACAGCTGCAAATCGGTAATAATGTGTTGAATACATTCACTGACCTGATTCTTAAGCGATTCGCTCATCTGAGCGCTTAAGCAGCTGCTATTGACCTGATATGGGTATACCGTGCAAAACTCATCGACGTAAAACTCACAGACGATGCGGCCATCGCGCACAAATGCGGAATGGCTGTGCAACCGCCCCCGCTTGAACTCTTCAATCACCACCTCGCCCGAGGTCGACTCCGCCAAAGCGGCATGGTAGGCCGTTTCCATCGACGCCGCGTCTTCAACCATGACGATACCGCGGCCGCTGTAGGCATCGGCGGGCTTAACCAGCACCGGAAAGCGTAGCTCTCCGGCCTGATGCAGCGACGTTACCGCATGCGGAATGGGCAAACCCTGACGTTTGGCATAGCGCCGAAACCGATCCTTTTTAAACAGAATATCCGCCGTATCGGGAGCATCAAAGCCTGGCAGCCCCAGATGCGCGGCGACATAGGCGCCGCTCAAATAGGAAACATCCGTTACGCCAGGCAATAACGCGGAAATATTCTCTTGCCGCGCCAGGGACATAACCCGATCTATTTGGGAATAATCCATTACGAAAGAACGGTGCGCGATTTGATGGCCGGGATCGCCGGCTTTGCCGCTGCACACGCCCACTATAGCGCCCAGGTCGACGGCGGCATGAATGATAGGGCCGGCGGAAAATCCGGCATCAAGAATCAGTGTATTAATGTATGACAAACTGCTCTCCAATATCTCATTACGTTATTTTCCGTACTTGTCCCATCATGAATGTAGCCGAGCGCAATAGATCATCCGCATTCCCTTAAGAGGCATGCTTACTACGCCGATTTATCCAGCAAATTTATCGCTACAGCCGGTATTCGATCGGTAATGAAGTTCTTGACCACGCTAATGACCTTATCCTGTTCCTCTTCCAGAAGCCCTGGATAAATAGGCAGACACAGCACCGAATCGGCGATATTCATAGCGACGGGAAGGTGCTCGCTCTGCGCGCTGGGAAGTCCGCGATACATGGGAAAGGTGCTGATAAGCGGGTAAAAATAACGCCGAGGCAAAATATTTTCCGCCTTCAGCGCATCATAAAGCGCGTCTCGAATTTCGGCATTTGCGCCATTAATAAAAATCGGGAAATAAGCATGATTCCACTTAACGTTCTCAGGCGCCGTGACCAAGCGAATGGCTGATATCTCCTGAAAAGCTTGCTTATAACGGGCGTAAATCTGCTGTCTTTCCTGCAACGCCCGGTCTATATGCTGCAGTTGCAGTAAACCAAACGCCGCCTGAACCTCGTTCATCTTTCCGTTAATGCCCGGCGCCACCACCGTGACTTCATCGGCAAAACCAAAGTTTTTCAGGTAGTCGATACGCTTTTTGGTTTTCTCATCGGGGCAGATAATGGCGCCGCCCTCTATGGTATTGAACACCTTGGTGGCATGGAAACTCAGGATGGAGAGATCGCCATGATTTAAAATACTGGCGCCATCTTCCGTCACCCCGAAGGCGTGCGCCGCATCATAGATAACCTTCAGGCCATAGATATCCGCTATCTGCTGAATACGCGCCACGTTGGCGGGAATGCCATAACAGTGCACGGGCAGTATCGCCGACGTCATCGGGGTAATCGCCCGCTCTATTTTTTCCGGATCGAGATTGCAGGTTACCGGATCGATATCGACAAATACCGGTTTCAGACCATTCCACAGCAACGTATGGGAAGTAGCGACAAACGAATAGGGCGTGGTGATCACCTCGCCGGTAATACGCAATGCCTGTAGCGCGGTCAGCAGCGCCAGCGTGCCGTTGGCGAACAAGCAGAGATGCTTTACCCCCAGATATTCGGCTAGCGACTGTTCCAACCGCTGATGGAAAGTACCGCCATTGGTCAGCTGTTTATTACTCCATATCTGCTCCAGATAAGGCATAAACTCTGCCAGCGGCGGAAGAAGCGGGCTGGTGACATAAATATTTTTTTTCACATCGCTCGACATAATTATTGTTATACCTTTTAAAGGATTTATGCGCGCTACCGCCCATGGCTCACCGCCGCTGAACGACCCGACTCCTGCAATAATTTCTTCTGATAAGAGGACGCGTTTACTCTTTAATAGAGAAACTCTTTGGTTCTTCCCCGTTACAATATATTTTCCATGCGGTTCTTAGCGCTTCTTCAAAATAGGTCGCCGGCGTTATGGCTCTACTCTGTTTATTGCCGGAAGCGCGCTTTCTCATACCCGCGCGGATCTGGGAAAGCCGAGTCAGATCATTCGCCCAGCCAAGCGCTTTTCTCACATATTCATCCGGCGAATAGGCGATAAATTCATCCAGGCCCCAGGTTTTCCCCCCGGAAACCCCCTGGCGGGAGGCCGCGGTTTTTCCCGCCAGCGTCAGCGTCGGCACGCCCATCCAGGCGGCGTGGTTGGTGGTGGTTCCCCCGGAATAAGGAAAGGTATCCAGCAAAATATCGACGTTATGGTGTAATTTTAGGTATTCGCCCATTGAGGTTCTTTTCTGAAAGAGCAGTTGTTCCGGCTTAACGCCGTAATCCGCCATTTTCTCCCGGATTTCCGTCTCCATATCCAAATCATCAACGGCGCCGATCAACATGCGGGCTGAAGGTAGCGCAACCAATATCTTCGCCCACAGCGCGTATACGTCATCGTTTATCTTATTCAGACGATTGAAATTACCAAAAGTAAGATAGCCATTTGACAATGCCGGTAGCGGATTAATCTCCGGACTCTCTTTTACCGGCTCGAATATTTGGGTAGACGGCAGATAAATCAGCTTTTCGGTAAACTGATCGTCCAATATTCCCGGATCGGCGAAATTATTATTGCAGAACCAATAATCCATCGCCGTTAACCCCGTGGTCCCCGGATAACCGATCCAGCCGATTTGTATCGGCGCCGGTTTATAGGCGAAAACGGGCAGACGATTGCCCTTGGTATGACCGGAAAGATCGAACAGGATATCGATGCCATCCCGATGAATCTGCTGCGCCAGCTCAATATCGCTCAGGTTGCACACCTTGGCCCAGCTAGCGCTCAGCGCATGCAGTTCCTGTGATTTGCCGTCATAGATTTCACTATTGGCATAGGCATACAGGCTAAAAGCGTCGCGATCGATATGACGCCAGATAGGCTCAAGAAAATTGGTCACCGGATGGTCGCGGAGATCCGCCGAAACAAAACCGATGCGCAATGGCCGGGACGGATCTTTGCTATTGTTCAATGGCAAAGAGATAGACGTTCTGCCGACCATTCGCTCCACCACCTCGCCATAACGGCGGTGGGCGAGCAATATCTCTTCTGGGGAGAGAGAAGCGACATGTAGCATGGTAAATAACATATTGCTGTATAAATGCGTCGCTTCAGGATTGATACCCACTACTTTCTGAAAATATTCCAGCGCCTCGGCCTGCCTACCCTGCCCGTCCAGATAGTGACCCAAATTATTCAATACACCTTGATGTTCTGGCTCAATCATCAGCGCTTTTCGAGAACATTTCTCCGCTTTGCTGAAATTACGCTTATTGCCATAAATAGAAGCAAGTAGTTGCCACGAAGCTCGACGACGAGGACTAACGCGTAACATCTTACGAATTAAGTTATCAGCATAAACCATATGGTTAAGATGATATTGAACGGTGGAAAGAACTTCGTAGACATCCCAGTAGAGCGGATTAAGAGACAACGCCTGTAACAAGGCATGCAGCGCACCATCCTGATCACGGGTCTCCACACAAACATTCACCATTGCATTCCAGGCATTGGCATTATGAGGCTGACTATCCACCAGCTGCTGTGCAATCTTACGCGCCTGCACGAAAGCACCTTGAGCAATCAGATCCTGCAATTGGGCATACTGGTTTTTAGGCAATGATACAAAATCGCCGTTCTTCACTACCTTGCCTGAGGCACTAGCAATATCCGTTGCCAACAAAGCGCCACCATCTTCATATTTGGTCGAATAAAACAACAATGCAGGAATATATTCAAGCGCGCGATCCCGAGCTAGCACAGCAATGCTCTGTTGTAAATAACTACGCCAGGCCGTCGCACAGCCCCACAATAGTCCATAGTCACGCAGCCGCGTCATCAGCGGGTAATCGGTATGAGAAGGAGCGCCGCCTTTTTGTCCAATAAAAGGCAAACTGGCTGATTCCCCTTCATCTAGCGTGAAGGCGCGGTGTTCATACCAGAAATTAACATAGCGGCAAACGGCATCAGCCTCACTGTATAAACGGTGATCTGTTATTACTCCCGGCAACAAAGCCAATGATGAAGCAGGCTGACGATTGTAGATACTGGTATTGAGACAAACATGAAGCCCCAGAACGCCTTTGCCAAATAGAAAACCGAGCGATTTAAGCACGGCCGCCTGATGATCAGGAGATTCTTCCTCCGGCGGACGCGAGTTATAGACCAATTGATCCAGCGACACGCTGTTGGGCCAGGCATCGCCCATGATATCCAGCAAATTATTTGCTAATGCATCCTGAGAGGTGAAAGTTGACCGCTCATCGGTCAAAAAATGCCCTGCACTTATATCTTTTTCAGTTATATAACGGCGAAAATTTCCCGCCCAATGAAAATCAGCCAGCCGCGCCAGATCCGGCACGGGCAGAATCTCCGCCGCGCGCGTCCGCGCCACCAGCAGGCTGTAACGATGTTTACGTCCGACGGCGAAGTCCAGATACTGCTGCTTTAGCAACTTATGCTCATAAGGACAAATGGTTTGATGGAGCTGCGCTACGTTATCGCTATAGTATTCGGCAAGTTCGGTATAGGGTTGCGCATCCCCCACCCAGGCCAGCCCCGACTCATTGGCTAACGTGAGAAAATCCATCAGATAACAGGGTTGGTTCAGCCCCTGATAGTAGTTCAGCGCCAAATCGACATCGGAAAGCGCTTTTGCCTGATCGATAAACTCCCGCAGCGCTGCTTGCAGCGGATTATCGTTATCCAGCCCCAGCGACATATAGATCAGCATGGCGCGCGCGCTGGCGTTTTGCGCCTCCGGCGTTTTCGCCAGAGAAAGATGCACCTGCAGCGCATCCTGCAATACTTCGGCGCTTTTCCAGCCGGGATAGGTGTTATAGCCGAAACATGCCACCCCCTGCGGCGACAGATGACGCTGACAAAACGCCAGCAGCGCGGTTCGGCTTTCGCCGCTGACCAGGCTGAATACTCCGCGCACCACAATATAGTCGAAGGCGCCGAGCTCGCTTGCCAACAGGGTGGGAAGATCCATCTCCGCCAGCGTCAGGTTAGGTAGCGGCTGTCGCGCCAGCCAGCGCTCGCCGTCCGCGATATCGCCACCGTTCAGATCGATGCCCACCGCCTGGGAATTAGGATATGCCAGCGCAAAAGGCCGCAGATTGGCGCCATTACCGCATCCCAGCTCCAATATCCGCGCCTTGGCGGGCGAAGGCGTCTGTACGCCATATAGCCAGGCGGCCGCCTGCAAACCTTGGGGGGAAAGATAATCCAGCGATTGATATATCGATTCGGACACGATAGAGGATGCCGCAACGCTGTTAGCATCTGAGGAGGACGGTAAGGTGGTAGACAAAAGCGAATATCCTTAGCATAAGTTGGATAAACAGATTTTGTTTAACATAACAAAGAGAGGGCAACGATAATCCACTGATTAGTGGTTTATTACTGGCTTAAATCAGGGGTTAACACGCGATATAAAGCGCCATCAAGCCCAAAAGCAGCCACCTGCTGGCCACTCGGGCTCCAGATGCAAAAAGCCCTGCCGAAGCAGGGCTTGAAACAGAACGATGAGCCGGCAATTAGCCTTGCAGCAGCGTCAGAGCGATCTGCGGTACGGCGTTGGCCTGCGACAGTACGGAAGCACCGGCCTGTTGCAGAATCTGCGCCTTACTCATGTTCGACACTTCGGTCGCGTAGTCGGCGTCCTGAATACGGGACTGCGCGTCGCTCAGGTTGGTCACGGTGCTGTTCAGGTTATTGATAGTGGATTCCAGACGGTTCTGGATAGCACCCAGCCCGGAACGCTGTTCGTCGGTAGTAGCAATGGCGGTATCAATAGTTGCCAAAAGATCACCTGTACCGCCGGTTAACGAAGTTACATCGATGGACAACGTCCCTGCCGTTACAGCTTCCAGACCAAACGTAATCGTCTGACCATCCTTGCTACCGATTTGCAGCGTGACCGTGTTATCAGCGGCCAGCAAACTGGTATCATTGTATTGGGTGTCATTGGCGATACGAGCAATTTCTGTCAGACGAGCAGTGATTTCGTCTTGAATGGAAGAGAGGTCAGAAGTAGAGTTGGTGCTGTTACCCGCCTGAACCACCAGCGTACGGATGGACTGCAGGTTTTCGTTGACTTCGTCCAGCGCGCCTTCGGCGGTCTGCGCCAGAGAGATACCGTCGTTGGCGTTGGTGGCAGCCTGATTCAGACCGTTAATGTTGGACTGCAGACGGTTGGCGATCGCCTGACCGGCGGCGTTATCTTTGGCGCTGTTGATCTGCAGGCCGGAAGACAGACGTTCGATAGCCTGACCCAGTTTGGACTGGGAAGAGTTCAGGTTGTTCTGAGCATTCAGAGAAATGCTATTAGTTAATACTGAAATTGCCATAAGTAGGTTCCTTTTATCCACCCAGCGAAAACCGGATGCTCAAAATTAAAGGTTCAGGCCGAATTGCCTACGGTGTCAACCACCGTCACTGACATGTATCGGCACCCCTGATTCAACCTTTAGCTATTTCGTTTAAAAATTTTTCCGCCGCCGGGCGGTAATAAGACCCGCCTATTTATCTATAATATAGGCTGTTTTATTTATCGCTACGCCGCCGACCCGCTACTGAAACGGAGATAAGCAGAAAGCCGTAAACTTTTACCGCGCCAGGCCGATAACGGAAAAACGCACTCCTTAAGATCGATTAATGAAAGGACATAGATTATGGCATCAGTTACCGCTTCACTGGGCGTGGGTTCCGGGTTGGACCTGACCTCCATCCTTGAAAAACTTCAGGCTGTTGAAGATCAGAAAGTAACGGTGATCGAAAATAAGCAAACGGCCTATACCAATAAGACCACGGCCTATAATACGCTAAGCAGCGCGCTGGGAACTCTATCCACCGCGGCAGAAGCGCTGACCGACACGTCTCTTTACAACAGTAAAATCACCTCCACCAATACGGCGTTTTCTACTACCGCTACCTCGGATGCGACGGCCGGCAGCTACAGCGTGTATGTATCCCAGTTGGCCACCGCCCAGTCGCTGGTTAGCGGTACGCAAAGCGATAAAAGCAGCGCGCTCAGCAGTTCGGACAGTACGCTAACCATTACCGTAGGCGATACCACCAAAGAAATCAGCCTGACCGCCGATCAAACCAGCCTTAACGGGCTGGTGAGCGCCATCAATGGCGCCGGCGCCGGCGTGACCGCCAGCGTGATCCAGTCCGGCGACAGCAGCTATCAGCTGGTGCTTACATCCGACGACACCGGCGAAGCCTCCACCATGACCATCAGCAGCACTGACAGCACGCTGAATGATATTATCGGCTACGACAGCAGCTCAAGCTCCGGCGCCATGACCCAGGCCGTCGCCGCGCAGGACGCCATTCTCACCGTTAACGGCGTGACCGTAACCCGCAGCAGTAATACCGTTACCGACGTGCCTTCCGAAGGGGTGACCCTGACGCTGACCGCCGTCTCCACCGCCGCGGAAACGCTGACCGTCAGCGCCAGCAACGATGATCTGACTACAGCGATTCAAACCTGGGTGGATGCGTATAACAGCCTGTTAAGCACCTTTACCACGCTGACGGCGTATAATGAAGAGTACGCCACCGACGACGACGACAGCACCAATAATGGCGCGCTGGTAGGCGATTCGCTGCTGCGCGGGGTGAAGAACAAGCTGAAGTCCCTGCTCAGCTCCGGGCAAGACAATGATACCTTTCAGGTGCTGAGCCAGTTGGGAATATCCGTAAACGTCATCGATGGTACGCTTTCCATCGACTCAAGCGAATTAAGCACCGCGCTGAGTGAAAATGCGGACGACGTTAAAGCGTTTTTCATCGGCGACGGCACCAGCACCGGGCTGGCCACGCAGATGGTCTCCACCATTGGCACCTACACCGATGACGATGGCCTTATCGATAACAAATTGGATGGCATTACCGAAATCCAGGAAAAGCTGACGGAAAAGAAAACCGCGACTGAAGCGCGTATTGAAGCCATAATGGCGCGTTATACCAAGCAATTTACCGCTTTGGACGTGCTGGTTTCCGAGCTGGATTCCACCAGTACCTATCTGACCAACGTTTTTGAACAAATGAGCAGCAGCGACTGATTATGACGACGATGATCTACGGAACCCAGGCCTATGCTCAGGTAGGCCTGCAAAGCAGCGTGATGAGCGCCAGCCCCCACCAACTGATTACCATGCTGTTTGAAGGCGCGATCAGCGCCCTGGTGCGGGCGGGAATACATATACAGCAAAAAGAAACGGTGGCTAAAGGCAAAGCCATTACCAAAGCGGTTAATATTATCAGCAACGGGCTGCTGGCCAGCCTGGACCGGGAAAAAGGCGGCGATCTAGGCGATAATCTGGCCGCGCTGTATGACTATATGATACGTCGGTTGCTGCATGCCAACCTGCATAACGACGAGCGGGCAATAGACGAAGTGCTGGGTTTATTGCGCGGTATCGCCGATTCATGGAAACAGATATCGCCGGATGCCGCCAATACTGCTCAACCCGTATAATGACGCTGGCAGTTTATGGCCAGCTTTAACCATAATAATGCAGTTTAGCGTTAGCTGATGATAGACCGAATACCATTGGACGAATGATTGTTTGTCCTAAAATTTTATCTTGAGATCACATTGATGAATGCCAGCGAACCGATACTATCCCTGTACCAGCAGTTGCTTGCCTTAAGTAATGAGTGCTTATTGCTGGCGAAACAGGCCGAATGGGATAAATTAATTGAGTTTTCACACCGCTACGTCACCACGGTAGAGAAGCTTTCCCATATCAACGAAAATAACGCCGTCGAATTAACCGAGGAAGAACAGCAAACGGTCAGAATCGTTCTGCAACGCACTTTGCGTAACGAGCAAGAGGTCAAAATATTGTTGCAGGCAAGAATGCGTGACTTAAAGGGACTGATGAACATTTCATCCCAACAGCATTCGGTTAACTCCGCCTATAACAAATTTTCCGATCGAAAATCGATATTGACCGGAAAAATAATCGATGAATAACGGCGCTGAAAAACAATGAATATCGGCTCGCAGCCGCGGAAATTACCTATGGTCGCGCTTATATAATTTCCATTGCTCGATAAACTCGCCGCTCGGCAACAGGCACTTGGTGCTTTTGCCGCTAGCGTTTGTCGATTTGATGGTTACGACCTTTCCGCCTTTCTTCTCGCAATACGCCGCAGCCAGGTTTACTATCTCGGATTTGGATGACTGATTGCCGGCGGCCATGCAGCCGGAAGAGAAAGTAAGGGCTAGACATACCGCTACGGTTTTTTTTCCTATCATCCATCGTTCCTCTTGTTGTGGAGCGGAAAAAAGTATCAACCTACACGTTCATACTCATGATGTCCTGATAGGCGGTCACCAGCTTATTGCGCACCTGGATGCCCATTTGCATCGAAACCGAGGCCTTTTGCAGATCGACCATCACGTCATTTAGCGCCACGCCGGACTTGCCCAGCGCAAAATCTTGCGCCTGCGTACGAGCCGCCTGTTGCTGACCGCTGATCTTATCCAACGCCGATTTCATCTCCGCCGCGAACCCTGCGCCCATTGGAGCCGGGGTTTTGGTTTCGCCGCCCGCAGCCTGAAGCGCCGTGGCCTGTAATTGCGCCACCGCAGAAGCTATGCCTTCCACCGCCATTTTTCACTCTCCGAATAGATAAATTACCAGCGAATAACATATCAGAATCAAAGAGGTTCTAAGCCGTTAAATAGCTATGAAACACCCGGCTAATTCGGCAATCAAATTTTCCGCCCCGAGGAAATAATGTAAAACCACGCCGTTTGGGTGACATTCATTTTAATGCGTATCGGGCATTGCTCATCTTGGAGTTTGTTTTGTTATCAACAATCATTATCAATTTGTCAATTTCTAGCAGGGAATACGAATGAGCACCGTGAAAAGCAGTTTGAACGCGGCTAACAAAAACGGATTTACTGCCATGTTTTCCTCTTTGCGCGCTAATCCCAAAATTCCATTGTTGGTTGCTGCCGCTGCAGCGCTCGCCATTGTTTCCGCATTGATCTTATGGGCACAGACCCCCGATTACCGGGTGCTATATAGTAACCTGAACGATCGTGACGGCGGAAGTATCGTCGCCCAGCTTGGACAAATGAACATTCCTTACCGCTTCGCCGACAACGGCGGCGCGCTGCTGATCCCTGCCGATAAAGTACATGAAACCCGCCTGCGCCTGGCGCAGCAAGGGCTGCCTAAAGGCGGCGCCGTCGGTTTTGAGCTACTCGACCAGGAAAAATTCGGCATTAGCCAATTCAGCGAACAGGTCAACTACCAGCGCGCGCTGGAGGGAGAGCTGTCGCGCACCATCGAGACCCTGGGACCGGTGGTGAACGCGCGCGTTCATCTGGCCATCCCCAAGCCGTCGTTGTTTGTTCGTGAACAGAAATCCCCGTCCGCGTCGGTAACGCTCAATTTGCAACCGGGCCGGGCGATGGACGACGGGCAGATCAACGCCATCGTCTATATGGTCTCCAGCAGCGTCTCCGGTTTACCCCCTGACAACGTCACCATCGTCGACCAAAACGGGCGCCTGTTGACCCAGTCCGACAGCAGCGGCCGCGACCTAAATACCGCGCAGCTGAAATTTACCGCCGAGATTGAAAATCTTTATCAACGTCGGATTGAATCGATCCTGACGCCGGTGGTCGGCCTCGGCAATGTTCATGCGCAGGTAACCGCCCAGCTTGATTTCTCCAGCCGGGAACAGACCGACGAGCAATACCAGCCTAACCAGGCTCCGAATCAGGCCGCGGTGCGATCGCAACAAAACAGCAACAGCGAGCAGCGGGGCAACGGCATGGTCGGCGGCGTGCCGGGCGCGTTGTCGAACCAACCGGCTCCTGCGCCGACCGCGCCGATAACGGCGCCGGCCAATAACGCCAATGCCAATAACGCCAACAACGCGAATGCCGGCAATGCGCAGAATAACGCCAATACCGCCAATACCAACGCGACGGCCGCGCCCTCCAGCTCGCGGAACGACTCCACCATCAATTATGAAGTCGACCGCACCATTCGCCATACCAAACAGAGCGCCGGTTCACTTCAGCGTCTATCTGTGGCCGTGGTGGTCAACTATCGCCAGTCGGAAGACGGTAAACCCGTCGCATTGACGGATGAACAGGTTAAGCAGATCGAATCGCTTACCCGCGAGGCGATGGGCTATTCCGCCGAGCGCGGGGATACGCTGAATATCGCCAATACGCCGTTCACCCAAACGGATAGCAGCGCGGGCGAACTCCCCTTCTGGCAACAGCAAAGCTTCTTTGACCGCTTGATGAACGCGGGACGCTGGCTGCTTGTCGCCCTCGCCGCCTTTATCCTGTGGCGGAAGCTGCTGAAACCGCTGATGAATAAAAACCAGCCGAACGCCGAGAATGCGGCGGTCGCGGCGGCGGAGCCAAACGGCGATGCCGATGTCATTGTGAAATTGAGTAAAGATGAACAAGAACAGCAGAAACGTTCTCAACAGAGAGTCAGCGCCGAGCTCCAGAGTCAGAAAATACGCGACCTGGCGGAAAATGACCCTCGGGTTGTTGCGCTGGTAATCCGTGAATGGATGGGGAGTGAAGTATGAGTCTGACCGGAACGGAAAAGAGCGCGATTCTGCTGATGACCATTGGCGAAGATAGGGCCGCCGATGTGTTTACCCACCTCTCAACCAGAGAGGTCCAGCACTTAAGCGCGGCGATGGCCAGCATGAGGCAGGTATCGAATCAGCAGTTGACCGAAGTATTAAAAGAGTTTGAAATTGATGCCGAACAGTATGCGGCGCTGAGCATCAATGCCGGTGATTACCTGCGTTCGGTGTTGATCAAAGCATTGGGCGAAGAGCGCGCCTCCAGCCTGCTGGAGGACATTCTGGAAAGCCGCGAAACCACCAGCGGCATGGAAACGCTCAACTTTATGGAGCCCCAGAGCGCCGCCGACCTTATCCAGGAAGAGCATCCGCAGATTATCGCCACCATTCTGGTGCATCTGAAGCGCGCGCAGGCGGCCGATATTTTGGCGCTCTTCGACGAGCGTCTGCGTAACGACGTCATGCTGCGCATCGCCACCTTTGGCGGCGTGCAGCCCGCCGCGCTGGCGGAACTGACCGAAGTGCTGAATGGGCTGCTGGACGGCCAGAATCTCAAACGCAGCAAGATGGGCGGCATCCGTACCGCGGCCGAGATTATCAACCTGATGAAAACCCAGCAGGAAGAAGCCGTTATTGACGCCGTGCGCGAGTTCGACGGCGAACTGGCGCAGAAAATCATTGATGAAATGTTCCTGTTCGAAAATCTGGTGGATGTGGACGACCGCAGTATTCAGCGTCTGTTGCAGGAAGTGGAATCCGAATCCTTGCTCATTGCCCTGAAGGGCGCCGAAGAGCCGCTGCGCGAGAAATTCCTCAAGAATATGTCGCAACGCGCCGCCGAAATTCTGCGCGACGATTTGGCGACTCGCGGTCCGGTGCGCATGTCTCAGGTGGAAAGCGAGCAGAAAGCCATTCTGCTTATTGTCCGCCGTTTGGCCGACAGCGGGGAGATCGTGATTGGCGGCGGCGAGGATGCCTATGTCTGATGCATTGAAAGCGATGAACTGGCGCCCGTGGTCATTACAAGATCTCTCCTCGCACGAGGAGGCGTATGCGCATCCAGCATCGGCGGCGGATAATGCCCCGCCGCCCGCCGGCGACGCGCCATCCGTTACCGAAGAGGATTTGGCCGAGCTGCGCGATCGGGTAGAGAAAAAAGCGCGGCAAACCGGATTCACCCAAGGGCAGCAGGAAGGTTATAACGCCGGCCACCAGCAAGGACTGGAAGAAGGACGGAAGCAAGGGCGGGAAGAAATTCAGCAGCAGCAAACGCCGATAGTTGCCCAATTACAGCAAATGGTGACTGAATTTCAGCAGACGCTGGACGCCTTGGACACGGTGATTCCCGCACGCCTGATGCAGCTGGCGCTAACCGCGGCCAAACAGATTATCGGCCAGGCCCCCGCCTGTGACGGTACGGCGCTGATCAGCCAGATTCAACAATTTATTCAGCAGGAGCCGATGTTCAGCGGTAAACCCCAGCTGCGGGTGCATCCCGCCGATCTGGCGCTGGTGGAGAAACATCTCGGCGCCACGCTCAGCGCGCACGGGTGGAATTTATTAGCTGACAATCAGCTACATCCGGGCGGATGCAAAGTCAGCGCCGAAGAGGGCGACCTCGATGCCAGCCTGGCAACCCGCTGGCGTGAATTGTGCCGCCTGGCGGCGCCGGGAGAGTGACGATGACATCCCGCCTATCCCGCTGGCTGACGACGATTGATGCCTATGAAAAGCGCATTGCCGGCACGCCTTCGGTTCGACATTACGGCAAGCTGGTGCGCGCCACCGGTCTGGTGCTGGAAGCCACAGGGCTACATCTTCCGCTGGGCGCGACCTGCCTGATAGAGCGTCAGAACGGCAGCGAAACTAAAGAGTTGGAAAGCGAAGTCGTCGGCTTCAACGGACAGAAACTTTTCCTGATGCCGTTGGAAGAAATGGAGGGGATCACCCCCGGCGCCCGCGTTTATGCGCGCCAGTCGGCGGACGGCAGTACGCAGGGAAAACAGCTGCCGTTAGGGCCTGGCCTGCTGGGACGGGTGCTGGACGGTACCGCCAAACCGCTTGACGGGTTGCCCGCTCCGGAGACCGGCTATCGGGCGACATTAACCTCCGCGCCGTACAATCCTTTGCAGAGAACCCCGATAAGCAACGTGCTTGATGTCGGCGTTCGGGCGATCAACGCGCTATTGACCGTGGGCCGAGGCCAGCGAATGGGGCTGTTCGCCGGCTCCGGCGTGGGGAAAAGCGTACTGCTCGGCATGATGGCCCGTTATACCAAAGCGGATGTGATCGTCGTCGGCCTCATCGGGGAACGCGGCCGGGAAGTTAAAGACTTTATCGAGAACATCCTCGGCGAGGAGGGTCGTTCCCGCGCGGTGGTGATCGCCGCGCCGGCGGACGTATCGCCATTATTGCGGATGCAGGGGGCGGCTTACGCCACGCGAATTGCAGAAGACTTCCGCGATCGCGGCCACCACGTATTGCTGATTATGGATTCACTTACCCGCTACGCGATGGCCCAGCGTGAAATCGCACTGGCGATAGGCGAACCTCCGGCCACCAAAGGCTATCCGCCCTCCGTTTTCGCCAAATTACCCTCATTGGTGGAAAGGGCCGGTAACGGCATCAATGGCGGCGGCTCCATCACCGCCTTCTATACCGTGCTGACGGAAGGCGACGACCAGCAAGACCCGATCGCCGACGCCGCCCGGGCTATTCTCGACGGCCACATCGTGCTGTCCCGGCATCTGGCCGAGGCGGGCCACTATCCCGCCATCGATATCGAAGCCTCGATTAGCCGGGCAATGACGTCACTGGTAGAGGAAAAGCACTACGCCACCGTGCAACAGTTTAAGCAGCTGCTTTCCAGCTATCAGCGCAACCGCGATTTAATCAGCGTGGGCGCTTATGCCGCCGGCAGCGATCCGCTGCTCGATCGCGCCATTCGCCTCTATCCCAACATGGAAAAGTTTTTAAAACAGGGAATTTTCGAACGTTGCAACTATGAGGATGCGCAGAATCAGCTTTTTGCTCTGTTTTCTTCCGGCGATATAAGCTGATGGATTTTTTTGACGTTAATTAATTGGATTAGTCTGAATATTTCACTGTGGGGTCGGATGAAAACGCAATCACCGTTGGATACATTACGCGATTTAGCCAAACAGGAAGCTGATGACGCGGCGGTACTGCTGGGAAAAGTGCGCCAGTCGCATCTGAACGTGCAAAAACAGCTGGAGATGTTGCTCGACTACGAAACAGATTACCGTCAGCAGTTACAGTCCACCATGAGCAGCGGTATTAATTCCGCTAACTGGTATAACTATCAACAGTTTTTGCTCACGCTGGAAAAAGCGATAGAGCAGCATCGGAAGCAGCTGGCGCACTGGAACCGGCAATTACAACAGGCTACCCAAACCTGGCGGACCAAATACCAAAGGCTGAATGCGTTTACCACCCTGCAGGATCGTTCGGCGCAAAAAGCTCTGCTCTATGCCAACCGCCAGGATCAGAAACTGATGGACGAGTTTGCACAACGAGCCTCACTGAGGAAGCATCCATGAATCTTTCCAGCGTCAGTAACGTTGTCATCAATAACAATACGTCGACAGCGTCGTCGTCCGCGCGCCAGTCTGAATCCGGCGGCGCCTTTGAACAGATGCTGTCAGCGCGCCAAGATGCGGCGCCATCCACAGAAACCGCATCCGCGGGCGATGGCGCGACACGTCCTGCCGATAATCAAGAATCTGCCGAGTCCGCCTCCGCAGACGGCGACGCGGCGGCTCAAGAGACCGCAAAGAACGCCTCCGCACAGCCATCTCCCAAAGAACCGCCGGCGGATAAAACGGCGGCCGTGCCGGATAATGCGGATACGGCCGATAGCACGGCGGAAATAGACGCCGCCGCAACCGATCCGACGGCCGAATACGCCGGATTAAAGAATACGCCGGCGGCGGATAAAGAAAAAAACATCGCCCCAAAAGAGGATATCCAGGCGGCGCCGGAGGATCTCGCCGGGCCGGTCGACAGCGCCGTACTGCCAAGCGCTCAGGAGACCACCGACCATCAGGACGAGAGCGATATCTCCGACTATGCGCCGGATGCCGCCACCCAGTCACTGCTGGCGATGTTGAACCAGGCGCAGACAATAAAAGCCGACGCGGCGTCTGACGCCGTATCCCGCGCTCCGGATAACGCATTGACGCCGACGCCATCCGCTGCGGCCGCCTTAACGCTCGCCGCCGAGCCGGCGGCAACGGACGCGGCTGCGCAATCGGATAGCCCTTTAACCGCGATCGCCGCGGATGACGACGGCCGTCAGCTCAATCGTGCGGACGCCTCGACCGGCAAGAAAATCGAGTTCGTCGTTGACGACGGCGCCGATGGCGACAGCGCCGCCGGCAATAGCGCCATCGCGACCGCCGCAGCCAGGAATATCGAGTCTGCCGCCGCGAACAGCGCCAACAACGCATCGCCGTCGATCGCCGCCCCTTCCCATGCATTATCCGCGGCAGCCCAAACGGCTACACAGCAGGCGGCCGGCGCCGTGACGACTTCCAGCGCCATGCTGAACGCGCAAGTGGGAAGTGAAGGCTGGCAACAGTCGCTCGGCCAGCAAATTGTCATGTTCGCCCGCGACGGTCAGCAGAACGCCAAACTTCGTCTTCATCCGGAGGAGCTAGGCTCTTTACAGATAAACCTAACGCTGAACAACGATAACGAAGCTCAGATCCATTTTGTGTCGGCGCACAGTCAGGTTAGAGCGGCATTGGAAGCCGCCCTCCCTCATCTGCGCACGTCGCTGGCGGAAAACGGTATTGATTTAGGGCAGGCCAGCGTGGGCGGCGAGTCGTCGCAGAGCTGGACAGAGGAGCGGCAAACGTCAGATTCAGGCATTGCTCAGGCCTCCGAGGGCATGTCGGCAGACGGCTTGACGACGACGTTAAACGTGCCGACATCCCTGCAGCAAATGGCTTCCGACATTACCGGGATTAATATCTTCGCTTAGGATGCCGATAAATACGCAAGCTAGCCTCATTTTCCTTGTCTATTCTTCCTATTGATGGAGGAAATAGACGGGATAATCGATCTTGGGTTAAATGAGGTCGGTGATGTCTTTTTCATGCCATCTTTCAAATACGTAACGGGAATTATCTTTATTTATGTCTGAACAAGCTCTCACCTCGGGACGAAAGCGTTCAACCTGGCTCGTTGTGCTTATCGTGATCGCATTGCTGACCGCCATAGCGGGGGGCGCAGCCTGGTGGTTTCTTTATAAACCGACCGATACGACGCAAACGCCCAAAATCGTGCCGCCGCCGGCGCCGGTTTTTATGCCGCTTGACACCTTTACCGTTAACCTGCAGAACCCCGACAATGATTTAGATCGGGTTTTATACGTTGGCTTTACCCTGAGATTGCCGGATGAAGCGACACACCAACAGCTCAGTAATTATTTGCCGGAAGTGCGTAGCCGTTTGCTCTTACTATTATCCCGCCAAAACTCAGCGGCCCTGAGTACGGAACAAGGTAAACAGAAATTGGTGGAAGAGATCAAACAAGCACTTGCTCCCCCTTTGGTCCCAGGACAGGCGGAACAAACAATTAATGATGTCCTGTTCACAGCGTTCATACTACGGTAATTATTTATGGGTGACAGTATTCTTTCTCAGGCTGAAATCGACGCACTGCTGAACGGCAGCAGCGACGATGGGGACGATACCCCGGTAGCCACCGTAGCGGGCGACGTAAAACCTTATGATCCCAATACGCAGCGTCGCGTTGTTCGTGAACGCCTACAGGCGCTGGAAATCATTAACGAGCGCTTTGCCCGCCAGTTCAGAATGGGGCTATTTAATCTTCTGCGCCGCAGCCCGGATATTACGGTCGGCGCAATTAAAATCCTGCCCTATCACGAGTTCGCGCGAAATCTACCGGTGCCGACGAATATCAACCTGATCCATATGAAACCCTTGCGCGGAACGGCGCTGCTGGTCTTTTCGCCCAGCCTGGTTTTTATTGCGGTCGATAACCTGTTTGGCGGCGACGGTCGTTTTCCTACGAAAGTGGAAGGCCGGGAGTTTACCCATACCGAACAGCGCATCGTTAAGCGCATGCTGCGCCTTGCGCTGGAAGCCTACAGCGATGCCTGGCAGGCGATTTATAAGCTGGATATAGAATATGTCCGCTCGGAGATGCAGGTAAAATTCACCAACATCACCAATTCGCCCAACGATATTGTGGTTACCACCCCTTTCCATGTGGAAATCGGATCGTTGTCCGGGGAGTTCAGCATCTGTATTCCCTTCTCCATGATAGAACCGCTGCGCGAGCTTCTGGTCAATCCGCCGTTGGAAAACTCGCGCCAGGAAGATCAAAACTGGCGGGAAGCGCTGGCGAAACAGGTGCAGCATTCGGAACTGGAACTGGTGGCGGGTTTTGTCGACATTCCTTTACGCATCTCCAAAATTCTTCAGTTAAAACCCGGCGACATTTTGCCGATAGACAAGCCGGAACGGTTAATCGCCCATGTCGACGGCGTACCGGTCCTGACCTGCCAGTACGGTACCGCCGACGGGCAATATGCTTTAAAAGTCGAACATCTAATTAATCCTATATTGAATTCTTTGAACGATGAGGAACAGCCCAATGAGTGACAGCAAGAAACCGTCCGAAGAAAAGGAGTCCGTGGACGATTTGTGGGCTGATGCATTTAATGAGCAACAGACTGCGGAAAAAAACACCACGTCGACCGACAACGTATTTGATAATCTCTCGGCCCAGCAAGGCGTAAACGCGTTGCAGGATATCGATATGATTATGGATATCCCGGTAAAACTGACGGTTGAGCTCGGAAGGACCAAAATGACCATCAAGGAACTGCTGCACCTGTCTCAAGGTTCGGTGGTTCCCCTTGAAGGGCTGGCCGGCGAGCCGCTGGATATTCTGATTAACGGTTACCTGATCGCCCAGGGCGAAGTCGTCGTGGTTGCGGATAAATACGGCGTGCGTATCACCGATATCATTACCCCTTCCGAACGTATGCGTCGGCTGAGCCGCTAATGGGTCAGTCGACCATTCCGTCAGCGGCCGTAGAGAGCGTATCCACTATCGCCGCGGCGCCGCCGTTATCCAATAGTATGCTGCTGTCCCAGGTCGGCGGCGTACTGGTTGGCATTTTGCTGCTTATTTTGCTGTTGGGCTGGGCTATCCGCAAGCTGGGCTTAACGGCGCATTCGCGCAACAATCGTCTGCTGAAAGTGATTTCTACCTGTCAGGTCGGCGCGCGGGAGCGGATCGTCATCGTTGAAGTGGACGACAGCTGGCTGGTGCTGGGCGTAACGTCGCAAAATATTTCGCCATTATTAACCTTGCCCGCCCAACCCTCGGACGCATCCAACGATACGCATAAGGATAAAGCGGCGGACTTTCGTCAGTTACTGTCAAAAGTATTAAAACGTCCGGAAACATCGGCATGAATGTGATTGCAAAACGTCCTCCCCTAAAGTTGTTATTCCAGATCCTGATCGGCGCGTTTCTCCTGAGCGCCCCGGCCGCCTGGGCGCAACTGCCCGGCATTATCAGCCAGCCGCTGCCCAACGGGGGACAAAGCTGGTCGCTGCCGGTGCAAACGCTGGTTTTCATGACGTCGCTGACATTTCTGCCGGCGGTGTTGCTGATGATGACCTGCTTTACGCGCATTGTCATCGTTTTGAGTCTATTGCGTACCGCGATCGGAACCGCGACGACCCCCCCCAATCAGGTGATTTTGGGTTTAAGCCTATTTCTGACGTTCTTTGTTATGTCGCCGGTGCTGAATAAAATCTATCAGGACGCCTATCTGCCTTTCAGTCAAAATCAGATAACCATGGAATCGGCGATCGAAGCCGGCGCTCAGCCCCTGCGTGAATTTATGCTGCGGCAAACGCGTGAAGCCGATCTGGCGCTGTTTACCCGGCTGGCGGAAATTCCCGCGCTGGAAGGGCCGGAGTCCGTTCCCATGCGGATATTAATCCCGGCGTTCGTCACCAGCGAGCTGAAGACCGCCTTTCAAATCGGCTTCACTATTTTTATTCCTTTTTTGATTATTGACCTGGTGGTGGCCAGCGTGCTGATGGCGCTGGGTATGATGATGGTGCCGCCGGCCACCATGTCGCTGCCGTTTAAATTGATGCTGTTTGTGCTGGTTGATGGTTGGCAGCTGCTCATTGGCTCCCTGGCGCAGAGTTTCTACAGCTAAGTTTCCGTAATCAGGAAACGCTAAGCGGGATTATTATCATGACACCTGAATCGGTTATGGCGCTGGGATATGAGGCGATGAAAGTCGCGCTGGCTCTCGCCGCCCCGTTATTGCTGGCGGCGTTACTGACCGGCCTGATAGTCAGCCTGCTGCAGGCCGCCACCCAGGTCAACGAAATGACGCTGTCATTCATCCCCAAAATTCTGGCCGTTTTTACCGCCATCATTATTGCCGGCCCCTGGATGCTGAACCTATTATTAGACTATATGCGGACGCTTTTCAGTAATTTACCGACGATTATTGGATAATAATGATAGAAGTCACCAGCGCCGAGCTCACCTACTGGTTGGGACAATATTTCTGGGCCTTTGTGCGGCTCCTGGCGCTGATTGCCACAGCGCCGCTATTTACCGAAAAAGGTATCGACAGTAAAGTCAAGATCGGCCTCGCCCTCCTGTGTACCGTCCTGGTGGCTCCCCATCTGGCGGTGGAAAGCACCCCTATCTTTTCTGTCCCGGGCGTTTGGCTGCTTATCAAGCAGGTATTGATCGGCATCGCATTAGGCTTCACCATGCAGTTGGCTTTTGCCGTCTTTCGGCTGGCGGGAGAAGTTATCGGCCTGCAGATGGGATTATCCTTCGCCACGTTCTTCGACCCATCAAGCGGCGCCAATACCTCGGTGCTCTCCCGTTTTTTCAATGTGTTCGCCATGCTGCTGTTTCTGGTATTCGACGGGCACCTGTGGCTAATTTCATTATTGGCCGATAGTTTTCATCTGATCCCCATCAATCAGGAGTTAGTTAATAGCAATATCTTTCTCTCCATCGTCCAAACGGGCAGTCTGATTTTTATTAACGGCCTGATGCTCGCCCTCCCCTTAATGACATTTCTGCTGATTATTAACATCTCGTTGGGCGTGCTAAACCGAATGGCGCCCCAGCTCTCCGTCTTTGTAATTGGTTTCCCGGTCACGCTTACCGTCGGCATCTTGACCATTAGCTTGTTGATGCCGCTGTTTGCCCCGTTTGCAGAACATGTGTTCAGCGAGTTCTTTGACGCGATTGCGATGGTTATCAGGGAATTTATTGTCAGGTAGCGACGGTGGGATAGGCTTTCCCCATAAAAAACGCCGCCGGCGACGATCCGAAGGGTAGCGCCAGGAAGCCCGTCATAAAAAAACGCCGGGAGCGTTTTTCAACGTCGCTTGCGACGGCCCGAAGGGGGACGGGCAGGAAGCCCGTCATAAAAAAAGGTGTATCAATGATTAAATTAATCAGTGACACACCGAAAGAACGTGCCCGGTTTAGCACGTTAAAACCGTTGTTCCAGCCGTTCGTTAGCCGTTGAGTTGGAACAGAGACATGGAGAACATGCTGCTGGTTACCGCGGCATTCGCCTCAAGCATCAGTTGCAGGGATTGATAGGTCGCCGTCGCCGCAACAATATCGGCTTCCACCAAATTGGTCTGACGATCGGCATAAACCACGTCAATACTGTCTTGCAAGGTCTCCAGGGAAGTAATCGTCGACTGTTTGCCGCCCAGTTTGGTCTGCGCCGTGTACACATCATCCAGCTGGTCCGACAAAGCGTTGAGCGCGCCGCCCATCGCGTCAGTATATTCTTGCGTCGAATCACCCTCATCCAACTTCATCGATAGCGCGCTCAGCGCCTGATCGATAGTATCGAAGATGCTATTGCCGTCCTCGCCAAACACGCTATTACCGGTATCGCCGGTCGTCACCGACAGGCCATCGGAAATTTTGATCGAGACGGCGTTGCTGCTGCCGCTGTAGGTCACGGTGCCGTCGTCCGCCACGCTGAACGCCGCGGAGCCGGAGGCGTAGCCGCTGAAGATATAGTTCCCGCTGCTATCGGTGGTATTCGCCAGCGCCACCAGCTGATCTTTATAGCTTTGCAGCTCCGTCGCTAGCGAGGCCCGGTCGGCATCGCTATAGGTGGTATTGGACGCCTGAATCAGCTTCGTCTGAATGCTCTGAACCACGCTGACGACCTCATCGAGCGTCGTGTCTTCTAAATTTAGACTGGCCTCCGCCGTCTGGCGCGCCGTGGTATATTTTTTACTGTCGGACTGAGCCTGGGACACCAACACCGACTGCGAAGCGGCAATCGGATCGTCGGAAGGTTTGGTAACGCGAATGCCGGAAGACACCTGCGCCGAGGCCGTTGACACAGCGGATTGAATCTCCTGGGAGCTGGCGACCTGTCTCTGATATATCACACTGGTGCTAAGACGCATGGTGTTTGCCCTTACTATTTATCATCAATTAGTTAGCTGTTTATTGCCGATAACAGAGAATCGAAAATGGTGTTCGCCGTGGATAGCACCTGCGAACAGGCGGTGTAATACTGCTGAGCGCTATACAGGTTAATGTACTCTTCGTCCAGGCTTACCCCGGAAACCGACTGCTGTTTCTCGGTCAGCGACGTCACAATGGTTGACTGAGAGGTGCTGAGGCTATTTGCCGACGAGGTTTTTATCCCGATATCACTAATAAGGCTGGCGTAAGACTGCGTCAGCGTGGAGTTGCCGTCGATAAGCTTCGCCGTTTGCAGGTCGATCATCGACTCCAGATTACGGTTATCGCTATCACCGGTTTCGTCGTCATCCAGGCCGGCGGCAATCTGCGTGCCGTCGCTCAGCGCCACCGACAGATTGGAAATCACCCCGCTCACCGTTTTCGCGGTAAACGAATCCCCTTCGGCGACATCGCCGGAAACGGTGATCGTCAGGCCGTCGAAGCTGAGGGTGGCATTACCGTCGCTGTCGGTGGAAGCGGTATAGCTGACCGTTGAACCGTCAGAAACCTGCTTCACGCTCCAGCTACCATCTTTGTAACTCAGCGTATAGTCGCTGGCCGCAACGCTGCTGATATCGCTATAGGCGGCGGACAGCGTGGCGCTGCCGCTGTTTTTGCTATTACTCACCACCGACGGATCGCTATAGCTGAAGAAATCCGTGCCGGCGTCGCCGTTCATATCCACGCCTTCGCTTTGCAATTCGTTCATATTGCCGGCCAGCTCCAGGGCGATCAGCCCCAGCGAATTGCGCGTATTATCGATATCATCCCGTGCGGCGAACAGGCCGGCCAGGCTGCCGCCGTCAATATTGTCTTCATTGATGCTGGTTAAGGTGCCGCTGCCGTTGTCGTAGGCGACGGTCACGCTCGAGGGATCGGCGCTATCGGCCACCGCCGCCAGCCCATAGGCGGTTCCGCCCTGTACCAGCGCCAGACCGTTGGAAAGCGATACCGTCACCATCGAATCGCCCTGAGTGGAGACCGTTACGCCGACCAGATCATTCAGGTTATTAATCAGCTGATCGCGCTGATCCAACAATGAGTTGGCCGACGCGCCGACGCTGCCCATACTGGATATCTGAGCGTTCAGTTCGGCGATCTGTTCGGCATAGCTATTGATGGTGTCGACCGTAGTGCTCACTTCCTGATTGATCGCCGTATCCATCGACGCCAGATAATTGTCCGCCGTTTGCAGTTGGGTAACCAGCGCCTGTGCGCTATTGAGCACCGCCTGACGAGACGAGGTGCTGCTGGCGTCTGAGCTCAGCGTACTCAGGCTGGAGAAGAAGTCCGACAGCGTGCTGTCAATGCTGGCGCTGGTGGTGGTCGTAGACGTACCGCTGGTGATGCTGCCCGCCAGCAGGCTGTCAATCTGGGAAAGCTGATTGTAATAAGCGCTGGTTTCAGCATAACTGGCCGACGCGTCGCGCAGCTGCGCGACGGTAAGCGCATTATACTCGCGATTGACGGAGCTGACCGCCACGCCGGTCCCCACTTCGCCATAGCTGGTGGACTGTCCGACAGTAGAGGAAAGAGAAACCGTCTGCCGGGAATAGCCGGCGGTCTGAGCATTGGTAATGTTGTTACCGGTGGTGTTGAGTAACGTCTGCGCAGCCTTTAGACCGGAGGATGCAATATTAACCAAAGAACTCGCCATGAAGTATCCTTATTCACTCTTCTATGTCGGCTAAGCCAGCCTGAATAAATATTTATAATTTTTTATCGTCTGTCTGAGTAAAAACTTGAGAGTACGGTGATGAATTATTTTTAAAACAGCTTGCTCAAATCGTGGGTATAGGCGCTGATGGCTTTTTGCGTCGTCTGTTTTATCTGGCCGATAATCTGCACCAGCTTATCGCCATAGTTTGGATCGGTCGCATAGCCGGCGCGCTGCAACGCATAGGCGGCGTCTTCCGCGTTTTTGGCGTCCAGAACCGGCTTGTAGCGCGCGTTGTTGGTCAGCAACGAGATATAGTCGTTCAGCGCATCGACATAGGAGTCGTACACGCGGAATTTCTCCTTCGTTTTATAGGCGCGGCCGTTTTCGAACTCCGTCGTCATTACTTCCGTGACTTTGCCCGTCCAGCCGGCGCTGGCTTTCACGCCAAAAATGTTATAGCTGGGTTCGCCGTCGGCGGTGGTGATTTCACGCCGTCCCCACCCCGACTCCAACGCCGCCTGCGCCATAATCAGATGATGGGGAATGCCGCTTTGCAAACTGGCGATCATGGAGGGAATGGAAAGCCTATCGGTAAACTGCGATGACGTTTGCCGCGGCGCCTGCGCCGCCTGGCGCTCATCGGCATTATCTTGCTGTTGCTCGCGGCGTAAAAACTCGCCGATCAGCGCGGGCGATAATGCGCTGGTCGCCAGGCGCTGCTGGTCGAGCGGCATTGGCGTTTTACCCACGCCGTCAGCCGGAATATCGCTATGCTGCCGTCCCAATTGCTTCACCAGCATATCGGCCAGCCCCAATCCTTTAGCCGACAAATCCTGCGCCATCTGCTGATCGTACATGCTGGTATAAAGCCGGGTCTGATCGTTGTTCAACATGCCGTCCTGAGGCAGCGCGGAACGCATGCTTTTCAACATCATGTTGACGAACAGCCCCTCAAACTGGCGAGCCACCTTCTCCAACGCCGCCGGATCTTTTTGATTGACCTGCCGGCGCAGGCTGTTCACCGCATTGACGTCGTATACCGCGGAAGTCGGTTCGGCGGCCGGAGGGGTCCAGGTCTTCATCAGATGATCTCTATTTCCGCTTTAAGGCAGCCGGCGCTATGCATTGACTGAAGAATAGACATCAGATCCATCGGCGTCGCGCCCAGGGCGTTCATCGCCCGCACCACCGCATTCAAGTTGGCGCTGGAATTGACGCGCTGCAGCGCGCCGCCGGACTGACGCACCGATATCTCGGTTTGCTGCGTGACCGCGGTCTGTCCTCCGGCGAACGGCGTATTCGGCTGGTTGACCTGCTGCTGCTGATCGACCACCACCGACAGATTTCCCTGGGCCACGGCGCAGGAGTCCAGCATGACATTTCGGTTCATGACCACCGACCCGGTGCGGGAGTTGATAATCACTTTGGCGTCCAGCTCACCGACATCCACATTAATGTCCTGAATCTGGGCTAAAAAACGCACCTGCTGATTATTATTGGCAGGGATAGACACTTCGACCGTGCGCGAATCCAGCGCGCGCGCCACGCCGGCGCTATTCTGGCGGTTGATGGCGTCGCTGATGCGCTGGGCGACGCTGAAGTCTTCCTGCTTAAGATTGAGCAGTAGCCGGTTATGTTCGCCAAAAGCGGTGGGCAGCTCGCGCTCGATTATCCCGCCGGCGTTGATTCTGCCGCCCGCCAGCTGGTTGATTTTTACCTGACTGCCGCCGGACGACGCGCCTGCGCCGCCGACCAGAAGGTTCCCCTGGGCCAGGGCGTAAACCTGATTATCCACGCCTTTCAACGGGGTCATCAGCAAGGTTCCGCCGCGCAGGCTTTTCGCCGACCCCAGAGAAGAGACGACGACGTCAATCCGTTGCCCCGCGCGGGCGAAAGGCGGGTAATTGGCCGTGACCATCACCGCAGCCACATTCTTCAGCTGCATGTTGGTGCCGCTGGGGATCGTGATCCCCAGCTGCGACAGCATATTGTTCAACCCCTGGGTGGTGAACGGGGTCTGCGTGGTCTGATCGCCGGTGCCGTCCAGTCCGACGACCAGCCCGTAGCCAATCAGCGGGTTATCGCGCACGCCCTGAATATCGACAAGATCGCGCAGCCGCTCGGCGGACGCGGGGAATGCGACCAGTTGCAATACGGCCCAAAGCATCACCATCAGGCTGACGATTCTCATACAATTCTCCTTAAAATGGCGAAACATTGAGGAAGAAGCGTTGCAGCCACCCCATATTCTGGGCTTCATTGATATAACCATTGCCAATATATTCAATCCTGGCGTCCGCCACCTGGGTGGAAACCACCGAGTTGCTGCCGGTAATCGAACGCGGGTTCACCACGCCGGAAAAACGGATGTATTCCGTACCCTGATTAATGGCGATCTGCTTTTCTCCGACCACTTTCAGGTTACCGTTGGCCAGAACGTCGCTCACCGTTACGGTGATCGTTCCTTCAAAGGTATTCTGAGCGCTGGCGCCGCCGGAACCGTCAAAGTCATTGCTGCCGGAGGCCTCCAGATCCACCTTGCCGTTCCCCAGCAGCCCTCGAAGCGCCGTAGGTAAGGCCGTGAGTCCCGATGAAGCGGAGCTCGTCCTGCCGGCATTGGCCGACGAGCTTTTACTCGCGCTGACATCTTCTTGCAGGGTAATCGTCAGAATATCGCCGATATTTCGCGGGCGACTATCCTCAAACAGCGGCTGATAGCCATAGTTCATCAGTTGAGTTGACTGAAATAACGAACCGTTCGTCGCCACCAGCGATGCCGGCGCGGGATGCGCGCTGGTTTCGCCCTCGACTAACGGCGTTCGCGGCATATATGCGCAGCCGCCAACCATAAATGTCATAACCGTTAACAGTAACGCTCCCCACCTCTGGCGACGCGGAAAGCCGCAGTTATGACCGCGATAACACAACATGCCTCACCCTTTTATTTATTCATCAGGCTGGATTGCCTGATTGTCCCTTATAGCTGGGACAACCGTTCCAACATGGCGTCTGATGCCGTGACCGCCTTGCTGTTAATTTCATAGGCACGCTGCACCTGAATCATATCAACCAGCTCTTCCGCCACATTCACGTTCGACGTTTCCACATAGCCCTGATAAAGCGTGCCTGCGCCGTTCTGCCCCGGCGTCGACTCCGTCGGCGCGCCGGAACTTTCCGTTTCCTGGTAGAGGTTTTCGCCCATGCTCTGTAACCCGGTCGGGTTAATGAATGTCGCCAGCGTCAACTGCCCGACCTGCGTCGTCGCGGTTTGCCCCTGCGTGGTGACGCTGACCACCCCGTCGCTGGATACCGTCATGGTCAGCGCGGTATCGGGAATGGTGATGGCGGGCTGAACCGGATAACCGCTGGAGGTAACCAGCTGTCCGTTGGAATCGAGCTGGAATGAACCGTCGCGGGTATAGGCGGTGGTGCCGTCGGTCATCTGGATTTGGAAAAAGCCCTGGCCGTTGATGGCCACGTCCTTGCTGTTTTCAGTCTGCTCCAGGCTGCCCTGGCTATGCAGACGCTCCGTCGCCACGGTACGTACCCCGGTGCCCAACTGTAACCCTGACGGCAACGTGGTCTGCTCCGTCGACTGGGCGCCCGGCTGACGCAGGGTCTGATACAGCAGATCCTCGAATACGGCGCGCTGACGCTTGAAGCCGTTGGTGCTGACGTTAGCCAGGTTGTTGGAAATAACATCCATATTCGTTTGCTGGGCATCGAGCCCGGTTTTAGCAATCCAAAGAGAGCGGATCATATTCTATTCCTCAAATCAGTTAGCTAATGGATAACAGTTGATTAGCGCTTTGAGCATTATCATCCGCATTCGAGATCACCTTCATCTGCATTTCGAAACGCCGGGAGTTGTTAATCATATCGACCAACGTTTGCGCGGTGTTGACGTTGCTTCCCTCAAGAACGCCGGACATCACCTGTACCGCATCATCCTGAGGTAGAACGGCGCCCGCCGCCTGATCGGCGGTAGCCGCCGCGTGAAATAACCCGTCATCGCCGCGTACCAGCTGCTGGTCAGTGGCGCTGATCAGTTTCAATCTCCCCACCGGCCCGATGGTGTTAGGGTCATCGCCGTTGCCCAACGAAGACACCGTGCCGTCCGCGGCAATGCTGATACTGGCGTTCACCGGCACTTCCAGCGGACCGCCGTCGCCAACCACCGGATAGCCCTGTATCTGCATCTGTCCGTCGGCGTTGACCTGAATGGCGCCGTTGCGGGTGTACGCCTCGCCGCCGTCCGGCAGCTGCACCGCCAGCCATCCTTCGCCCTGTACGGCGACGTCCAGGGAACGCGATGTATAGTTGAGCGGCCCCTGCGTGGTATCCGCCCCGGGAGTGGACGCCACCACCAAGGTGCGGGTTGCTAGCGAGGGCCCCTCCACGGGTACGGCTCTCATTGCGGCGATCTGAGCGCGAAACCCCGGCGTGGATGAGTTGGCCAGGTTATTGGCGGTAATAGCCTGTTGCTCCAGCGTCTGGCTGGCTGCGCCCATTGCCGTATATATCGCGTGATCCATATAGCCTCTTTACTTACTCAATTAACGCAGGTTGACCAACGTATTCAGGATCGCATCCTGTGTTTTGATGGTTTGGGCGTTGGACTGGTAGTTGCGCTGCGCGACGATCAGGTTCACCAGCTCCGCGCTGAGATCGACGTTGGAACTCTCCAGCGCGCCGCCGGTCAGGCTACCGAATGTCCCGGTGCCGGCAGCGCCGAGAATGGCTTCCCCGGATGCGGCGGTAGCGGCCCATACGTTATCCCCTTTGGATTGCAGACCGGAGGTGCTGGCGAATGACGCCAAGACAATCTGCCCCAGCAGTTGGGTTTCGCCGTTGGAGTAGGTGCCGCTGATGGTGCCGTCATCGTTGATGGTGTATTCCGTCAGCGTACCGGCGGCATAGCCGTCCTGCGTTCTGGTATTGGTGGCGTTGGAGCTGTTCTGCTGGGTGCTGCCGCTGAAATCGATGGTGAAGGTGTTGGCGGCGGAGCCGTTAAGCGAGTTGGTTGCAACCGAAAATTCAGTGGTGCCGGTCAGCGTGCCGCTGGAATCGAAGTTAAGCGTTCCCAGACTTGTCGGGCTGGTAACCGTGGTATCGCTGGTATCCTGCGCATAAACCTCGAAAGTATTGTCCGCGGTTTTGACGAAGTAGAGCGCGATATTATGGGTATTGCCCAAACTGTCATAGGTGGTCAACGACTGGGTATAGCTGTAGGTACTTGAGTCGGTGGTATCTAAATCAGCGGCGTCCAGCGTACTGAGGCTGGAGTTCAGATTGACTTCCACATCCCCACTGGTGGTGGCCTTGGCCGTCATCCCCGCGGTGGGAATGCTCAACGCCGTCGGCGTCGCCCCGACGTTGACTACGCCGTTGGTGGCGGAGTAACCAGTCAGATAATAACCGTTGGTGCTATTGATCAGGTTGCCGTCATTATCGGTCGTCAGTTCGCCATTGCGGGTATAATAGACGTTGCCGCTGTCGTCGGTCAGGCGGAAGAAGCCGTTGCCGGAAATCGCTACATCGGTGCCCACATCGGTACTTTCCACCGTGCCGTCGGAGAAATCCTGCGTCACGGCGGCAACCGTGACCCCAAGGCCGACGTCAGACGCGGCGTATACGTCCGCGAATGAAACCCTCGATGCCTTAAAACCCGTGGTTTCAGAGTTGGCGATGTTGTTACCGATCACGTCCAGATTGCTGGATGCCGCGTTTAAGCCACTTACTGCCTGTGAAAAACCCATGTTTGGTTCCCCTTGATTAAAATTTTTCTATTGATATGCGCTGTTCAAACCAAATGGGTTAGATAATCAGCTTCACATCATCCAGCGTGGCGGTTCCCGCCAGGCCGAGATTAAGCGTGGAGTCGTCGGTGCTGACGCCGTAAACCTGCGCATAGGTCAGCTCCGTTGCCGTAACGCTGCCGCCTGAAGACGAAGTGGCCGCAACCGAGAAGGTATAGGTTCCGGCGTCCACGGCGGTTCCGCTATCGTTGGTGCCGTCCCAGGTATAGGCCAGCACGCCGGCGCTCTGCGAACCCAAGTCCACGGTGCGAACCGTATTGCCGCTGGAGTCGGAAATGGTCACCGTGACGTCGCTGGCGTCATTTTCAAGCTCGACGCCGAACGCGGTGGTGGAGCCGTCTTCCCCTACCGTAATGCTATCGCCGTCGATCAGCACGCCGCTGCCGATCAGGGACGAGGCCTGCAGCGCATTGCTCTCATCAAGTTGCGTGCCGATGGAGCCAAGCGTGGTATTCAGTTCTTCAATGCCGCTGAGGGTGCTGATTTGCGCCATCTGGGTGACGAGTTCGGAGTTATCCATCGGATCCGTCGGGTCCTGGTTCTGCAACTGCGCCACCAGCAGCGTCAGGAACTGATCCTGCAGATCGCTACTGCTTGTCGCCGTGCTGGAACTGCTGCTGGTAGTCGTGGCGCTATTGGTGGATTCGGTAAGTGAAACGGCGACTGACATAGGCCTGCTCCTGTTATTGTCCTAAGGTTAATGTCTTTTGCATCAGAGTCTTGGCGGTATTGAGCACTTCGACATTGGCCTGATAGCTACGGGAGGCGGCAATGGAGTTCACCATTTCAGCCGTGACGTCGACATTGGGCATCCGGACGTAGCCGCGTTCATCCGCCAGCGGATTTCCCGGCTGGTAGACCAGTTTATCCGGAGAGGTATCTTCGATAACGCTATCCACCTTAACCCCGCCGACTTCCTGGCCTGACGCGGCGTCCACCTTAAAAACCACCTGTTTGGCGCGATAAGGCTGACCGTCCGGCCCCGTCACGCTGTCGGCGTTCGCCAGGTTGCTGGCGCTGACGTTCATACGCTGAGATTGCGCGGTCAACGCGGATCCCGATATCTCAAAGATATTCAGTAAAGACATAGCTATTTATCCTCTAGCACGGACATCATGCCTTTAATCTGACCGCCCAACACCGTCAGATCGGCCTGATAACGCAGGCTGTTATCGGCGAAGTTCGCCCTTTCCCGATCCATATCCACCGTATTGCCATCCAGCGCAGGCTGATCCGGAACCCGATACAACAGGTCCAGATCGCTATAGGATGTCGTTTGATGTTGAATATGCCGTTCCGACGTCGCCGTCATCGCCAGCGAACCGCCGCCGGAACGGCCCTGTTCTATGGCTTTGGTCAACTCGCTGGAAAAGTTGATATCGCGAGCCTGATAGCCCGGCGTGTCGGCATTGGCGATGTTCCCAGCCAGAATTTCCTGTCGCTGGGCTCTAAGATTTAACGCCTCCTGCTGGAAGCGGAAATTCTCTTCCAATTTATCAAGCATGCTATCCCCTTCCCCAAAAGCAGAATAAAAGTCGGGCTAATTTTCCATTATGGATAGCATAGAGGCAGCGGCGGATAGCCTATCGTCGGAATAAAGAAGAAATGATGAGCTATTTTTGCCATTGGCGGGAAACGCGGGCAGGTAAACTAAGCGGCATCGGAAACCTGCGGAGAATGATGGATGCGTTGCGTTGCGCGATTTTATACGGCGATGTTGTGTTTTGCCACATTTAATGCAGCCGCCGGCGCAATTGATTTAAGCGAGCAGGTAACCCGCTTTGTACGCCAACAGATCAATATTCCCTCGGCGAACATCGATGTTAAATTGAAAAGCGCCAAAGACGATACGCTCGATTGCCCGAATCCGCAGTTCTCCCTTCCGCCGCGTAAAAAACCCGGCGGCAACGTCAATATAAAAATGATGTGCGGCGGCGCCAGATATTACCTGGCGACGGAAATCCAGATTACCGGCCGCTATCTGGTGGCGGCTAAGAGCATTCCTGTTAATCATACAATCGCCGCGGCCGATATTAAATGGCGGGAGGGGCGGATAGATAAGCTGAGCGTCTCTCCGATTACCCAAACGGAGCAGGTTATCGGCAGCATCAGCCAACGGGCGATTGGCGCGGGGCAGACGATTAACGAGCGAATGCTGCGCCATCCCTGGGCGGTAAGCGCCGGGCAGATGGTGTCGGTTACCATTACCGGCGATGGCTTTAGCATCTCCAATCAAGGGAAGGTCTTGAACAACGCCGCCATCCGCGATAAGACGCGCATTAGGATGGATTCAGGGCAAATCATCGAAGGGGTGGTGACCGGAGAAGGTTCGGTTACCGTCGTGCAATGAAATAGAATTAAAGATGCCGCCAAAATGGCCGATACTGGTACTAACCAGAAAATTATTGCATGATAAAGACAACCGAATAACAGAGAGGATGTTATGAGCATTAGTGGCGCCAAACCCGTAGCTTCCCCCCAGTCGATACAAAATAAGGACGCTGACGCCTTCCTGACGCCCAAAAACAAGGCGGCGTCATCGCTAAACGACGGGACAGAAAAAGAGACGCAGGTCATCCTGAGCAATGCGCAGGCGCAGTTGATGCAGCCTGGCACACAGGATATCAACGCGGAAAAGGTTGAAAACCTTAAGCAGGCCATTGCAGCGGGCGAATTACAGATTGATGTCGGCAAAATTGCCGATAAGTTAATCTCTTTATCTGATGATTTAACCCAAGACTGATACACGCTATGACGATAAACGCAGTATTGCAAAAGATGTTGGAATTGTTGCATGAGCTACAGGAAACATTGCAGCAGGAAGAGCTCGAACTCAGCGCCAAAGCGGTAAATAGCGCGCTATTGCATCGCGTCACCGAAAATAAAAACGAACAGCTGACTTCGCTGCGTCATTTTGACGCGCAACGACAGACATTGGAACAGCAGAATCATCTGAGCGCGCCCTATTCCGAACAGAACGAATTGAATGCGCTATGGTCGGAGATTCAGGCGTTGACGCAGACGCTGAGTCAAAACAATCACCGTAACGCTCTGCTGCTGCGTCAGCATATGAAATACACCAATGAAACGCTCGCGCTATTGAAAACCAAAAGCAACAACAACCTGTATGGCCCGGATGGATACTCATCATCCTATTCAGGCAATAAGTTTAGCGGTTAATATTGATAGTTAACGATCAGTTGCGATTTGCGTATACGTACGGGCGGTGTTATCGGTCCTTTCCCGGGCAATACGAATGAAAAGTAAAAGCCATGTCCCGCCCAATCGCCGTTAAACGCCTGGCTTATCCCCTTTCCCCCGCGTAATTGCATACAGCGAACGCTGGTGCATAGCCGAATCTCCACCCCTGAAGGCAATGCCTTGCGCGTCAGCGTGTACTGCCAATATACCGATGTGACCCGCGCGCTTTGCGGCAGTGGTTCCGATGCGCGAAAAAGCGCGGAAATAGCCGGTCTGCCGCGCTGATTCAACACCCACGATTTTCCTTCATCGCTCCAGCTGCCGCTTCTCTCCGCGGCCTGAACAGCGCCGACGGCAAAAAGGAAAAATAACGCCAGCGCCTCCCGCGGCAGACGGCGATAACGTCCCACGTTCGCCAAGCGCCGGCGCATAGCGATGCTTATGATTGACGCATCGCCCGCGCCCCGCGCTACCTGGCTCACTTGGCGTTTCCCCCAATGACGGAGGTCATACGGATTTGACGGCTGTCGCTAACCTCATGATTGGAGAGCACCACCAGATCAGAGAAATTACGCCGCAGAAAACGGGACAGCAGCGGTCGCAATGCGTGGTTCACCAACAGCACCGGCGGCGCATTCATCTCTTTTTGGTGCTGCACCGCCTCCTGAGCCTGCTGTAATAGCCGATCGGCCAGACCGGGCTCCAGACCGCCGCCGTTTTGCAATGCCTGCATCAACATTTTCTCTAACCCGGAGCCCAGCCCGATAACGTGAATTTCTCCGCTGCCGGGGAACCACTGCTGAGTGATGGCCCTGCCCAATGCCACCCTGACCACCACCGTCAGATCATTCGGATCTTTTTGCACCGGCGCATGTTCGGAAAGCGTTTCAATAATCGTACGCATATCGCGAATAGAAACCCGCTCCGCCAGTAGATTTTGCAACACCTTATGGAAGGTGGTCAGCGTGACCACATCGGGAACGAAATCTTCAACCAGTTTCGGCATATCTTTAGCCACGCGATCCAACAGCTGCTGAGCTTCCTGGCGGCCGAACAGATCGCTGGCATAGAGCGTGATCAGGTGGTTTAAATGGGTGGCGACCACCGTGCTGGATTCAACGACCGTATAACCCTGCGTTTGCGCCTGCTCTTTAAGCACGCTATCGACCCAATAGGCGGGCAATCCGAAAGCGGGATCTTTCGTCACATCGCCGTCAAGCTTCCCGACCGCATTGCCCGGATTAATCGCCAGCCATTTCCCCGGGAAGGCTTCGCCATGACCGATCTCGACGCCTTTCATCAGAATGCGATAGCTGGCCGGCTGCAGCTCCAGATTATCGCGAATATGCACCACCGGAGGCAGATAGCCCATTTCCTGGGCAAACTTTTTACGGATGCTGCGAATACGCCCGATGAGCTCACCGTTCTGCTGGGCGTCTACCATGGGGATAAGCCGATATCCCACTTCCATGCCCAAGACATCTTCCAGTTGCACATCCGACCAGGTCGCCTCAACCAGCGGCTGACTCTCTTTTTTGACCTCCGGCGCCGCGGCGGCCTTATTTACGCCAAGCGTCCGCCCTCTCAGCAGCCAGACTCCGCCTAGCAGCCCGGCGGCAAACAGCAGGAAGACGAGATTCGGCATGCCGGGAACCAGGCCGATTAAGCCGATAACGGCGGCGCACAGCAGCATAACCTTCGGGTTATCAAAAAGCTGCGAGACCATTTGCTGCCCGACATCCTGGTCGGAACTGACCCGGGTCACAATAACGCCGGCCGCGGTGGAGATGACCAGCGCCGGGATCTGGGCGACCAATCCATCGCCGATGGTCAACAGCGTATAGGTTTCCGCGGCGTGGCTGAGCGTCATATCATGCTGAAGGATACCGACCAGCAGCCCGCCGACAATATTGATCACCATAATCATCAGCCCGGCAATCGCATCGCCGCGCACAAATTTACTGGCGCCGTCCATCGAGCCGTAAAAATCCGCTTCCTGTGTCACCTCCGAACGGCGCTTTTTCGCTTCGGCTTCGCCAATCAATCCGGCGTTCAGATCGGCGTCAATCGCCATCTGTTTGCCGGGCATCCCGTCCAGCACAAAACGCGCCCCGACTTCCGCAATACGTCCGGCGCCTTTGGTGATCACCATAAAGTTGATCAACACCAGGATGATAAACACCACAATCCCGATGGCGAAGTTGCCGCCGACCAGAAAGTGGCCGAATGCCTCGATCACTTTCCCCGCCGCCGCGCCGCCGGTATGCCCTTCCAGCAGCACCACGCGGGTTGATGCGATATTCAGCGACAGCCGCAATAAGGTGGAAAACAGGAGGATGGTCGGAAAGGCGGAAAAATCCAGCGTACGCTGAGTGAACATCGCCACCAGCAGCACCATCACCGATAGCGCGATATTAAACGTAAACAGCAGATCCAAAATGAAAGGCGGTAACGGCAATACCATCATCGACAAAATCAGCAGGATCAGTATCGGCCCCGCCAGAACCTGCCATTGCGTATCTTTAAAATTGGTGGGCAAACGAAGCAGTGCGGCCAAATTAGCCATCGGTTATATTCTCTCTAGCAATGTCCAGCTCAGCCGGTACCGGTAAATGTTTAGGTTTTTTCGGGATCAGTCCGCCCTCCCGGCGCCAGCGTTTGAGTTGATAAACCCATGCCAGCACTTCGGCGACCGCCGCATAAAGCTGCGCCGGTATATGGTGGCCGATCTCAGTATGGCGATAAAGCGCTCGCGCCAGCGGCGGCGCTTCCAGGATCGGAATACGGTGTTCTTTCGCCAGCTCGCGGATGCGCAGGGCGACCTCATCGGTTCCTTTCGCCAGCAATTTCGGCGCGCTCATTTTTTTATCGTCATATTGCAGCGCGACCGCATAGTGCGTCGGGTTGGTTACGATGACATTGGCTTTAGGAACATCGGCCATCATGCGCCGTTTTGCCATTTCCCGCTGCTGCCGGCGGATTCGTCCCTTAACGTGCGGATCCCCTTCATGCTCTTTGTGTTCATCGCGTATCTCCTGTTTAGTCATACGCAATTTTTTAATGTGGCTCCAGATTTGCCAGAATACGTCAAAGGCCACCATCGGGATCAGCCCTATCAGGACCAATAATCCGCAAAAGAAAACCATTTCCAACGCATCGCCCAATGCGGCGATCGGCGGCTCGGAAAGCAGGTGCAATATCTCTCGCCAGTGGTGCCATAAATACACCCCGGCAATGCCCCCTACTATCACCGACTTGAGAATACCTTTAAATAATTCGGCCAGCGCCTGGGATGAAAACATACGTTTCAGGCCGCTAAGCGGATTCATTTTGCTTACGTCAAACTTGAGCGACTTTGTCGAAAACAGCACGCCCCCCAGCAGCATCGGCGCCGCTATCGCCACCAGAACGGCGCCGCCCATAAAGGGCAATAGCGCCGAAACAGCCTGCTTGAGCAAAATATCCAGTTGCATGAGCATTTGCTTATCATTGTTTATCAGCTCATGTTCAAAACGTAATCCCTGGGCAATCATCGCGGACAGTTTGCGCGCCATATTTGCGCCGCCGAACCACATGATTGAAAAACCGGCGATCAGTAGCAATACCGAGGTCAACTCTCTGGATCGGGGAATCTGACCTTCTTCGCGCGCTTTCTCTTCTCGATGGGCTGTGGGGGCTTCCGTTTTCTCAAGATCGCTCTCTTCGGCCACAACACTTTCCTGATTTTTAGGATTGAGATAGCTATTTTCTGCCTAGCATGACAAACCGCGGCGATTCCGATGGCGGGAACAAGAGGAGAAACTGACGACTGTTTCACGGATAGTGGCGAATACGGCGTGAAGATGCGGCGGACAGGAACGCTGGCCGCCGCCGTAGGGAAAAGAGCGCGCATGGCTCGGTAACGATTTAAAAACCCAGGCTATCCAGCAGGTCATCGACCTGATCCTGGTTAGAAACGACGCCGGCCGCGCTTTTATCAACCTGCGGGCCATTCAGCAAACCGTCGTTGGCGCGTTTCGGCTCCGCCGATTTTTCAGGTATATTTTCCAACAGAACCATAAGTAACTGTTTCTCAATTTCCTGAATAACGGCCATCATGCGTTTGATGACCTGACCGGTCAGATCCTGGAAGTCCTGCGCCATCATGATTTCCAACAGCTGCGCGTTGGTGAATGACGTATGCTCCGGCACCTCTTCCAGGTATTTACGCGTGTCGGTCACCAGTTCGCGCGCGTCGGCCAGCTCGATGGGATTTTCAAACCACTCATCCCAACGCGACTTCAGGGATTTGGCTTCGGACTCTAACTGGTTCTGACGCGGCTGCGCCGCTTCGACGCTGCTCAACGCCCGCTCGGCCGCCTGAGCCGTCATTTGAACTACGTAATCAAGACGATCGCGCGCATCCGGGATCGCCTCCGCCGCTTCGGCTATCGCGTTGTCCAGCCCCAGTTCCCGCAGGCTGTCGCGCAGCATGCGGGTCAGCTGACCAATACGGGAAATAATCTCTGTAGCGGAAGCAGTATCGTTTACGGGCGGCATTGGATGTGGCTTCATAAGATCCCCTTACATACCCAGTTTTTCAAAAATCTTACCCAGCTTCTCTTCCAGGGTAGCCGCAGTAAATGGTTTGACGACATAACCGCTGGCGCCAGCCTGTGCCGCGGCGATAATGTTTTCTTTCTTCGCTTCCGCCGTTACCATCAGCACCGGAAGTTTTGACAGCGCCGCGTCGGCACGAATCGTTTGCAGCAACTCCAATCCGTCCATATTGGGCATATTCCAGTCGGAAATAACGAAATCGAAAGCGCCGGCACGAAGCTTATTCAGCGCATCGGCGCCGTCTTCCGCCTCTTCCACGTTATTAAAGCCCAGCTCCTTTAGTAGGTTGCGAACAATTCGGCGCATTGTCGAAAAATCATCCACCACTAAAAACCTGAGTTCTTTATCGGCCATACCTACTCCTAAAATATTTATTGCTCACCGGGAGCCGCTATATACGTAATGCCTGTCCGGCAGAGATTTGTGCCAGCATCCGCTGGCTAACCTGGTGCAGATCCACCACTTCGTCGACGCCCCCCATAGCGATAGCTTCGCGCGGCATGCCAAACACCACGCAACTCGCTTCGTCTTGTGCCAGGGTATAGGCACCGGCCTGATGAAGTTCCAACAAACCGGCGGCTCCGTCGTTTCCCATTCCCGTAAGGATGACCCCTACGGCATTTCGTCCGGCATACTGCGCAACCGAACGAAACAATACATCAACCGATGGACGGTGACGGTTAACCGGCGGACCGTCATTTAAGCGCACCTGGTAATTAGCGCCGCTGCGCGCCAGTTCAAGATGCCGCGCCCCCGGAGCGATATAGGCATGACCGGGTAAAACACGCTCGCCATCCTCGGCTTCCTTCACCGTGATCTGACAGAGCTTGTTCAGCCGTTCGGCAAAAGACTTGGTAAACCCCGGCGGCATATGCTGCGTAATCAGCAGCGCGGGGCTGGTCGGCGGCAGGGGCTGCAACACATGGCGTATCGCCTCGGTTCCCCCCGTCGACGCGCCTATCGCAATCAGTTTTTCGCTGCTGAGCAGCGGCGTATGCTGAATAATCGCCATCGGTTCATTGGTCTGCCGGCGCTGCGGCAGGCGCGCCTTGGCGGCCATACGAATTTTTTCAGCGATCAGCTCGCTGTACGCCAGCATGCCTTCGCGAATCCCCAACTGCGGTTTGGTGACAAAATCGATCGCCCCCAATTCCAGGGCGCGCAAGGTGATTTCGGACCCCTTCCCGGTTAGAGACGACACCATAACCACCGGCATCGGACGCAAACGCATTAACTTTTCGAGAAAATCCAGCCCGTCCATACGCGGCATTTCCACATCCAGCGTTAATACCTGCGGATTGAATTTTTTAATCAAGTCGCGGGCGACTAACGGATCGGGCGCGGTCGCAACCACCTCCATATCGGGATGGCTGTTAATGATTTCCGTCATGATCTGACGCATAAGGGCAGAATCATCAACGCATAACACTTTAATTTTATTCATTATCTTTCCTTAGCCAGTCCATAGACAGTCTGCCCGCGCAAATAGAACTCCCGACTAATCTGGCTGAAATTCTCTGAGTGTCCGGCAAACAGCAATCCGCCCGGCTTAAGCAACGGGACAAAGCGACGCAGGATACGTTCCTGCGTTTCTTTATCGAAATAAATCATTATGTTACGACAAAAGATCGCATCAAACGGCGCGGGCACCGGCCACTCCGGCGCCAGCAAATTTAATTGCTGAAAATGCACCATCGACGCAAGTTCCGGCCTAACTCTCACCAGCCCGCTGTGCGGGCCGGTGCCGCGTAAAAAGAAACGCTGTAGTTGCTGAGGAGAAAGCGAGCGCAATTCCTCCTGCCGATAGATACCGGCGGTGGCTTTTTCCAATACCTGCGTGTCAATATCGCTGGCCACGATCTGACAATTGCTATTGGCCCGATGGCCAAAAACCTCGGCCAGCGTCATCGCCAGAGAGTAGGGTTCTTCCCCGGTCGACGCCGCCGTGCTCCAGACGCTGTAACCATTAGGACGCTTGCGGGCATGTTCGGCCAGTATGGGAAAATGGTGCGCCTCACGGAAAAATGCCGTCAGATTGGTCGTGAGCGCGTTAATAAAAGCCTGCCATTCGGCGCTGTTGGGGTCGGACTCCAATAATGCCAGATATTGGCCAAAGTCATTGATCCCAAGCAGACGCAGTCGCCTGACCAAGCGGTTATAAACCATTTCTCTTTTGTGATCGGCCAGCACAATACCGGCACGCTGATAAATTAACTGGCTGATGCGTCGAAAATGGACATCCGACAGCGGCAACCGGTCTACCATCTGCGTCAGGATAGATGCAGGTTCGGGGCGATTTTGCGATGGCGTACTCTTCATATTAAACCGCCCGGATATCTATTTTTGCTATGGTCTTATCCAATCTGAACTTCCCTTACAGCTATAGTAGGTTTGTCTTTGTTATCATTTATCAGAGAATTATCTTGCTCACGACGCAAGATGAACCGCCGATCCTGTATTGTTCGGTATCACGACCGGTTCTCTATGCGGACGAGCGCGATACGTATTCTACTAACGCTGCATTTTGCTGGGTGGCGCTATCCATCTCAGTAACAGCTGGCACACTTACTCAAGTATCCGCGAATATTCCCCTCCGGCGCCGTCGACACGCCGCCGGATACGCCTGACGCGCGTATCTGACGAACATGATTCAAGCGACGGCATGTATTAGAACGTTTCCCAGTTCTCTGCCGACGGGCTTCCTTTTGATTTTTTATCGCTATCCGCGGATACCGCCAGCAACGCCGGTTTTTGACGATTCTCTACCGGCGGCGCCTGGTAGGCCTTTCCTGCCGCATCGGCGATACGAAATACCGCGACGGCCTCATTGAGGATCCTGACCTGCTCTTCCAACGCCACCGCGGCGGCGGCGGACTCTTCAACTAACGACGCGTTTTGCTGCGTCACGCTGTCCATTTCCGTAACGGCCTGACTGACCTGATCGATACCTTTGCTTTGTTCATCGGAAGCGGAGGCAATCTCGCCCATGATGTCCGTCACCCGGGTTACCGCACTGACGATCTCCTGCATCGTTTCACCCGCACTTTCAACCAGTACAGAACCTTCATCGACACGATTTACGGAATCTTCAATCAAACCTTTAATTTCTTTTGCCGCCTGAGCGCTGCGCTGCGCCAGATTACGAACCTCACCGGCCACCACCGCGAAGCCGCGCCCCTGCTCGCCGGCGCGCGCGGCCTCAACCGCCGCGTTCAGCGCCAGAATATTCGTTTGGAAAGCGATGCCGTCAATCACGCTGGTGATATCGGCGATTTTCTGCGAGCTGCCCGCAATGTTGTGCATCGTTCTCACCACGTTATCAACGACCTTGCCGCCCTTTTGCGCCGTTTCCGACGCGCTTAACGCTAATTGACTGGCCTGGCGGGCATTCTCGGCATTCTGTTTTACGGTGGAGGTCAACTGCTCCATACTGGCCGCCGTTTCCTCCAATGAGGCCGCTTGCTGCTCGGTGCGCGAAGAGAGGTTGTTATTGCCCGCGCTGATTTCGCCGGCGCCGGTATAGATGGCATCCGTCCCCTGACGCACCGCGCTTACCGTGGTGACAAATTCGCTTTGCATATTCCGCAGGCTGTCCGCCAATATCCCCATTTCATTTTTGCTGTGAAAAGCGATGCTCTTCGTCAGATCTCCCCTGGCGAGATGGCGGATATGCTCGACGATGGCATGAAGCGGCCGAGTGATTAATTTCTGGATGCCGAACCAGGAGACCAGCACCAGGGCAAGAACCAAAATAATGACGGCGCCCAGCACCCAAAGCGCCGAATCATAGGCGGAGTCGTTTTCCGCGACTCCTGACTGATACACCTTATCGCTATCCGCCCGATAGGCGTAATAGGCCTTTTCAAAGTTATCCTGGTAGCTCTGGGTAGGCTGCTCGACGAATTTTGCGAACTCATCATTGGCGAGAAACTGAACCAGTTCGGATAACGCCTGATGCAGCGTCGCGTAGTTTTCTTTCAACACGCGGGCGACGGCCGGATCCTGTTGCGCAACCAGCGCCGTTTTTTCATAGTTGCCAAAATGCGCGCCGGCCGTATTCAGCTGGGTTTTAGCCAGATTGAGCAGCTCATCAGACGCGGCGCCGGCTCCCTGTCCTTCTCTATCCAATACGATACGAATACCGGCCCGATTTAGCGTATTCCGCGTCTGCAGCAAATATGACCATGCCGAGTCTAATTCCGCCCGCTTCTGATTAATGACCTGAGTCGAACTAAAAATATTTTTGTCCGTTGTTAATGAGTTAAAAAACAAACCGGCCGAAATCAGTTGAAGCACGCCGAATAGCACCAATATGAGTACCAAGCTTGTAACAACCTTCATACGACTGAACATATTCATATCCCTTGAGTAGATCGACTATCGGTAGTATCGGCATGACAACGAATATCTTTATGATTTTTCGAATGCGGGGGAAAGGATGAGAAAAGCGTGGGGCCGCGGATGGCCCCACCGACAGGCAAATAACTCAGACTTTCATCACGCTGTCGACCAGCGCCATCTCTTCGCTGCTCAACAGTTTTTCAATATCGACCAGAATCAGCATTCTTTCGCCCAACGAGCCCAACCCCGTCAGGTACTCGGTTGACAGCGTAACCGCGAACTCCGGCGCCGGACGAATCTGATCGGCGGTTAAAGAAAGCACATCGGATACGCCGTCGACGACAATGCCGACCACGCGCTGTCCGAGGTTCAGCACGATAACGACGGTATTGTCGTCGTAATCGACCTCCTGCTGAGCGAATTTGATACGTAAATCAACGATAGGCACAATCACGCCGCGCAGATTAGTGACGCCTTTGATAAAAGCGGGCGTATTGGCAATGCGGGTTACCTGATCATAACCGCGAATTTCCTGCACTTTTAAAATATCAACGCCGTACTCCTCATCACCCAGGGTAAAAATCAGGAACTCCTGTCCTACCGTTTCACCCGCCAGTTTCGTGACGTTTGCAAGTCCAGTCATGTTTTCCACCTTTCATCAACCTTCTATTTATTGTTAAGCAGCGGTTTCAACCACGCGTTTTTCACGATTAAGCGCCTGTAACGCTGAAACATCCACAATCAGCGCAACACTGCCGTCACCCAAAATAGTCGCGGCGGAAACGCCTGGCACCTTGCGATAATTACTTTCTAAGTTTTTAACCACGACCTGATGCTGGCCGATAAGTTGATCCACCAGCAGCGCATAGCGACGGCCCGCGCTCTGCAATATCACCACAATACCCTGAGTCGGATCGGTTTTCGCGCCTTCAACATCAAAAATATGGAACAGCTCGACCAGCGGTAAATACTCGCCGCGCACTTGCAAAACGCGCTCTCCGCCGGCCAGCGGATAGAGGTCCTCGGCCTGCGGCTGCAATGACTCCATCACGGCGTTAAGCGGCAGGATAAAGACATCGTTATTGACCTTCACCGACATACCGTCGAGGATCGCCAGCGTTAACGGCAGCAGAATGCGGATCGTGGTGCCTTTTCCCGCCTGGAAATGGATTTCGACGTGGCCGCCCATCTCTTGAATGTTACGTTTCACCACGTCCATACCGACGCCGCGGCCGGAAACGTCGGTCACTTTCTCCGCGGTAGAGAAGCCCGGCGCGAAAATCAGCATGCCGACCTCCTCATCAGACATGCCGTCGCTCACCGCCAGCCCTTGCGAAAGCGCCTTCGCCAAAATCTTTTCGCGATTAAGACCAGCGCCGTCATCAACGACTTCGATGCAGATGTTCCCGCCCTGATGTTCAGCGGACAGCGTCAGGTTTCCGACCTCCGGTTTACCCGCGGCGACGCGTTTCTCCGGCGATTCGATGCCGTGGTCAAGGCTGTTGCGCACCAGGTGGGTAAGCGGATCGATAATTCGTTCAATCAGACTCTTATCCAGCTCGGTAGAGCTGCCGAGCAGCGTCAGCTCCACCTGTTTGTCCAGCTTGGCCGCCAGATCGCGAACCAGCCGCGGGAAACGGCTGAAAACATACTCCATCGGCATCATACGGATAGACATCACGGACTCTTGCAAATCGCGGGCGTTACGCTCCAATTGCCCCATGCTATTGAGCAAATCGCCGTGCGCGACCGGATCAAGTTCGCTTGAACGCTGGGCCAGCATGGACTGCGTAATCACCAATTCGCCGACCAAATTTATCAGCTGATCGACCTTTTCCACCGCTACGCGAATACTGGTGTCGCCCGTTTTGTGTTTAGCGGCGCCGGAGGCGGGATGCGGCTTGGCGACAGGCGCCGCCGTAGAAGCCGGCGCGGCGGGCGCGCTCTGCGGCGCGACAGGCTCCTCCGCGGCCAGCTTGGCGTCGGCCGGCGTTTTTTCCGGCGAAGCCGTCGTTGCCTGCGGATGAAAATTAATTTGCTCAGGCTCCAGCACGAAGCACAGCACCGCGCTGATATCATCTTCGCTGGCGGAGGTCGCCAAGGTCACTTCCAAGCTGTTATCCGTTTGATGAGGATCCTTCACGGTGCCCAGGTTGCCGAGCTCCTCCAGCATTTGGGGAATTTCCTGCGGCTTAAGGCCGGTGAGCGCGATACGCATCTCGCCTTGCCCGACGACTGCCGCAGGCGTCGCTGTCGCGGCCGAGCTCTGTTCAGCGGCCGGCGCTGCCGCCGCCTGAGGCGCGGCGTTCTCCGCCTGAGACTCTAATGCCAGTTGGCGCAGAGCCTGACAGATATACTCAAAGCTCTCGGCATTGGGCTCCTGCGCGGTTTTATAGGCGTCCAACTGATCCTGCATAATGTCTTTAGTTTCCAAAAACAGGTTGATGATATCAGTGCTAAGGCGCATTTCGCCGCGTCTTGCACCATCTAGTAGGTTTTCTAAAAGATGCGTTGTTTCCTGTAAAACAGTAAAGCCAAATGTTCCGGCCCCCCCTTTTATCGAGTGAGCGGCCCGAAAAATGGCATTCATCTGTTCCGTATCGGGCTGTTGGGGATCGAGCAACAGCAGGTGCTGTTCCATATCCGCCAGTAATTCATCTGCTTCATCAAAGAATGTTTGATAGAAAGCGCTCATGTCCATGCTCACGTGGTCACCTCTACTGTGAATCGCGGCTTATTGAGAAGGCGTCGCCTGGCTGTCTGGCGCAGCAGGCAACTCCGTGGTCGGCTGTTGACGCTCTGGAGCAGGCACTCCATTTACGGGCTGTGGCGTAGTTTCGTCCGTTTTATTCACATCACTACTATTGTCGGCAGATGAACCGGCAGGTTTAGGATTTTCCAGCCCCATATTGCGTAAATCTTCCGGCGAGCCCACATCTTGCGCAGATTTTTCGGCATTTTCATGTTCGATATTTTTCTGCGCCTCTTTCGTCAGCACCAGCAGACTGATACGGCGGTTAATCTCGTCCTTACTATCCGCGGCCTGCTTCAGGCTCATCGTTGACGCCATACCGACAACGCGCAGCACTTTCCCTTCGGACAGACCGCCGGAAAGCAACTCCCGACGCGAGGCATTGGCGCGATCGGCGGAAAGTTCCCAGTTACTGTAGCCGCGTTCTCCCATGGCATAGGGAACATCGTCGGTATGCCCGGAAATACTCAGCTTGTTCGGTATGTCATTCAAAATGGGGGCGATCGCGCGCAGGATATCCCGCATATAGGGCTCTACCTGCGAACTCCCGGTTTTAAACATCGGGCGGTTCTGACTATCAATAATCTGTATACGCAGCCCCTCATCCACCATTTCAATCAGCAAATGGGGGCGTAAGGCGCGCAGGCGCGGGTCTGATTCGATAAGCTGATCCAGGCGCTCGCGCAGGCGATTCAGCCGAATTTCATCCAGCCGATTTTCCGGCGAGTCCATCTTTATGCTTTTTTTCACTTCGCCCTGCTGCTGGGTCGGGTCGTCCCCTCCCCCGGGAATCGGACTTTCGCTTTCGCTGGACTTGCTGCCGCCCGTTAAGGCGATTTTCAGCGGAGTACGGAAATACTCCGCGATCTGGGCAAGCTGCATGGGCGTGGAAATCGCAATCAGCCACATAACCAAAAACAGCGCCATCATCGCCGTCATAAAGTCGGCATAGGCAATTTTCCAGGAGCCGCCGTGGTGGCCGGCATGCCCGGATTTTCGCTTTTTACGAATTATCGGGTGCTGGTGTTTCATGCGTCATTTTCCGACGTTTGCTGCGGCGCGGGCGCTTTCACGCGGCGTATATGCTCTTCCAGTTCGGTAAACGAAGGACGTTCCGTGGAGTACAGGGTTTTACGGCCGAATTCGACGGCGATCTGCGGAGCATAGCCGTTCAGGCTAGAGAGCAGCGTGACTTTGATGCACTGCAATATTTTGATTTTTTCAGCATTTTTCTGACGCAACAGCGCGGCAAGAGGAGAAATGAAGCCGTAGGCCAGCAGGATACCGAGGAAGGTCCCGACCATCGCATGCGCGATCATCATCCCGAGCTCCGCCGCCGGACGGTCAACGTAGGCCAGAGAGTGCACGACCCCCATAACCGCCGCCACGATACCAAACGCCGGCAGCCCGTCGCCCATCATGGTCAGACTGGTCGCCGGCACCTCGCTTTCGTGCTCGACGGTTTCGATCTCCTCATCCATCAGCGTTTCAATTTCAAACGCATTCATATTGCCGCTCACCATCAGGCGGAGGTAATCAGTGATGAATTCGATAAGGCTGCTATCAGCCAAAATGTTGGGATAGCTGGAAAAAATTTCGCTCTCGGCGGGATTATCGATATCAAACTCCAACGAAAGCATGCCCTGTTGACGCGACTTGGCCATCAGCCGAAAAAGCACCGCCATCAAATCCATATACAGCCCTTTGTTGTATTTGGATTTTTTCATCAAAAGCGGCAAGGCGCGCAACGTGGACTTTATCGCTTTACCATTGTTACCAACGATAAAGGCGCCAACGGCGGCCCCCCCGATGATCAATAGCTCAGAAGGTTGGTAAAGCGCGCCCAGGGCCCCACCGACCATGAGATAACCGCCGAGCACCGACCCCATTATTACGATATAACCCAATATTACCAGCACAAGAAATCCTTATAGAATAAGAAGGTGGGCGGGAAGAGAGATAAAACGCAGTGCGCGTAGCAGGAAATACTAGAGGAGATATCTATCACTGCCCTCAATAACAAACAGTGATAGATTCACAAATCGCTACCAGGCTCAGACTGCGTGTTTTACCTGTTCATCCAGCAGTTGAGGTATAATATCGGCAAGATTTTGCGAAAGTTTACGTCTTTTTACCGCGCGGGAAGGGGGCTGGCACAAGCTGCAGACAAAACCGTTTTTCGGCTGATGAGCGTGAGTGATAAACATACCGTTGCAGCAATTGCACGCGGAGAGTTGCAACATTCCGCTGTCGACAAAACGCACTAGCGTCCAGGCGCGCGTTAACGCCAGCAGCGGCGTGTCGTTTTGCGGCGGACATTGTTCCAGATAGAGGCGGTAGGCCTTGATGACTGCTTCGACGCCGCTACACTGCCCGTTTCTCAGCAAAAAACTATAGGCGTTGTAGAACATCGACGAGTGAATATTCTGTTCCCAGGTCATAAACCAATCCGTGGAGAAAGGCAGCATTCCTTTGGGCGGAGGATTTCCCCTAAGTTCTTTATATAACTTGATTAAGCGACCGCGGCTTAACTGTGTTTCACTTTCCAACATCTGCAAACGGGCGCCCAGAGAAATGAGCTCCATCGCCAACTGGATGTCTTTCGCTTCCTGAACAATACTTTTTTCCGTCATTACAATGCCCTTTTCTTAGGCGGGTTCTCTTCTTTCGAAGTTAACTGTTGTAATAAATGACTCGACAGCAGGATCCCCGTATGTATCTGTTGCAACTCATCCACACGCGATTCCTGAGTCAAGAGCTTGATTGTATTGTGATCATTAAAACGGAAATGACATATCAGTTGATTGGTTTCAGCTAATTTAACCATTTGCGGCAAAGTGAGATTCATCAACATATCGGCCATCTCTTCGTCAATGCCTAAACGAAACATAGCCGAGGCTTTTTCGTCATTAATTAAACGCTGTGCCAGCAACAAATAAGACAGATTAATGTCATAAATGTGTTTGAGTAATTCAGAGGTACCCATATTTCCCATCCCAACAGGCTACGTTTAAAACATAAGTTAGGTGATAGAGCATATCGCCCAGTGCAAAAATCACTCTCCATTGATGGCATAAAACTCACCAGCCAGATGCTGGTTATCTATTCTTATATTTATTCAGACAGTATGCGCATCTGCCAATTTTCCGTTATGCACCGACTCCATTCGTCATCTTGCTCGTTAAAACCGTTCAAGGTTACATCTGTAAAGCCACAGCATAGGATTAATCCTAAATCAAAGCAACTGTACCGCCTAATCCGTAGCACATACAACGCGACCGACGATTCATTTTGATGATTATGTGACATGGATCACAAAATTGGAAGCATCTTGAACAATTTTTCCTCTGGCTATCGTTTTTAATCATGCATATTTAACGCACAAAAACCATATTAAATGTTACAAACCAGCACAAGAAACGCTCAGAAAACGTTCGCTTTTTTATATCAATTTGATAAATAGATAAAAATTATAGAAAAAAATTATGGAAAGTTTATAGTAAAATAAATATTTATATTATTTACACAAAATTGACACTAACAAGATAGTTCCTTATCATTGGCGAGATTATTGTCAATAAATGTAAACCTCTCCGCGTAACCACATCCGCTAACCCAACTGTCGCTAAACGAATCAATAACGCAGATGCGTTATCCGCTGCAAAATCTGCATGCTGGAAGGGCTGCGACATTCAATTCAATGGTGCGATATCATTTATTGGTTAATAAACATGCCCGGCTAGCAATAGGCTATATTTATAGACGCTTACCGATAGATTTTATTAAAAAACCAGAAACAAAAAACTGTAATACTGAAAATGGTTTCGTTTAATAAAAAATATAATAGCGATAATTTTTCATTATTAGTGGAAATATTGAAAAAGCAGATCTATTTAAAACACCGTATTGGCGGGAAAGTCGATCGAACTCAACGGAAGAACGACGTTATTAACCGGCCCCTTGATTTGACTGCCCTATCGGCAGCCCCAAACGAAAACGGCGACAGCGGTTAACCCGGTCGCTCTCTTCGGCGCGGTTATTCCGCCGAATATTAATATGAAGAGGTATCAAGAGAAACGTCTAACCGGCGCGGACAACATTTAAAACAGACATTGACTAACTACGCCCTAAATAATTGCCGCCGCGGGACAAACCGCCAACGCGTTTTTGAACGGCGCTTGCGCCGGCCTGGTTGGGTGAGGTCTCAGAGATGAGAAGAGTATTCCGCCGCCGGCGGTTCGAAAAAGGGAAAAGGGAGGCGGCCGCCGGAGGTTGCGCGTCGGCGGCGACGCCGTTTCGCCATGCGAGATGGCATAACCTTGCGTTAGCCCGTAGAGGGAGCGCAACGGGGCATCCTTTCGGCCACAAACCCGGGGGCGTCGGGGCGTCTGCCCCCCGGCTTCGGGCGCTGTCGCTGGCTACTCTTTCGAAGAGCGCTTAAGTTCTACAAACGTCCCGTCTTTACTGTCAATCTCATTAAAGAACCAGACTCCCGCGGGATAATCCTCCAGCGAGACTAAATACATCGTTCCTTCCTGAAATACTTCGACGGCCAGAATAACCCCTTCCCTGCGCTCCCTTCCGTCGGTCTTGACCGTGACTAAATCATTAACTTTCATAACAGTTTCTCAAAACACCCGGTGAAAACGATATTTTTCCCACCTCTCGCAATCAAGAAATGGATAAATCAGTATTAAATTAACTTAAAATTAACACCTTTCATACTTTTTCAAAAAATTCCTCTTCATTCGACTATCGCTCAGGCTAAACTAAATGTCTTTGCCCTGATACACTCCTTCCTTATAGCCGTAAAGAAGAGATTGAAAGTTGGACGAACTATTGAATTCTAATCGACAAATAGCAAATGAAGAAACAGACGATAATCAAATCATCCAGTCCGAATGGGAAAATTTGATATCGATAACCTCTCCGGCCGCATTCAGTCTGCTGCATACCTTAGCTAGGAAAAAGTCTTCTACTCTGGCGGGTGAGTTTTACTCGCATATGCTAAAGGATCCGGAGGCGACGCTTTTTCTCTCAAGCCATCAGGTCCATAGCCGGCTTTTCGCTTCAATGCGCCAATGGATCGATGTTATTTTGTCCAACACTGGCGCAAATATCGATGAATTAATCGCCCACCAGAAAAAAATCGGCCAGATTCATGCCCGCATCGGTATTCCAATCGACCTGGTCGCACGCGGCTCCCGGCGCTTAAAATGGAAGCTGTATGAATATATTTCACAGATGGAAAACGACAAATCCATCTGCGTCGAAACGTTGCGTTTTGCCTTAACATCCATAGACATCGCGATAGAAATAATGGGCACCGCCTACTCCCACTCTCACGATACCGCGGCAAAAAACGAAGAATCCTATCGCCTGTTATCCCTTCTTAATAACGCCGACATAGAGCGGGAGCGTCAAAACGCCGCGCTGCTAAACTGGGAAAATACATTTATTTTCAATGTCGCCACCGGCGCGCCGCTGATAACCGTGCAACCCCTGACGGATTCGGAGTTCGGCCTATGGTTTAACCATAAAGGCAAACCCTCTTTCGGGAATACCTCGGGAGCGCAGGCCATCAGCGATACGATAAGCGCCATTGATGAAGATATCGGGCACGTGAATAACGCTATCTCTCTGACGCAGGATGCATATGCTCCATTACTCAAAGCGGTGAGGAATAGGATCCATAAAATCCATGTGCTTATGGGGTCGTTATTTGATGAAGTGCAAAAATTGGAAAGCGGCAAAGATACATTAACGCGGCTACTGAACCGCCGTTTTTTACCCACCATCTTGCGGCATGAAACTGCGTTGGCCATGCGTAAAAAGACTCCGCTGACCATTGCGATGATCGATATCGACCATTTTAAAAATATTAACGATACCTACGGCCACACCATCGGCGACACCGTATTGAAAAGTACGGCGGAAATTTTTTATGAAAATACCAGGAGCAGCGATTACATCTTCCGCTATGGCGGCGAAGAATTTATGTTCGTTCTTATCGAAACGCCGAAAGACGCGGCTTATACCTTTATCGAACGGCTTAGAGAAAAAATTCAGAACCATAAAATTCGTTTGCAAAACAATGAGAAAATCGCGATAACCATCAGCGCGGGCATTGCGGAGTATAACGGACATCCTGATTATGAATTTTTGATCAACGCGGCCGATACCGCGCTTTATCGGGCGAAAGCGAATGGCAGAAACCGTATCGAATTATGCCAGCACGGGTGATTTACCATGAATTTTCCGCGCAGCGCCTCCCCCTCTCCGACAGACCCGATACCATCCCTTCCGCAGCGGTGCAATTATTTTTCATCTTAATCAAGAGATTATAAGATTTCTTTGCATCGCCGCCTTACGCTTGCCCTCGCCCCTTCTCCGTAACAAACATTAACATTAATTAGAATAAATAATTGCGAATGACCGTGGAATTAGTCGTTTACGTGCCGATAACAAAAACGCAAGAGATATACCGCCATGGACAATTGATCGGCCTGCTGGCATTGACAGACAGTCCGACTTCCGAAGGGAAACGCTAACAGCGATCCTGTCTTCTTAGGATTATCCGATCTACCATTCACCACCAGGATTTAAACTATGGGGTTTGTACGCAATATTAAAATCAGAACCATGATGATTCTGATTCTTATACTATTTTCTTTACTGTGGGGTGGCGTATCAGCGTTTGCGTTGTATTCGCTGAGTCAGTTAACCTCTGAATTAAAATTAACCAACGTACAGCAAAATAATGGCGATATCATTAATGAAGCTAACGGCCAGTACTACCGTGTCATCAGCGCGCTTGAACGCGCCGTGCGAGCGAAACAGAACGGCAACACGGCGGACGCTGATACGGAACTTCAGTTAGTCAGCAGTGAGCTAGAAAAAATCAAGAACGGTCTCGCCGAGTTCAAAACCACCGACCACGCCAATATCGCGCCCGCCACCATCGATGATATTTATAACAGCTCATATCAGCTATACAGCAACGGCGTACTGCCGCTGTATGAAGCCGTCAAAGCCGATCGCATCGATGACTTTGTGCGCTATGCAACCCAGACTTATCGTCCCCTGCGCCAAAATTTCACCAACGCGATCAATAAATACAATGTGGTTATTGATGGGTTGAAGGGCAGTGCGCAGCAAAGGATCGACTCCTGGGTTAACTGGTGCCAGAAAATCCTGATTCTGGCTCTGGTTCTCGGGCTGGCCATCGTTCTGCTCACCGATCGCTATCTGGCCATTTACGTGATCAAACCCCTTGAGATAATAAAAAAACATCTCCAGATCCTTTCCGTCGGCCATCTGCACACGCACGTTGTCGATGTGGGCAGAAACTGCATAGGGCAACTGGTTCCTTTTCTTCAGCAAATGCAGAATAACTGGGTGACGACGGTATCCGAAATCCGCGACAGCGCCGGCGCAATCTACCGTGGTTCGGGCGAAATTGCCTCCGGCAACACCGACTTATCCTCCCGCACGGAAGAACAGGCATCGGCATTGGAACAGACCGCGGCCAGCATGGAACAATTAAGCGCGGTGGTAAAACAGAATGCGGATAACGCCAGTCAGGCCAGCGTCTTGGCGCAGAACGCCTCTAAGCTGGCAAACAATGGTGGGAATATCGTCAACGATGTCATCAAGACAATGGGAGAAATCACCAACAGCTCGCAGAAAATTGCCGATATCATCAATGTCATCAATAGCATTGCTTTCCAGACCAACATTCTCGCGCTGAACGCGGCGGTGGAAGCGGCGCGCGCCGGAGAACAGGGGCGCGGCTTTGCCGTGGTCGCCAGTGAAGTGCGCAATCTGGCCCAGCGTAGCGCGCAAGCGGCCAAAGAGATTGAAGGATTAATCGATGAGTCGGTGAATAACGTCAAAACCGGTTCAAACCAGGTAACGCTCGCCGGCGACGCGATGGAAAACATTGTGAAGGCCGTGACCAACGTAACCGATATCATGGGTGAAATCGCCTCGGCGTCAAATGAGCAAAGCAAAGGGATCAGCCAGGTTGGCCAGGCGGTTGTCGAAATGGATAGCGTGACCCAGCAGAACGCCGCGCTGGTCGAAGAGTCGACCGCCGCCTCTGCGTCGCTTGAAGAGCAGGCGCGCCGCCTGACGGAAATCGTCTCTATCTTCAAACTTTCCGACGCGGCGGAAAAGTCGGGGGAGAAAAAAGCGATAAAGCCGGTGCCGACGCTGCCCTCTAGCTCGCCAAAGAAAACGGGTACCGATAACACCAATTGGGAAACGTTTTAACTGACACCAATGCGGGCGGCCTCGCCCGCATATCCCTCGTCGTTTATGGGAATATCCATCAATCCATCATGCTGCCGGCTGAATGCGCGTTGGCTTTAACGCATCCCGAATTATTCAGGCTCGATAGAAACGAAACTTTGATGGTTATTCAATAAATAAGCATGATCATCGACAACACGACGCGCTTAAAATCCTTTATAGTTCAACCTAACGTCCAGACAGAGGAGGGACCGTCATTGCAGCGGCAATTGGTGTCATCATCAAGGATTCGTTCGATTGGATACGATCCTGAAAAACGCATTCTTGAAATAGAGTTTCTTAACAAAGATATCTATCAGTACATTGGGGTTCCTGCCCGCATTCACGGGAAATTTATTTCCGACACGGTGGTATCCAAGGGCCGCTTTTTCGACGGCGTAATAAAAGACAAATTTTTGTGCCGGAAGATCAAATAACCCGAAATTAACCGGCTATTTCTCTTTGTCACTTGTGCGCGCAAGTGACGCCCTACCTCAGCATAGCCGCATTTCATCCCCTAACCGGCCGCCGGACCGTCTGACAAAGCCTTCTCACGTAAAAGATAGCTTTCGCCCGACGATGGATCTTCTCAGACAGACATATGCCCGGCGCCGCGGCGCGCCCCGCAACCTACAGCCAGAAACGCACAAAAAGAATCCTAATCGTATGCATAATATGCAGTCACCAACCACTAGCCGGAGTTTTTAGGTCGCCACCGACCGCCAGGTCGTTTTTACAAATATTTCTTATCAGCGGCCCAGCGGCCGTTCCCGATTTTGAAAAGCGGGTTAGCCCTTACTCGCGGCATCAGAGCACAAGATCGTCTGACGATACGGAACATACTCCGCTAAATAATACACGGATAAATCAGCGTTCGCTCACTCGGCACGTCGCCGTCTTCGTAAGATAAAAAATTAAAAATCAGCTAATTAGTTCACATCGGTTTGGAGAAATTTCATGCGTAAGATGACAGGTATATTAGCGGCGCTGCTAATAACGCAGGCGCAGGCCGAAGAAACAACGGGAGAAAAAATCCCTTTGAACTCCCCGGTACGCGGCAGCATCATCGCCAGTTTGTTGCAAAGATACGATACCCCCTTTGTGCTTTACCCTTATGAAAGCAACTATCTGCTGTATACCTACACCAGCAATATAAATAAAAAAGCCATAAGCAGTTATAACTGGAGTTCAAACGCCCGCAAGGATGAAGTTAATTATCAAATTAGCCTGGCGTTTCCGCTTTGGCGCGGCATCGCGGGCGACAACTCGCTGTTGGCAATGTCATACACGCAAAAAGCCTGGTGGCAACTGACGAATCAGAGCGAATCCGCGCCCTTCCGTGAAACCAATTATGAACCACAGCTTTTTGTCGGCTGGGCGACAAACTATTCTTTGGGCGACTGGAAACTGAGAGATGTGGAGATCGGATATAACCACCAGTCCAACGGGCGCTCCAATCCGACATCGCGCAGCTGGAACCGTATCTATAGCCGGCTGATGGCGCAAAACGGCGGCTGGCTGGTGGAAATCAAGCCCTGGCTGGCGCTTTCAGGCGGCAAAGATAATGACAACGCGGATATCACTAAATATGTTGGCTACTATCGCCTGCGCGTCGGCTATATCTGGGGCGACAGCGTATTTAGCGCCGAAGGCGGTTATAACTGGAATACGGGGTATGGCAGCGGCGGGGTTAGCTGGAGTTATCCATTAACGGACCACGTGCGTTTCTATACCAAAGTATTCAGCGGTTACGGCGAATCGCTGATTGACTACAACCACAGACAAACGCGCGTTGGCGTTGGTTTTACGCTGAACGACGTATTCTGATCCGCGATATGCGCACCGTCGACGGCGGTGCAGAATGCCGCCGCGCTTTCGATCGTTATCGCCGATCGATACGATCTCATCGATCTATGAAAACGATTATATTTTGATCGCGAACGCGGATAAGATATTCCCGAAATAAATATAACCCAATGTTTTATCTGTTTTTTTATTCTCTTTTACGGGAAGGGTCTCCTATCGCCCGACATCACGCCGGCAGCCCGCAATCAACAGATAAAAGCCGCCTATCAACCCTGATGGCCGATTAATCAATATTTCGGGAAATAATCAAAGGCGTTTGTATCTCAATGAATAAAAAAATCAAAAAGGACCTGATGCTCTGTTTTACGCCGCTGCAGGCGTTTACGCTGGGACGCATTATTGAAGAGGAAGGCCTTGCCGAAGAGAATATCGACTTTTTCTTTTTTTCCTCTAACCGAACGCCGTTAATCAGCCATGCGTTTGCCGAACTGGCGGCGAACGGCGCGCGTAGCCATCTGTTCAGCCGGAAGTCTGAGCTGCGGGAAGTCATAAAATTGAAAATTCGCCTGCGCGGAAAAAGCTACAGGGATATCTATCTCGCCAACGCCAACTCCACGCAGGTCAATTACGTTTTATCTTTCTGCCGCTTCGATAATATCAAAACCTTTGACGACGGCGTGATAAACGTTAATTCCCCCTCGTTCTATGCCAAAGAGTATCAAGACGATGACGCCATCGGCATCGCTGTTGCAAAAGCGCTGTTTAAAAGAAGATATACACCGAGATATATTGTTGAACATGCCGTCAGGCATTACACCATCCTAAAGCATAACGATAATATTAATGTCAAATGCGGTTTAACCTATATTAATCTGTTCGGGCGGAGCCAAGCGACCGTTTATACGCCGAATAAACAAGATGTATGCAATGTTTTCGTCGGTTCGAAATTTAATGAAATCCTCAAAGGCGATGATGAGCTATCGCTGTTAAAAGAAATGGTGCTGTTTAAGTTCAAATGCGACATTAAATATCTCTTGGATAAACTGGGGCAATGTATTTATCTGCCGCATCCCAGAGAGCGCGACAGCGCATTTCTTAAAGAGTACAGGCAAGAGGTTAATGAGATTTCCGAGAAAGTGATTTTCAAACTCACCAGAGAATACCGCAAGGTTAATGTCTACGGCTTTTCCAGCACATGCCAGTTTAATCTGCTCGGCGATGAGCATATCCACTGCATCGTGCTGGACTCGCGGTTTTTGCGAGACGATATCAGGTTATCGAGCCGGCATCTAATTAGCGATGGCGCGGAGCTTATCAATATTGATATGCCGTGGGCTGCACCGGCGGCGAAAACTCACGGTAATATCCCATAAAATGGGGAAAACGCCGCCCTACGACGCAGCCGTGGCCGCCTTTTTTGCTTCATCCATCAGCCATTGAGCAAACGCATCTATTGGCTCGTCGCTTAATCCGAGCGGCTCAGGAAGGATAAGGCAGAAGGTTTTGGAGATGCTTTTCCCCGCGGGCCACGGAGAGATCAGCCTGCCTGACGCCAGTTCGGTCTCAACGTAAAGGCGCGGCACCAGAGCAACGCCCAGGCCGGTCAATGCCGCTTCGATCAACATGGCATGCAGGTCGTAGCGCGCGCCGGTCGCCGGATTGGTCAATGGGATTCCCGTCTCATGGGAGTAGCGTTGCCAGGCGTCGGGATTCTGTCTTCGGTGCAGACGCGGCAGCGTGTCCAGCGCCGTTGTCTTTGCGCCTTCCGGCATAAGCGCCGGATGACAGACCGGTACCAGCACCTCATGCAACAGGCGATGCGTTCGCATTCCCGTCCAGGCCGGATGGTCGAAATGGATTGCGGCATCGAATCCGCTTCCGGCCAGGACGAAGGGCTCCATACGCTCGGCGAGATGTACGGTGATGTTCGGATGCTTTTGCCGGAATCGCGCCAAGCGAGGAATAAGCCATCGCGTCGCGAAAGTCGGAATGGCGGCGATGTCCAGACTCGCGCCGTCGTTCGCCTGCCCCATCAGGTATTGGCTGTCCCGCTCCAGCCTATCGAGCAGTTCACGGACCTGAGCCGCGTAGCGTTCCCCGTTAGGCAGCAGCCGAACGCGATTTCCGCTCCGTTCGAACAGCATGACGCCGAGAAGCGCTTCCAGGCGGCCTATCTGACGGCTGATCGCGCTTTCGGTTAGAGACAGTTCGTTCGCCGCGCGGGCGAAACTGCCATGACGCGCGGCGGCCTCGAATGCCATCAGTGATGTATTGCTGGGGATCTTCCGGCGCATAAGCGCTCCTGATTCGGCTCTAATCCGACTTACCTTGATTTTTTGTCACTGCAGCATACCGAAAAATCGATTTCTATGCACATGCCGGGGCCATACCATGACGGGACGTCAACAAAGGAGTTCGGCCGCCGGCAATCGCATGGTTTATACAGTCGAATACAGCGCCGCCGCGTTTCAAAACCTTGAGCGCCGCTTACCCCTCTAGCGCATGCTTTCGTTGCTTTGGCCGTGCGCGCAACAGATGATCAGATAGGAATATGGCGATGAATGATATGAAATTTCCAAACCAGCCGATTGGCGAGTTTTCGATCGCGGCCATCAGCGATGGATACCTTTCCACAAATCTGGATTTGCTCACCAATATCGATCCGGAGGATGCCTCCAGGCTGCAGCAAAACGCGGGCGTGAGCGATCCCGCCTCTATTCACATCAATTGCTACCTGGTTCGCGGCCGCGGTCGCACGATCTTGATCGACGCGGGCGCCGGGGGGATTAAGCAATGGGGCGGCAGGCTAAAAGCGAATCTTGCACTTGCCGGCGTATCCCCCTCCGACATCGACGCGATTCTTCTGACCCATGCGCACCCCGACCATATCGGAGGGCTGATGGATTCGTCAGGGGAAGCCGCCCTCCCCAACGCAGAGTTGGTCGTCCACCGGCATGAGATTTCTTTCTGGGAGGACGACGGCAATCTCAGCCGGGCGAGTGAACGCGCTCGCGGAAACTTTCTGTTTGCCCGGAAGGTGTTCGATAAGTATCGGGAGCAGATACGCACGTTTACCGATAACGAAGTGCTGCCTGGCATTAGCGCGCTCCCCCTTCCTGGACATACCGCAGGGCATTCCGGCTATCGCATCGAATCTGACGGCGGCAGCCTATTGATTTGGGGGGACATCGTTCATTTCCCCCACATCCAGATTGCTCGTCCCGACGTATCAATTGCATTTGACCAGAACCCGCGGCTTGCCGCCGACACGCGTTCCAGGCTGTTGGATATCGTCAGCTCGGACAAAATTCTTATCGCTGGCATGCACCTCGGCGAACCCGGTTTTGCGCATATCGAGCGCACGGGTAAGGCCTACAAAATATCTTACGAAACTTGAGATTGAGGTACTGCCGCCACGTTACTCCGCGGCCCTGGAACGCCCAGCCCTGCAGGGTATGACGAACCAGGGTTGCAACGGCCGCACGCCGCATGACGGACAGCGATCCCTATCTCCCCCCAACACGGTGATATGAAAATCAAAAGCAACTTTCACGCCAATCGCGGCGGTTTTCATTCCCTCACGAGCCGTGGAATTGTGAGATATAGCTTTTCAAGCAACGTATCTTTATTCACGGCGTAATGCATCGCTCGGTGGCAGTTTGGGCAAAGCGCGGCGGCATTCTCAGATGTATCGGAACCGCCATTTGCCAGATACTTCAGGTGATGCACCTCAAGAAAGGGAAACCCGTCTGCTTGCATAAAAGGCGCTGGATTGCGGCAGCATTCACATACGCCCTTCGCTTCCTCGAGGACGTAGGCTTTCACTTCCGGATCGCGCACAAATGAGGTCGTTTGCGTCGTCTGCTTAGGCGGTTTTCTGTTGCCCTTCGGCTTATCTTTCACGCCTTTTTTGCGTAGCCTGCTGACCTGGGCTTCAAACTGTTTTTCAGTCAGCTCGCCGATTGGGTCAATTGCCTCAATCAACGCTTTCAGACGCGGCAACATATTCGCCCCGACATTTTTAGCGGGCTTTAGCCCTGTCAACCAATCACGCCCCATATCCAAATACGCAAAAGAGATATTTTGCATTCTAAGTTCAAAGGATTTAGCGGTACGAGGAAAACGAGCGGCCAGCGACTCATAATAGGCTTTTTTAGTAAACGGCCGCCCGGCCTGGTGAAGCTGCTTCATTTCGACATAGGCTTCAACCGACGCCGTTAACTCTTCATCACTCCAGCCTGTGTTTTGCTGCTTTTCCATTTCACACTCTTTCCAATCTGTCATAGGGATTCAAGGCTACGGCCGCATCCAGACGATCGCGACAAAGCGTACAAGCGCATCGTCATCCGAAGCGAAGTACGGCCGAAGATTTCTTTTAGCGCCAGGATATTTGTAGTGGTCAACAAAAACTG
>NZ_JAYWTM010000028.1:0-27533 GCF_036016195.1 Brenneria populi | reverse complement strand
CGCGGGAAAAGTCAGCGCTATACGCTCTTTTTAAGCGTTAATTGCCCAAATTCATGAGCAAAGCGCGCCACCAGCCCCCAGTCGGTGTATTCAACTTCTTTGCTGCTATCGGTTTCTCCACCGGTCATATGCATAATCAGTTGAATCATAATGCGATCGAACCACCGATAGCGCGGATAACGCAGTGCGCCGGCGAATACGCCGCACAAATCGGGCTCCCACGGCGAATTCAACAGAAATTTACGCGTATAGGCGTTGGTCTGTAACGTACGCTTTTCTGGTTTTCGGGCGGTGAGATTGACGGAAAAAAACGCGCTGGGTATCTGCCGTAAACGCGTCAGATGGCGCTGAATAAACACATTCACCGCCGGATTAAAACGTCCGTACCGCACCGACGCGCCGATCAGGATCCGATCGTATTTAGTCAGATCGATCTCACCCGCGCTGAGCAAGCTAATAACATCGCACTCCAACGTTCCTTTTAACGCGTTGGCGATATAAGAGGCGATCTCTCGCGTCTGCCCATCCTTACTGGAAAATAATATCAACGCTTTCATTGCACTATATCCGCCTGTTTTATTCCCGCCAGAACGTCGGCGTAAACAAGACTAAAAGAGTAAACACCTCTAAACGTCCGAATAACATTGTCAGAATCAATATCCACTTTGCCGCATCATTCATCGAGGTAAAGTTGTCCGCGACAACGCCCAGCCCCGGCCCCAAATTATTCAGCGTCGCGGCGACGGCGGCAAAAGCGGAGAAGTCATCCACCCCGGTGGCGATAACGGCCAGCATGCTGACGATAAAAACCAGCGCGTAGGCGGAAAAGAACCCCCAAACCGCTTCCAGTATCCGCTCCGGCAGCGCCCGATGCCCTAACTTTATGGTGTATACCGCGTTAGGATGAACCAATCTTTTCAATTCACGCGAGCCTTGCAGGAAAAGCAGCAGGATGCGGATCACTTTCAGTCCGCCCCCGGTTGACCCCGCGCATCCGCCGATAAATGCGGAGCACAGCAGCAGCACCGGCAAGAAAAGCGGCCAGGAAGCGATACTATCCGTGGTAAAGCCCGCCGTTGTCGCCATCGACACCACCTGGAAGAAGGCCTGATTGAGCGTCTGCATGCCTGTGGCATAGATATTGTGAAACCACAGCACCAGGGTGCATACCGCAACCAGCGACATCTGAACAAAAATAAACATGCGGAATTCGGGGTCGCGCCAGTAAACCTTGATACTGCGTCCGCTCAGTACCGCGAAGTGCAGACCGAAATTACAGCCGGAGATCAGTAGAAACACGGCGACGATGGTATTAATCGTCGGGTTGTTAAAATAGCCGATGCTGGCGTCATGGGTGGAAAACCCACCGACCGCGACCGTCGAAAAGCTATGGCCGATGGCGTCAAAAACGGGCATACCCGCCAGCCAAAGAGCAACCGCACACGCCACGGTAAGCATCGCATAGATCAACCATAGCGTTTTCGCCGTATCGGCGATTCTGGGGCGCATTTTATTATCTTTCAGCGGCCCCGGCATTTCGGCACGGTAAAGCTGCATTCCCCCGACGCCCAGGATAGGCAGGATCGCCACGGCCAGAACGATGATCCCCATGCCGCCGAGCCATTGCAGCATTTGCCGATAAAAAAGAATGGCTTTGGGCAACGAATCCAGCCCCACCAGCGTCGTTGCCCCCGTCGTGGTCAATCCGGAGAAGGACTCAAAAAAGGCGTCGGTCACGCCGAGATTCGGGTGTTCCGCGAAGAGAAAGGGAAGCGCCCCCACGCTGCCCAGCACCGTCCAGAATAATACGACGATCAGAAACCCCTCGCGGGATTTCAACTCATGCTTCTGTTTGCGGTTTGGCAGCCAGAGCATAACGCCGATGGTCAGTGCGACCAGAAAAGTTTGGGTGAAAGCCCGTCCGGCGCCGTCTCGATAGATCAAGGCCACCAGTCCTGGGATAAACATGGTTCCGGAGAAAAGGATAACCAGCAGGCCCACAATACGGGTTATGGCGCGCAGATGCATTGCAAAGAATTCCTTAAATGATTCATAAAACAGCGTTGGGATTATGGTAAAACCGGCGATAATTGCAACGAACCACGGCTGATATCCCGCAGTCTCACGGCCGCTTCATCCACCTCCCTGAGGGGAATAGATAAGCTTATCGTCACCTCCGCCCCGTAGTCGCAGCGCAGAATCTGGCCGCCGAGATGGCATATCAGCGATTCAACCTGGGGCAATAATGCATAATCGCACCGCAGACCGTACTCTTTCTGCAAGACTTTCTCACGCAGCGATATCGCTTTCAGCGCCTGCTGGACGCCGCCGCCATAGGCCTTCACCAGCCCGCCGGTTCCCAGTTCGATGCCGCCGTAATAACGCACCACGACGGCGGTAATTTCGCCGATACCGCTCCCCATCAGCTGCGCCAGCATCGGTTTACCGGCAGTTCCCGAAGGCTCGCCGTCATCGGAAAATCCAAGCTGCCGGGAGTCGTCAGGCGCTCCGGCGACATAGGCCCAGCAATGATGCCTTGCCGCGGGGTGCTGCTTTTTGGTCTGCTGGACAAAACCCTTCGCCGCATCGATGCCATTTGTCGGCGCCAGCAGCGTGATAAAACGGCTTTTCTTGATCTCCTCGCTCACGCTGACCGGCGCGGCGGGTACCGGATAGGCCTGCATCAGGACAGATTCCGATCGCGCGTCATATTTTCAACCCGCTGCGCATGGATGACGATATTATCTTCAATGCGGATACCGCCGAAGGGTTTTAGCGCATCAATCTTCTCCCAGTCAAAATGGCGGCTGAATTGACCGGTGCGCCAAGGTTCCAGCAGCGAATCGATAAAATAGATACCGGGTTCGATAGTCAGCACCATTCCAGGCTCAAGTATTCGGGTGCAGCGCAAATAGGGGTATTGCGGCGGCGCGGCCAGATGCGTCCCCCGATCGTCCTGCATAAAACCGGCGACATCATGCACCTGCAACCCCAGCAGATGCCCCAGCCCGTGCGGCAGGAAAGGGCCGGTCAGGCCGTTCTCCACCATAGCCTCTTCGCTAATGTCATGAATCAGCTGATGCGATGTCAACAGCCTGGCGATACGCTGATGCATTTGAATATGGTAGTCGGTGTAGCGTACTCCGGGCTGGATGGTATCGATAAGCGCCAACTGTTCCTGATTCAGATCTTTTACCAGCGCGGCAAACGCGTTATCGCTCTGCGCTGAATAGGTACGGGTTAAATCGGCCGCATAGCCATTATATTCGGCGCCGGCATCAATCAGGAAGCTACGCGCCTCCGACGGAGGCTGATGATCCAAACGGGTGTAATGCAGCACCGCGGCATGTTCATTGAGCGCCACAATGTTGTCATAAGGCACGTCGCTATCGCGGTGGCCGGTAGCGGTCAGGTAGGCCAGATTAATATCGAACTCGCTCATGCCGGACAGAAAAGCCTCGTGCGCGGCGCGATGGCCGACAACCGCGGTTTTCTGCGCCTCGCGCATGCAGGCTAGCTCATAGTCCGTCTTATAGGCGCGATGGTAATGGAGGTAATCGAGCACGCCCTGGGGATTAATGTTTGTCGCATCGATACCCAGCGCCAGAGCCCTTTGCGGAGCGTAGCCGAGATAAGCGACGCGCCGGCGCCGGGCCGGAAGCTGTTTGTCGATCTCATCGGCATGATGCAGAGCCAGGATTTCCACCTCATCCGTCCAGAAACTTTCCGGCATGGGCGCTACGCTATGCCAGTAGTCCACCGGCGAATAGAACCAGAGCTTCGGCGGGTTGACGCCGTCCACCCATAGCCAGCAATTCGGCACCTGCGTAACCGGCACCCAGGCTTTGAACTGGGGATTAACTTTAAAGGGGTAGTCGTGATCGTCCAGGAATACCGTCAGTAATTCACCGGAGTGAATCAATAATGCGTCAAGCTGGTGTCGCGCCAGAATAGCCTGCGTGCGTTGCTGTAACGTAATCAGATGATGGTGATATAAAGAAGCCAGCTTTTCCATGGATATCCCTGTTTGTCACTGCGCGATTCCTTCATTTTAACACAGCCGCCACGCCGCGACAGCGCCGGGGACTTTGTGATCGCCCCGGCAATAAATTAATCCCTCGTTTGCAAAAATTTAACATCTTGACCACAATTAACTCATCTGGTCATACCAGGCAATTCATCTGAATGCGGAGACCGACATGCTTTATCAGGGCGATACGCTGCATCTCAATTGGCTTGAAGACGGCATTGCCGAACTGGTTTTTGCCGCGCCGGGCTCCGTCAACAAGCTGGATACCCGCACGCTAGTCAGCCTGGGGCGCGCGTTGGACGTACTGGCGACACAGCCGGGACTCACAGGCCTGTTATTACGTTCAGATAAGCCATCCTTTATCGTCGGCGCCGATATCACCGAGTTCCTCTCACTGTTTGCAGCGCCGGCGGACAAACTTGGCGCATGGATAGCCTTCGCCAACGACATTTTGAATCGTCTGGAAGACCTGCCCGTACCCACGATTTCCGCGCTTAACGGCTATGCGCTGGGGGGCGGCTGCGAATGCGCGCTGGCGACCGATTTCCGTATTGCCGCGGCCGATGCCCGCATCGGTCTGCCGGAAACCAGGCTTGGCATCATGCCGGGATTCGGCGGAACGGTGCGGCTGCCCCGGTTACTGGGCGCGGACGGCGCGCTGGAGATGATTATCGCCGGCAAAGAGATCGGCGCGGAGCAGGCATTAAAAGCCGGCCTGGTGCAAAGCGTCGTCAGCAGCGAAAAACTGCTCCCCGCCGCCGTTCGCATACTGAAGCAAGCCATTGCCGGCACGCTGGACCGGCATGCCTATCGTCGCCCCAAGCTTGAGGCGCTCAGGCTCAGCCATCTTGAGGCGGCGATGTGCTTCGCCGCCGCCAAGGCCATGGTGTTGCAAACGGCGGGCGAGCGCTATCCGGCGCCCATAACCGCGGTAAAAACCATCGAAGCCGCCGCGGCGATGAAACGCGATGCGGCGTTGCGGCTTGAAACAGAAAACTTCGTGCCCCTGGCGCGCTCGGATACCGCCCGCGCATTGGTGGGCGTTTTTCTTAATGAGCAGTATGTCAAAGGCAAAGCGAAAAAAATCGCCGGGAACATCCAGCCGCCGGTACAGGCGGCCGTCCTGGGCGCGGGCATTATGGGAGGAGGTATCGCCTATCAATCCGCCTTTACCGGCGTGCCCATCAGAATGAAAGACATTGATGAAAAAGCGCTGGCGATAGGCATGAATGAAGCGGCGAAACGGCTGAACCAGCAAATGGCGCGCGGCAAGCTGGACGGCATGAAAATGGCGGAAATTCTGGCCAATATCCATCCCACGCTGGACTATGCCGGATTCGAGCGCGCCGATATCGTCGTTGAAGCCGTGGTTGAAAATCCGCAGGTAAAGGCCCGCGTACTGGCCGAAACCGAAAACCGGATCGGCGCGCGCGCGGTACTGGCATCAAATACGTCCGCCATTCCTATCGCCCGCCTTGCGTCGTCGTTAAAACGGCCGCAAAACTTCTGCGGTATGCACTTTTTTAATCCGGTTCACCGGATGCCGCTGGTGGAGGTGATTCGCGGCCCGCAAACTGACGATAGCACCATCGCCCGTGTCGTGGCCTATGCCGCCAAAATGGGGAAAACCCCGATTGTGGTCAATGACTGCCCTGGTTTCTTCGTTAATCGGGTGCTGCTGCCCTATTTTTCCGCCTTCAACATGTTGATACGAGACGGCGCCGATTTTTACCAAATCGACAGCGTCATGGAAAAACAGTTTGGCTGGCCAATGGGTCCGGCCTATTTACTGGATGTGGTCGGCATCGATACCGCACGCCATGCGCAGGCGGTGATGGCCGAAGGCTTTCCTCAGCGGATGGGAAAAGAGTATCGCGACGCCATCGACATCCTGTTCGAACAACGGCGCTTCGGTCAGAAAAGCGGGCTGGGATTCTACCGCTATCAGACGGACGACAAAGGAAAACCGCGTAAAGAGCGGGATGAGGGCATCGCTAGCCTGTTGGCCGCCGTCAACCGGCCTCAAAGCAGTTTCAGCGCCGAGGAGATCATCGCCCGATTGATGATTCCGATGATTAACGAAGTAGCGCGCTGCCTGGAAGAGGACATTATCGCGAGTCCGGCGGAAGCGGATACCGCGCTGGTTTACGGACTCGGTTTTCCGCCGTTCCGCGGCGGCGCCTGCCGTTATCTGGATACCCAGGGCAGCGCGCATTATGTCGAAACGGCGCGACGGCTGGCGCATCTCGGGCCTATCTATCAGGTTCCCGAAGGGCTGAAGCAGAAGGCCGCGCGCCACGGCAGTTACTATCCGCCCGTCGCGCCGCGCGCGGATATTCCGCAACAACAATCGGCGTAAGGTAAAAAAATATGGAAGATGTCGTTATCGTTGATGCCGTCCGCACGCCGATGGGCCGTTCCAAAGGCGGGGTGTTCCGTCAGGTGCGCGCCGAAGCGCTCTCCGCCCATCTGATGCGCGCCCTGCTCGACAGAAACGCCGTGCTGGAAGCCGGCGAGATTGACGATATTTACTGGGGCTGCGTACAACAAACGCTCGAACAGGGCTTCAATATCGCCCGCAACGCGGCCTTATTGGCGGAAATTCCCGCGACCGTTCCCGCCGTCACCGTAAACCGACTATGCGGTTCGTCAATGCAAGCGCTGCATGATGCGGCGCGCGCGATTATGGCTGACGATGCGCAGGTCTGCTTAATCGGCGGCGTGGAGCATATGGGCCATGTGCCGATGAGCCACGGCGCGGATTTTCACCCCGGGCTCGGCCGCACCATCGCCAGGGCGTCGAGCGCGATGGGGCTGACCGCCGAGATGCTGGCCCGCAGGCACGGCATCAGCCGTGAAATGCAGGATCGGTTTGCCGCGCGATCCCACCGACGCGCCGATAAAGCGACGAAGTCCGGCGCCTTTCGTCATGAGGTGGTCCCGACGTTCGGACATGACGCCGATGGCGCGTTACGGCGCATTGACGAGGACGAAGTGATTCGTCCGGAAACCAGCATCTCCGCCCTTTCCGCCCTCAAGCCGGCGTTTGATCCCGTTAACGGCACCGTGACCGCCGGCAGTTCTTCCGCGCTTTCCGACGGCGCGGCGGCGATGCTCATCATGAGCGCATCGCGCGCATCCGCGCTGGGGCTCCCCATACGGGCGCGCATCCGCGCCATGGCCGCCGTCGGTTGCGAACCTTGCGACATGGGGTACGGCCCCGTCCCCGCCACCCAAAAAGCGCTGAAGCGCGCGGGGCTAAGCCTTACGGATATCGGCCTTTTCGAGATCAATGAGGCTTTTGCCGCGCAAACGCTCCCTTGCATTAAGGGGCTGGGGCTGCTGGATGAAATGGAAGAGAAGGTCAACCTCAACGGCGGCGCCATCGCGCTCGGCCACCCGCTGGGGTGCTCCGGCGCGCGGATCGCCACCACGCTGATTCATCTGATGGAAAGCCGCGACGTACAGTTCGGCATCGCGACGATGTGTATCGGCATGGGACAGGGAATCGCAACCATATTTGAGCGCCCGTAACGCTAGCGGAGCGTCAGCGGGAGTTTTTATTAGATAAACGAAAACGCATCGCTGAACATGTGGGCCGACGAGGCGCCGCGCTCATTGCAGAAGAGTTCGCGCGCGATTTTCGCCATTTCAAAGCGCCCGGCGATATAGATATCATGCTCGGCTAATGAACCATAATCCTGCAGCACCGCGCTTAATACGGTGCCGGTCCGGCCGCGCCAGCCCTCCTCCGGTTGCTCAACCACCGGGATCACCTGCAAATTGGCATACTGCGTCGCCAACGCCTCCAGTTCGCCGAGGTCGTAGAGGTGTTTGCTTTCCCGTCCGCCCCAGTAGATGGCGACGTGGCGCTCCGGCCGTTGAGCCAGCGCCGTAAGCAAAATCGAGCGCGCATACGAAAAACCGGTGCCGCCGGCAATCAACACCAGCGGACGCGCGCTCTCTTCGCGCAGCCACGCTTCGCCATGCGGAATATCCACCGTCAGCGTTTTCTCCTGCAGAATCCGCTCCATGACCGCCATAGCGTATAGATTCAGCTCAGAAGCGCCGATATGCAGTTCAATAAAATGGGTCTCCATCGGCGTGGACGCCATGGAGAAAGGACGCTTATCCCGCTCGTCCATGACGACCATCAGATACTGACCGGCGCGAAACGAAAACGGCGCCTCCGGTAATAAACGAACCCGATAAACCGTATCGGTTATTGCTTCTACCAAGGTCACGTTACAGCTCAATGTTGTCATGCATTCCCTCGTAGGGTCATAAAGCAAAACTGGGAACAGAGCGACAGCAGGTTAGCGCCGGGGTTCTCTGTCGCTGAAAATGGCGAGTTCATCCCATATGGCGTCAACGCGCGCGCATACCTGAGGATCTTTTTTGATCGGACGCCCCCACTCGCGCTGCGTTTCGCCCGGCCATTTATTGGTGGCGTCCAGCCCCATTTTGGAACCCAAACCGGAAACCGGCGAGGCGAAATCCAGATAATCTATCGGCGTATTCTCCACGAGTACGGTATCCCGCGCCGGATCCATCCGCGTGGTGATCGCCCAGATAACATCTTTCCAGTCACGGGCGTTAACGTCATCGTCACAGACAATAACAAATTTGGTGTACATAAACTGCCGTAAAAAAGACCAAACGCCCATCATGACGCGTTTGGCGTGACCGGCATATTGTTTTTTCATGGTAACGATCGCCAGACGATAAGAGCAACCCTCCGGCGGCAAATAAAAATCGACGATCTCCGGAAACTGCTTTTGCAAAATCGGCACGAAAACCTCGTTGAGCGCGACGCCCAGCACGGCGGGCTCATCCGGCGGACGCCCGGTATACGTGGAGTGATAAATCGCGTCGCGCCGCTGGGTGACATGCGTCACCGTAAAGACCGGGAAACGGTCGACCTCATTGTAGTAACCGGTATGATCCCCGTAAGGTCCCTCCGGCGCCGTTTCATCCGGCTCGATATAGCCTTCCAGTATGATTTCCGCGCTGGCCGGCACTTCCAGATCGTTAGACAGGCACTTCACAACCGCGGTTTTATGGCCGCGCAGCAGGCCGGCGAAAGCATATTCGGATAATGTGTCGGGAACCGGCGTAACCGCGGCCAAAAGCGTGGCCGGGTCGGCGCCCAGGGCCACGGAAACCGGGAAGCGCTGCCCCGGATGCGCCTGACGCCACTCCTGAAAATCCAGCGCGCCGCCGCGGTGCGACAGCCAGCGCATAATCAGCTTGTTCTTGCCCAGCAGCTGCTGCCGGTAGATCCCCAGATTCTGGCGTTCCTTATGCGGCCCGCGGCTCACCGTCAGTCCCCAGGTCACCAGCGGCGCGGCGTCCTCCGGCCAGCAGTGCATTATCGGTATCCGGCGTAAATCGACCTCTTCGTCCCGCCACACCTGTTCCTGACAGGGAGCGGAAGACAGGCGTTTCGTCGGCATATTCAATACCTGGCGGAACTTAGGCATTTTATCCACCAGATCGCGGAACCCTTTCGGCGGCTCGGGCTCTTTAAGAAAAGCCAGCAGCTTGCCGACATCGCGCAACGCGCCGACCTCCTCCTGCCCCATGCCCATGGCGACGCGTTTTGCCGTGCCGAACAGATTGCACAACACCGGCATGTCGTAACCTTTCGGGTTTTCAAACAGCAGCGCAGGGCCGTCCGCGCGCAGGGTGCGGTCGGCTATTTCCGTCATTTCAAGATGGGGATCGACAAGCTGGCTAATACGTTTTAATTCCCCCCTCTCTTCCAGCAGCGAGAGGAATTCGCGTAAATCACGATATTTCATGCTGATCATCGGGGCCGTTTATGGAACTGGCTATTATAAAGTCTCTTCCGCGGCCTGTCGCTTCTTAGTACCGCTATTTTGTCCGGCGGACGCTCCGCCCGCGATTTTCGGATCGCCTTAACCGATGTCAGAAATTTCTTACGGACGTTTTTATCCCGGCCCGCTTTTGCTATGCTTACCCACCGGAATCATAAGTCTGCAAAATTATGGAAGCTTGGTATTTACTATATTGTAAGCGTGGTCAACTGCTGCGGGCGAAAGAACATTTAGAGCGCCAGGATGTTGCTTGCTTAACGCCGATGATTACGCTGGATAAAATCATACGAGGCAAACGTACCGAGGTCTGTGAGCCGCTGTTTCCAAATTATCTGTTTGTAGAGTTCGATCCCGAACGCATCCATACCACCACCATCAGCGCCACGCGCGGGGTGAGCAATTTTGTGCGCTTCGGCCTTTCCCCCGCAGTCATCCCCCAGCAGGTGATCGACGATCTGCTGCAGTATCCGCCGGAAGGCATTACCGATCCGCAAACGCCGCAGCCGGGCGATGAAGTGACGATCACGGATGGGATTTTCACCGGCCTGCAGGCCATCTATACCGAGCCGGATGGGGAAGCCCGCTCCATGCTGCTGCTGAATCTGCTCAATAAGCAGGTCCGCCAAAGCATTGATAACCGTCAATTCCAGAAAATATAGCCGTCAGGCGCGATGCTAGCCGCCCTGACGGCGCGTGCGTCAACGTTGCAAATGCTGGTCGCGCAGCCACTGCGCGACGCGCTTGGCGAAGTAGGTCAATACGCCGTCGGCGCCCGCGCGTTTGAAGCATAGCAAGGACTCCATCACCAGCGGCTGTTCCTGTAGCCAACCATTCTGAATGGCGGCCATATGCATCGCATACTCCCCGGAAACCTGATAGGCGAAAGTCGGCACGCCGAACGTCTCCTTCACGCGCCGAACCACGTCCAGATACGGCATGCCCGGTTTCACCATCACCATATCGGCGCCTTCCTGAAGGTCCTGCGCAATCTCCTGTAACGCTTCGTCGCCGTTGGCGGGATCCATCTGATAGGTCTTTTTATCCCCGCCTTTCAGGTTAGCGGCCGATCCAACCGCATCGCGGAAAGGACCGTAGTAACAAGAGGCATATTTGGCCGAGTAAGCCATAATCTGCGTATTGACCAGGTTTTGCTTTTCCAGCCGCTCGCGGATCGCGCCAATACGCCCATCCATCATATCGCTGGGCGCCACGATTTCCGCGCCGGCCTGCGCGTGCGACAGCGCTTGACGCACCAGAATATCCTTGGTGATATCGTTAATGACGTAGCCGTCTTCATCGATAACTCCGTCCTGGCCGTGCGTGGTATAGGGGTCGAGCGCGACATCCGTCAGCAGCCCCAGCTCCGGCACGGCGTCCTTTAACGCACGGACGGTGCGCTGAACCAGGCCGTCCGGGTTGTAGGCTTCTTCGGCATTCAGCGACTTTTTATCCGCTTCGATAACGGGAAACAGCGACAGCACCGGGACGCCAAGCCGGGCGATCTCCTCGGCTTCTTTAATCAGCCGGTCGATAGTCAACCGGTATACGCCCGGCATCGAGGGGACTTCCTGCCGGCGGTTGTGCCCTTCCATAACGAAAACAGGGTAGATCAGATCGTTCACCGTCAGCTGGTTTTCAGCGACCAGGCGGCGGCTGAAGTCATGACGACGGATGCGGCGCATGCGCCGGCCGGGGAAGGTACCGGGAAAAGCATTGCTCATATCATTATTCTCCTGAATCAAGCCAGCCGGAAGATTCGGCGGGCGTTCTCATCTGTTTTTTGTCCCAGCCATGCGGCATCTTCTTCACGCCAAGCGGCGACCCGACTGACGATATGCGGAAGAAAGCAGGGTTCGTTACGGCGGGACGCGGGCGCAGGGGTTAAATCCCGAGGTAGTAAATACGGCGCGTCGGTTTCCAGCAGCAGCCGATCGCATGGAATATGCTTTAACAACGCGCGCAGCTCAAGCCCCCGGCGTTCATCGCAAACCCAGCCGGTGACGCCGACCATCAGCCCCGCCGCCAGACAGTCGTCAAGCTCATGACGATTTCCCGTAAAACAGTGCAGCACCGCCGCGGGGAGCTTATCCAGCCATGGCGTCAGCAGGGCGATAAAGCGCGAGTGGGCCTCCCGGCAGTGCAGAAAAACGGGCATCGATAGCTCGGCCGCCAGCGCCAACTGGGCGCTGAACGCCCGCTCCTGTTGCGCCGGGGAGGAGAAATTGCGATTGAAATCAAGCCCGCACTCGCCGATGGCGACAACGGCATCAAACTGAGCCAATTGGTGAATCTGTTCGGCGGCCGAGCCGTCCCAGCCGCTGGCGTCGTGCGGATGAACGCCGGCGGTAGCCCAGCAATAATCAGGAAATTGCGCCGTCAGCGCCAAAGCCTGGCGGCTTTCCTGAACGCTGGTGCCCGTTACCAGCATTCCGCCAACCCCCGCCAGTTTGGCCCGGGATACGACGCGATCGCGGTCTTCGGCAAACTGAGGGCTGGTAAGATTGACTCCGATATCAAACATTTAATGATATATCTGCCGAGAGTTACGGTGCGGGATCTTCCGCGTTGTAGCGACGGCCTTTGCCGACATAAAACCGGGAGAAGAAGATGCCGATTTCAAACAGCATATACATAGGAATCGCCAGCAGCGTCTGCGAGAAAACATCCGGCGGCGTCAGCAGCATGCCGATGACAAACGCCCCGACCAGCATATAAGGCCGTTTCTTTTTCAGATCTTCCGGGGTTACCACCCCGCTCCAGCACAGCAGCACAATCGCGATAGGCACTTCAAAGGAGACGCCGAACGCCATAAACAACGCCATGACGAAGTCCAGATAGTTGTTGATATCGGTGGCGATCAGCACGCCCTGAGGCGCCGTTTTGGCAAAGAAGCCGAATGCCAGCGGGAAAACCACGAAATAGGCGAACGCCATGCCGGCGTAGAACAGCAGGCTGCTGGACACCAGCAGCGGCATCATCAGCCGGCGTTCATGCTTATACAGCGCGGGCGCGACGAACGCCCAGACCTGATACAGCACCAGCGGCGCCGAGACGAACACCGAAACAATCATGGTGAGTTTTATCGGCGTGAAAAACGGCGATGCCACATCGGTGGCGATCATACTGGCCCCCGCGGGCAACTTTTCAATCAGCGGGGCGGAAACCAACTGGTAAATGTCGTTAGCAAAGTAAATCAATGCCAGAAACACCACCAGCACACAAATAATACTGTTCAACAACCGCTTGCGCAGTTCGATCAGATGGCTAATCAGCGGTTGGGTCTCTTCAGCGGTCATAAACTAACGATCATCACTTGGTTGACGGGCAGCAACGGCGGGAGACTGCTCAGGTTTGATTTTGTCATCGGAAGCCGGGACGGGCGCAGCCCGGCTCTCCTCGGATGCGTGACCGGCGACCGCCGATGGGGGCGTTTTCTCCACCGCAATCACGCCATCATGAATCGCTTCGGGATCGTTGAGCGGCTGGTAAGGCGACGTCTCCGCCGCGCCGGCTTCATTTTGGGACGATTTCTCGGCATAGCCACGCTTCATCGCCTCCGCCGCCTCCTTGAGCTCATCCATGGACGCTTTCAACTCTGGAGACAAATTTTGCAGGCCGGCTTTCTCGACTTTTTTAAGGCTGTCCTGCAATTCTTGCAGTTTCAGTTCCTGCGACAGTTCGTTCTGAACCGTAGAGGCCAGGGAACGCAGCGTCTTAATCCACCCCGCCACGGTTCTTACGGCCACCGGCAAACGTTCCGGCCCAAGAACGACCAGACCGATCACCATGACTAATAGCAGTTCACTAAACCCAATATCGAACACCGATTATACCTGCTCTTTATGCTGGTTCTTTGCTTCGTCCTTCTTCCCTTCGGGCTGCTGGTCCGCTATCGATTTAGTCGCAAAATCAGCATCCTGCTGAGTTTTATCCGCGGCGGACGGCTGCTCGTCGCCCATCGCCTTTTTAAAGCCTTTGATGGATGCGCCCAGATCGGAACCCAATGTTCTCAGCTTGTTGGTCCCGAACAGTAATACAACGATTACCGCGATAATCAACAAGTTCCAAATACTAATACCGCCCATAACGTTTACCTCTTTTAACAAAGGGAGCCATCAAGATTACTCCCCATTATAGAAAATAATCTTGCTATGCATCATGATCTGCTTCAACGAGTTCGCCGCCACCCGATAACCCAGGCGACAATCCCCGCCGCCATCAGACCGGAAGGTACGACGCCCGCCTCAACCTGGCTAACCAGCAGCACCGTACCGCTGATGAGCAGCGTTGCGCCAATGCCCAGCAGATAACGGGATTGGCCTTGTCTGACATGCTGCGCGCGCAGTTCGTCAGCGAGTTTGTCTACGCTCTGCCGCAATATTCGGTGCTGGCGCAGGCCGTCGTAAAACAGCTCGGGAATATCCGGCAGCTTTTCCGCCCAGAACGGCGCTTTTTCCTTCAGGGCGCGCACCATGGCCGGTAGGCCGACCTGCTCTTTTAACCAGTTTTCCAAAAAGGGTTTGGCCGTTTTCCAGAGATCCAACTGTGGATAGAGCTGGCGTCCAATCCCTTCGATATACAGCAACGTTTTTTGCAACAGAACCAGCTGAGGCTGAACTTCCATATTAAAACGGCGCGCCGTGTTAAACAGGTTCAATAATACATGACCGAATGAAATTTCCGCTAACGGCTTTTCAAAAATCGGCTCACAGACGGTACGAATAGCAAATTCAAAATCTTCGACGTTGGTATCCGCGGGCACCCAGCCTGAATCCACGTGCAGCTCGGCCACCTTACGGTAATCGCGATTGAAAAACGCGATAAAATTTTCCGCCAGATAGCGTTTATCTTCTTTATTAAGCGAACCGACAATCCCGCAGTCAATGCCGATATATTGCGGATCTTCCGGGCGTTCGTCGTTAATGAAGATATTGCCGGGATGCATATCGGCATGGAAGAAACTGTCGCGGAACACCTGGGTAAAGAAAACCTGCACTCCGCGCTCCGCCAACAGCTGCATGTTGGTTCCGTTGGCTTTTAGCGTTTCGACGTCGGAAACGGGAATGCCGTAGATTCGTTCCATCACTAGCATGCGTTCGCTACAGTAGTCCGAGTACACCTCGGGAATGTACAGCATGTTGCTGTCTTCGAAATTGCGCCGCAGCTGAATCGCATTCGCCGCTTCACGCAGCAGATTCAGCTCATCGAGCAGCGTTTTCTCATATTCGTGCACCACTTCCCGCGGACGCAGGCGCCGTCCGTCCGGCAGCAGCCGCGGCAGCCAGCCCGCCAGACGCTTCATAAGACGGATGTCGGCTTTGATCACCGGTAAAATGTCCGGCCGGATGACCTTGATGACGATCTCTTTGCCGGTGGCCTTCAGACGCGCGGTATGCACCTGGGCGATAGACGCCGACGCCAGCGGCTTCAGCTCGAAATCGTCAAACCACTCTTCCAGGGGAACGCCCCCCATCGAAAGTTCGATCTGTCTGCGCGCCAGACCGCCGTCAAAAGGTTCAACCCGGTCCTGCAGCATCGCCAGCTGATCGGCGATCGCCGACGGAAACAAATCACGCCGCGTCGACATCATCTGGCCGAACTTAATCCATACCGGGCCGAGCTCCTGTAACGCCAAACGCAAACGCACGCCCAACAGCATATCGGGGTGCCGGTTCGGCAGCCAAAACAGCAGGCGGCGGCCGAAGCGCAGCGGGATAGTCAGGCGCATTCTGGGAATCAGCTCATCCAGACCATAGCTCAGCAAGACGCGTACGATGCTGTAGAGCCGCAGCAGTTCACCGGGCATCATCGCGCAGCCTCCAGCTTCGCCAGACGTTCGGACAGCGTCTGCGCCGATTTCTCCAGCTCCGCCACCTCGTCATGGAACCAGGCGTTTTCCAGTTTACCCGGCGCGAGACGCCACTCTTCGGTCAGCGTCTCGGAGAGAAAACGCCGCTGGCGGCGCAGAAAATGGTTAACGACGCCCAGCGTCTTTTGCGCCGTCTGGCTTACCCCCTGAGCGACGATATCGCCCAGATAGGGCGCCAGCCACTCCGCCGGATCGAATTCGGCCAAATCAAGCAGGCCGATGAACTGCTGCGCGACCTGGATATCGCCTTCGATGATCAGATCGCCGCCGCGCATCAGCGCGGAAAGATGCTGCCGATCGCGCAGCTTCATCAGCACCGCCAAACGCGTTTTCAGTCGGCAATCGGCGCGATCTTCCCACTGGCCGACCACGTCAAGACGCCGCTCGCTAAAAATAAGCGTCAGCGGCATATCCAGTTCAGCCAGTTCGATTTGCAGCGTTTTTCCAAGCAGGCGCTGACGCGCCGCCTTCATACTGCGGTCGCGAAACAGTAACTGATTCAACGCGGTTTCCAGCGCGGCTGTCAGCACGGACGTTATCAGCATGGGCATGTCCAATCAGAATTTAAAACCACGATGCAGCGCCACAATCCCGCCGGTAAGATTGAAATAATTCACGCTATCGAAACCGGCGTCGGCCATCATTCCCTTCAGCGTTTCCTGATCGGGATGCATGCGGATCGACTCCGCCAGATAGCGATAGCTGCCGGCGTCGCGCGCCACCATTTCCCCGATTTTCGGCAGGACATGGAAGGAGTAGACGTCGTAAATTTTACTTAACGGCTTCAATATCGGTTTGGAGAACTCCAGCACCAGCAGACGTCCGCCCGGCTTCAATACCCGGTACATGGAGCGCAGCGCTTTGTTTTTATCGGTGACGTTGCGCAAGCCGAACGAGATGGTGATGCAGTCAAAGAAGTCGTCCGGAAACGGCAGTTCTTCGGCGTTAGCCTGTACATAGCTGACATTATTGATAATGCCTTTGTTGCGCAGCTTCTCACGGCCGACTTTCAGCATCGAAGCATTGATATCGGCTAAGACCACTTCGCCTTCATCGCCGACAATGCGCGAGAATTTCGCCGTCAGATCGCCCGTTCCGCCCGCCACGTCCAGGACGCGTTGCCCGCGCCGCACGCCGCTGCACTCAATGGTGAATCTTTTCCAGATACGGTGAATGCCGAAAGACATCAGGTCGTTCATCAGGTCGTATTTTGCTGCTACAGAATGAAAAACGTCGGCCACCATGACCTCTTTTTCATCCTTGGCGACAGTGCGAAAACCAAAGTCGGTTGTTTTCTCCTGCTCATCTGCCATTTTATCCGCCTACTATTTAGTCAAACATCGGGTCTGTTTATTAATGGGAAGAGTGTAACAGACCCGGATAAAAAGCCCACCGCCTAATGCCGCAACGCAGTGCGGCAGGCGCCGATAAATCGGCGGCGCGCCAGGGTGCGGCCTGTTCGCCGCGCCGGCGTTACGGAACCGACGTCAGACTCCGCCGCCGCGCTCGGCCGGATCGCTGTTTTCCTGCGCGCCCGCCCGCTCCGCCAGCGCTGGACTGATGGGGCGTTTTACTTCGACGCCCAACGCACGGAACCCCTCCGCCTGGCCGATCAGGTTGCCGCGCCCGGAAGAGAGTTTGTTCATCGCCTGACGATAGCTCCCCTGGGCTTTATCAAGGCTTTGCCCCAACGACTCCATATCATCGACGAACAGACGCAGTTTATCGTACAGCCGCGCCGCCCGTTCGGCGATCTGCTGCGCGTTGCGGCTCTGTTGCTCATAACGCCACAGGTTATTGATAGTACGCAGCGCCACCAGCAATGTCGTGGGGCTGACCAGCATAATATTGTGCTTCAGCGCTTCGTTGATCAACTCGGGCTGGCGATCGATGGCCACCAGAAACGCCGGCTCGACGGGAATAAACATCAGGACATAATCCAGCGAACGCAGCCCCGGCAGCTGCTGGTAGTCCTTGCCGCCCAGCAGGCGAATATGTCCGCGCACCGAGAGCAGATGCTCGTTCAGCGCGGCCAGACGCTCGGCCTCGTCTTCGCTATTAAAATAGCGCTCATAGGCCACCAGCGACATTTTGGCGTCAATCACCACGTCCTTGCCCTGCGGCAGGCGGACTATCACGTCAGGCTGCATACGCTGGTTGACGCCGGTCTGCACGCTGACCTGCGTCTGATACTCATACCCTTCGCGCAGGCCGGAGGCTTCCAGCACGCGGCTGAGCACCACTTCGCCCCAGTTGCCCTGCGTCTTATTATCGCCCTTCAGGGCCTTGGTGAGGTTAATCGCTTCGCGGGCCATCTGCTCATTGAGCTGCTGCAGATTACGAATTTCGTGCGTCAGGGTATGGCGCTCGCGCGCCTCGGCGCCGAAGTTCTCCTGAACCTGGCGCCGGAACCCGTCAAGCTGTTCGCGCAGCGGCATCAATAGACTTTCCAGGCTCTGTTTGTTCTGTTCGTCCACTTTACGGCCGCTGTGCTCAAAAATCCGGTTGGCCAGATTTTCAAACTGGGTGGTTAAGCGTTGTTCGCTGTTCATCAGCAGGCGCTGTTTCTCTTCGGCCGCCATGCGCGTCTCTTCCAGCCGGATCGTGACCTCCCGCAGCTCGGCCTCCTGGGCGGCGTTCACCTCACGCAGCGCGCGCAGCTCCTGGTTGAGCTGCATACACTCATCGCGCAGCTGCGGCAGCTGGCGTTGCTTTTCCTGGCTGGCCGCGAGCTGGCCGTGCAGGTTACGCAACGCCAGCTCATTTTCGCGCCATTGCCGCTCATGCTGTTTTTCCGCCTGCTGGCTTGCGCTCAGCAGCTGTTGGGTTTGCTGCAGCGTTTGCTCAAGCAGCCGCTGTTCGGTTTCATGACGGGACTGCTGCCGCTGGCACGACAGGCTCACGATAAGCCAGCCGACCAACAGGCCGACAAGACCGCCGCCCAACCCATAAAATATGCTGATATCCACTGCGCCTCCGCTGACTATCACCGCCGTCCGCCAAGGTAAATTGATACTGTATGGATGTCCAGAGGCAATTGCGCCGAGACCGGAGTTTGGGGGTGATTAGGGTGAAAAATGCGGGCGTGATTCGGATTCGCCGGGCAAATGATGCAAGCCGGTACGCTTTTCATACCGCATGTCGGCAGGCGATTCGGCCCCTCCCTGGGCCTCGATTCGTCCTGGCCGCGCTCGGCCAGGACGATTGCGGCGTTATCAGCCCAAGCGTCGTTTCGCCTCGGCCAAGGCCTGCGCCACCTGTTGAGGCGATACGCCCCCCTGCGCCGCGCGCTTATCCAGGCAGGATTGCAGCGACAGGATCGGGTAAACGTCATCGGCGATCGCCGCGCTGAACTTCTGCAGCTCGGGCAGGGAGAGCGCTTCCAACGCTTTGCCCTGACGAATGGCCTCAACCACCGCCTCGCCGACGATATGGTGGGCTTCGCGGAAGGGCACGCCCTTCGCCACCAAATAATCCGCCAGCTCCGTCGCATTGGCGTAACCCTGCTCGGCCGCTTCCCGGCAGCGGGGACGTTTCACCTGAATGCCTTCCAGCACCAGAGCGGCCATCATCAGGCAATCGTGCCAGGTATCCAGCGCGTCGAACAGCCCCTCTTTGTCTTCCTGCATATCCTTGTTGTACGCCAGCGGCAAGCCTTTCAGCGTCACCATCATGCCGGCGAGCGCGCCCTGGACGCGGCCGCATTTGCCGCGAATCAATTCCAGCGCATCCGGATTCTTTTTCTGCGGCATTAGCGATGAGCCGGACGTGACCCGATCGGAGAGCTCGACGAACGCCGCTTCGCCGCTGTTGAAGAAAATCAAATCTTCGGCGAAACGGGATAAGTGCACCATGCCGATGGCGGCGTCGGACAGCAGCTCCAGCACGTGATCGCGGTCGGATACCGTATCCAGGCTGTTGCGCGTGGCGGAGGCGAAACCTAACCACCCGGCAAGCTGCTCGCGATCGATAGGGTAAGCTGTGCCGGCCAGCGCGCCGCAGCCCAGCGGGCTGACGTCCAGGCGCTTCAGCGTATCGGCCAGCCGGCTTTCGTCACGCGCCAGCATTTCGTGGTAGGCCAGGCACCAGTGGGCGAACGTCACCGGCTGGGCGCGCTGCAGGTGCGTGTAGCCCGGCATCACGGCGTCCTGATTGGCTTGCGCCGTATCCACCAGCGCCTGACGCAGCTGACGCACCGCCAGCTGCAGCTCGGCCACCTGCGTTTTGCACCACAGTTTCAGGTCGGTGGCGACCTGATCGTTGCGGCTGCGTCCGGTGTGCAGCTTTTTGCCCAAATCGCCGACCTTCTCAATCAGGCGCTGTTCCACCCAACTGTGAATATCTTCGGCGTCACTTTGCAGGATCACGTCAGGATCGGCCTGAACCTCGGCCAACAGCGCGTTCAGCGCCTGTTCCAGATGCTGCTGTTCCTGTTCGCTCAGCACATTGACGGTGACCAACGCTTTCGACCAGCCAATCGAGCCGATGATGTCCTGCTCCGCCAGACGGTAGTCAAACCGCAGCGAGTCATTGAACTGTTTAAAACGCCGATCTGCCGCCTGACTGAACCGACCGCCCCACAAAGCCATAACCATTACTCCCGAAATTCAAATAAATATAGATAGGGCATCATGCCATATCCCAGAACGGCTTACGCTAAAATGCGCGTGCCGATAGCCACGCCGTTGAACAGCGCGGGCAGCTGATCCGCATGGCGCCAGCTGGCGATATCCACCGGGCGCCCCAGCGCGCGCGCGGCATCCAGCGCCGCGTTAACCTTAACGATCATGCCGTCGGTAATGATGCCCTGCGCAATCAGCTGTTGCGCTTTTTGCGCCGTCATCTCCGCGATGCGCTGGCCTTTGCCGTCCAGAATACCGCTCACGTCGGAGAGCAGAATCAAGTCGGCGCCCAGCGTCTGCGCCAGCGCGGTGGCGGCCTGGTCGGCGTTCACGTTCATCAGATCGCCCCCATCGGTTATCCCGATAGAGCTGACGACCGGCAGATATCCCGCCGACAGCAGCGTATTCAACAGCGCGGGAGAGCCGGCCTCCGCTTTGCCGACAAACCCCAGCGCTTCGTCCAGTTGCGTCACGTTGGTGCTGCCGCCGTCCGCCAGACACAGGCCGACGGCGTTAATATCGTGTTTTTTCGCCCACGACAGTAATGTTTTATTCGCCGACCCCGCCAACGCGCCGGTAATAATGTCGATCTGATCGGCGGGGGTGACGCGCAGGCCGTTTTTTTTCACCACCGGCAGCGACAGTTTTTTCATCAGATCGTCAACCAGGCATCCGCCGCCATGCACAATCACAAGCGGGCGCTGATGTTGCCGGCGGTAGGTAACCAGTGCGGTGAAGAGACGCTCCAGCGCTTCTTCGCTATCCAGTAAAACGCCACCTAGCTTGATAATTAACGGATTCATTATTTTCTTCGCGCCTCAGAATGGTAAATAGTCATCAAAGTAAAGACCGGGTTAACGGCAAAAGCGGTTATGTTCATTTGCGGTGTAGTGTATACCTTAACTTATTCATCAACGAAATCGGTAATGGGGTGCGTCTGCGTCGTCACGCCGTTCACCCGCGCAGCCAAGCGACATGCCGCAGATACCGTCAAGGATATCCCAAGGTTTCCTTTCGCCTGACATTACTGTATTTTTATTCAAAAAAAATGCATGAATATTGATACTATCCTAACCAGAGGCTGTCAACAGTGAAGATGAATTTACCCCCATTTATTGAGCTATACCGGGCGTTGATCGCAACGCCGTCCATCAGCGCGACCGACAGCGCGCTCGATCAAAGTAATCAGGCGTTAATCAATCTGCTGTCCGGCTGGTTTACCGATTTGGGCTTTCATGTCGAGGTGCAGCCGGTGCCCGGCACCCGGCACAAATTTAATATGCTGGCCAGAATCGGAGAAGGAAAAGGCGGCCTATTGCTGGCGGGACATACCGATACCGTGCCTTTCGACGACGGGCGCTGGACGCGCGACCCTTTCACGCTGAGCGAACACGACAATAAGCTGTACGGCCTGGGCACCGCCGATATGAAAGGATTCTTCGCGTTTATTCTTGATACGCTGCGCGATATCGATGCGACCAAGCTGACCAAACCGCTGTATGTGCTCGCCACCGCGGATGAAGAGACCACCATGGCCGGCGCCAAATATTTTTCCGCCTCCACGCAGCTCAGGCCGGACTGCGCCATTATCGGCGAGCCGACCTCGCTGCGGCCGGTGCGCGCCCACAAGGGGCATATGTCCAGCGCGATACGCATTCAGGGCCAGTCGGGACACTCCAGCGATCCCTCGCGCGGCATTAACGCCATCGAATTGATGCACGACGCGATCTCCCATCTGCTGAAATTGCGCCAAACCCTTCAGGAACGCTATCACAACCCCGCGTTCGCCATCCCCTATCCGACCATGAATCTGGGCCATATTCACGGCGGCGATGCGCCGAACCGTATCTGCGCCTGCTGCGAGCTGCACATGGACATCCGTCCGCTGCCGGGCATGACGCTCAACGATCTGAACGGCCTGCTGGCGGAGGCGCTGGCGCCGGTTAGCCAGCGCTGGCCGGGACGGCTGACGATCGGCGAGCTGCACCCGCCGATCCCCGGTTATGAATGCCCGGCGGACCACCATTTAGTCTCGGTGGTGGAAAAGCTGCTGGGTACGCAAACCGACGTGGTCAATTACTGTACCGAAGCGCCTTTTATCCAGGAGCTCTGCCCGACGCTGGTGCTGGGCCCGGGATCGATCGAGCAGGCGCATCAGCCGGACGAATTCCTTGATACCGCGTTTATCAAACCGACGAGAGAGCTAATTTCGCAGCTGATTAAACACTTCTGCCGCCCCTAATCCCGCGCCGCGGCCTTACCGGCAAAGAATGCGGGTAAGGCCGTTCGAGCACGGCGTTTCAGCCGTCGTCGTTCCCTCCTCGGCGATTCGCGCCCGCGTTGGCCGGTTAATAAGCTCACCTAATGTCAGGACATCTGTAATTAAATTTCACAAATTGCCAGATCGATAGCAAAACGGGTAAAAAGAGAGGCGGCATAAAGATTAACGCGGACAAAGAATCGCCAATTGACGAATCTACCTCATCGTGGCTAGATGAAAGGAGCGTTGTACGTTTTTCTGGTGAAACAAACTTACAAAAAATTAGAGATGGGTCAGGGTAAATATGAAAGAGCAATATTCAGCAATGCGAAGTAACGTCAGCATGCTAGGTAAGCTACTTGGCGATACTATCAAGGAAGCGCTGGGTGAGAACATTCTTGATAAAGTGGAACGGATTCGTAAATTATCAAAATCCTCCCGGGCAGGCAGTGAAAAGCACCGACAGGAACTGCTGAACACGCTACAAAATCTGTCCAACGAAGAGCTATTGCCGGTAGCCCGCGCATTTAGCCAGTTTCTTAACTTAACCAATACCGCCGAGCAATATCACACCATTTCCCCGCACGGCGAGGCAGCCAGCAACCCGGAGCTGCTCGGCGAAGCGTTTGAGCGTTTAAAAAATAATAAGGATCTCACGGAAAAAGAGATTCGCGACGCCGTCGAATCACTCTCCATCGAGCTGGTATTGACCGCGCACCCTACCGAAATTACCCGCCGCACCCTGATCCACAAACTTGTTGAAGTCAATACCTGCCTTAAACAGCTCGATCATGACGATCTGGCCGAATATGAACGCAACCGGATTATGCGCCGCCTGCGCCAGCTGATCGCGCAATCCTGGCATACCGACGAAATTCGTAAAATCCGCCCGACCCCGATCGAAGAAGCCAAATGGGGCTTCGCCGTGGTGGAAAACAGCCTGTGGGAAGGGGTGCCCGCCTTCTTGCGCGAGCTGGATGAACTGCTTGAGGCCTCTTTCGGCTATCGTCTGCCCGTAGAAGCCGTGCCGGTGCGCTTTACCTCATGGATGGGCGGCGACCGCGACGGCAACCCCAACGTGACCGCCGAAGTGACCCGCCGGGCGCTATTGCTCAGCCGCTGGAAAGCGGCCGACCTGTTCTTGCAGGATATTCAGTTCCTGGTATCGGAACTGTCGATGTCGGAATGTACGCCGGAACTGCGCAAACTGGCCGGCGGCGACGACGTGCAGGAGCCGTATCGCGCCATCATGAAATCGCTGCGCGCGCAGCTGAATAGCACCCGGGATTATCTGGATGCCCGCCTCAAAGGCGCAGAGCGTCTGCCGCCGAAAGGCCTGCTGGTCCGCAATGAGCAGCTGTGGGATCCGCTGTTCGCCTGTTACCAGTCGCTGCACGCCTGCGGCATGGGCATCATCGCCGACGGTCAACTACTGGATACGCTGCGCCGCGTGCGCTGCTTCGGCGTACCGCTGGTGCGCATCGATGTTCGCCAGGAAAGCACCAATCACAGCAATGCGCTGGCGGAAATCACCCGTTACCTGGGCCTGGGCGACTATGATAGTTGGTCGGAGTCCGACAAACAGGCGTTCCTGATCCGCGAATTAAGCTCCAAACGTCCGCTGCTGCCGCGCCAGTGGGAGCCAAGCGACGAAACCAAAGAGGTGATCGACACCTGTAAAGTGATCGCCAAAGCGCCCGCCGGTTCGATCGCCGCCTACGTTATCTCCATGGCGCGGACGCCTTCCGACGTGCTGGCGGTGCATTTGCTGCTGAAAGAAGCGGGCTGTCCTTTTACGCTGCCGGTCGCCCCGCTGTTTGAAACGCTGGAAGACTTGAACAATGCCGACGACGTGATGACCCAGTTGCTCAACATCGACTGGTATCGCGGCGTGATTCAGGGCAAGCAGATGGTGATGATCGGCTATTCCGACTCGGCGAAAGATGCCGGCGTAATGGCCGCCTCCTGGGCGCAGTACCGCGCGCAGGACGCCCTGATTAAGACCTGCGAAAAAGCCGGCATCGCGCTGACGCTGTTCCACGGCCGCGGCGGATCGATCGGCCGCGGCGGCGCGCCCGCCCATGCGGCCCTGCTCTCTCAGCCGCCGGGAAGCCTGAAGGGCGGCCTGCGCGTAACCGAACAGGGCGAAATGATCCGCTTTAAATTCGGCCTGCCGGAAGTCACCATCAGCAGTCTGGCGCTTTACACCGGCGCCATTCTGGAAGCCAACCTGCTGCCGCCGCCGGAGCCCAAACCGGAATGGAAAGCGGTGATGGACGACCTGTCCCGCGTATCCTGCGATATGTATCGCGGGTACGTGCGCGAAAACCCGGATTTCGTCCCCTATTTCCGTTCGGCCACCCCGGAACTGGAGCTGGGTAAATTGCCGCTGGGCTCGCGTCCGGCGAAGCGTCGTCCCACCGGCGGCGTGGAAAGCCTGCGCGCCATTCCGTGGATTTTCGCCTGGACGCAGAACCGTCTGATGCTGCCCGCCTGGCTTGGCGCCGGCGCCGCGCTGCAAAAAGCCGTGGACGACGGCAAACAGGCGCATCTGGAAGCCATGTGCCGCGACTGGCCGTTTTTCTCCACCCGCATCGGGATGCTGGAAATGGTGTTCTCCAAAGCGGATCTGTGGCTGGCCGAATACTACGACCAGCGGCTGGTGGATGAAAAACTGTGGCCGCTGGGTAAACAGCTGCGCGAGCAGCTGGCCGCCGACATTCACGTGGTGCTGACCATCGCCAACGACGATCACCTGATGGAAGATCTGCCGTGGATCGCCGAATCGATCGCATTGCGCAACGTCTACACCGACCCGCTGAACGTGCTTCAGGCTGAACTGCTGCATCGTTCACGCCAGCAGGAAGAGCCGGACGCGGAGGTGGAGCTGGCGCTGATGGTCACTATCGCCGGCGTCGCCGCCGGTATGCGCAATACCGGCTGATCGCCCAAAGCAAAGGTTTCTACGCGCCGTCGTCCCCGCAGCCGTCAGGCGGGGACCCGTTTTTCTGGGCGGCCCGCTCAGGCCAGATACTTATCCTGAAGATACTGCCGGGCGCGGCCATCCAGCCCGTACTCGTTTTCCAGCCAGCCGTCAATCGAGCCATGGCGCTCATTAATCGCCCGCAATGCCGTCACGATAAACTCCTCCTGTACCGACAGCACGTAAGAGAACTGCTTCAACGCCTTCTCACTCAGCGTATTCGACAGATCGGCCAGCAGTTGCTGGCGGAACGGCGTCAGCGTGGTCTCCGTCAGCAGGTAATCCTCAATCACCGTTTGCTCATCCGCCCCCAGCGCGAACATCACCAGAGCCGAACCCATCCCGGTGCGATCTTTGCCCACGGCGCAGTGCTGCACCAGCGCGCCGTCATCATCCCGCAGCAGCAGCGACGCCAATTGGCGATAGGCGGAGTTATCGAACGGCAGAAGACGATAGAGCTTCAGCATAAAGGCCCGTGAATCAAAGGCGGCCAGCACCTCCGATCCTAAAGAATCCAGATTCGCCGTAACTTCATGGCGCAGCGGGTTCGCCGGAAACGCATGGTAGCTGGCGCCGGGCCACAGAATATCGGGCTTGAGCGCGATTTCATCATCATCGCGGTAATCCACCACCTGTGAAACCGGCACTCCGGCCAGGCGCTCGCAGTCTGCCGGACTTAACCGATCCAGAGAACCGGAGCGAAATAGCTTACCGTGGCGAATAAGCCGTCCGTCCGCCGCGCGGTTGCCGCCCAGATCGCGGAAGTTAATTCCGCCGTCCAGCGGAACCAGTGAAGGATGGAGTAAGGTTGGTTCGGTCATACATCTCCTTGCAATTCATCATCGGTAAAAGGACGAGACGGAAAGCGGGCCGAGCGGCGTGCGCCGGCCCGAAAGGCGCCAATCGGATCGCGCCTGAGGCTTATGCGTCGGCCAGCAGCCGGCGCACGGCATCCAGCAATACCTTAACGACCGTCGTTTCCGCCTGCTGCATGGTCTCGACATCGGGCGTCTCCTGCTGGGTGCGATTGACGATCACCCCGGCGATCATCCCGGCGCGCAGCCCCTGGCTGGCGCACATCGTCAGCAGCGTGGCCGATTCCATTTCATAATTCAGCACGCCCATACTTTGCCACTCCGCCATCGAGCCCTGGAAACGGCGTACCACGCGGCCGGAAAAGGTATCATAGCGCTCTTGTCCGGGATAAAACGTATCCGATGAAGCGGTCACGCCGATATGCAGCGCCGCATCCGCCGCTTTCGCCGCCTCGACCAGCGCGGTCGTACAGGCGAAATCGGCCACCGCCGGAAACTCCATCGGCGCGAAATGCAGGCTCGCGCCGTCAAGGCGCACCGCCGCCGTGGTCACCAGCACGTCGCCCACGCGAATATCGGGCTGAATCGCGCCGGTGGTGCCGACCCGCAGAAAGGTTCGGATGCCGAGCTGGGCCAACTCCTCCACCGCTATCGACGTTGACGGCCCGCCGATGCCGGTGGAACAAATAATCACCGTCTTTCCGTCCAGCTCGGCGCGCCAGGTGGTGAATTCACGGTGCGACGCCAGATGCAGCGGGTTATCCATCAGCCGGGCTATTTTTTCGACGCGCGCCGGATCGCCGGGCACGATCGCCAGCGTCGCGCCATTTAAGTCGTGCCTCGTCAGGCCGAGATGGAACACATCAGATGTAGACATAAACGCCTCCCAGGCAATAAATTGAGTCATCAGAGAGAGAAAAGTTCGTCGCGGCTATCCAGACTGTTTATTGTAGATTCTTTACTCGTTGATAAGATACGTCATAGACGCGCAACCTGACATTAATATGAATTCGGGACGCAGCGCAGAGGAAAGCTGACGGCGCAGGCGGGAATCTGCCGATGGGGATGACGGAGGGAAACGAGGTTTTTCCACACTCTGAGAGCCGAGGAATCG
>NZ_JAYWTM010000027.1:0-56167 GCF_036016195.1 Brenneria populi | reverse complement strand
ATGGGGATGACGGAGGGAAACGAGGTTTTTCCACACTCTGAGAGCCGAGGAATCGCCACAAATTTGGGGAAGAATTTCTGTCAGTACAGCGAAGGTTTCGTGCGCACTCACCATTGTCGAATCATGCGGTTATCGCCGCACGCGCCCGATACGGGGGGCTCAGCGTCAGCCCCCAGTGGCGGAATACTCGTCTCATCCCTGAGACTCGCCCTAACGGGCCAGCGCAAGCGCTGTGCAAAAACGTTCCAGACGTTTTTGTCCGACGCGGCACTGGCTTTCGCCTCCCGGTGTTTATTTAACGTTTACCGCGCCGCGCGCAGACGCCGGGCGGCTTCAACCATATTCGCCAGCGCCTGGCGGGTTTCCGGCCAGCCGCGGGTTTTCAGGCCGCAATCCGGATTGACCCACAGACGCTCCGCCGGAATACGCTGCGCCGCCTTGCGCAATAACGCCTCCATCCACTCTACGCTCGGTACGTTCGGCGAGTGAATGTCATACACGCCGGGGCCGATCTCGTTGGGATATTCAAACTCCTCGAACGATTCCAGCAGCTCCATATCGGAACGGGACGTCTCAATGGTAATCACATCCGCATCCAGCGCGGCGATGGAGTCCATTATGTCGTTAAATTCGCAGTAACACATATGGGTGTGAATCTGCGTATCGTCGCGGGCAACGGCCGCGTTCAGGCGGAAGGCTTCCACCGCCCAGGCCAGATAGGCTTCCCAATCGGAGCGATGCAGCGGCAAACCTTCGCGCAAGGCGGGCTCATCGATCTGAATAATACCGATGCCGGCTTTTTCCAAATCGGCGACCTCGTCGCGCAGCGCCAGCGCTATCTGTTTGGCGATGGTTTCCCGGGTGACGTCTTCGCGCGGGAAAGACCAGCACAGAATGGTGACCGGACCGGTCAGCATGCCTTTCATCGGCTTATCGGTCAGCGACTGCGCGTACTTCGCCCACTCCACGGTAATCGCTTCCGGGCGGCTGACGTCGCCGATGATCACCGGCGGCTTCACGCAGCGGGAGCCGTAGCTCTGCACCCAACCGTTCTGGGTAAAGATAAAACCGTCCAGATGCTCGCCGAAGTACTCCACCATGTCGTTGCGCTCGGCTTCGCCGTGCACCAGCACGTCGAGCCCCAGACGCTCCTGTTCCGTCACGGCCTGCTTGATGTGCTCGGCGATGCCGGTACGGTAGTGGTTGCCGTCCAGCCGCCCCTGTTTGAAGTCCAGACGCAGACCGCGAATCTCCGTGGTTTGCGGGAAAGAACCGATGGTAGTGGTCGGCCAGGCCGGCAGATTGAAGCGCTCGCGCTGGGACGCGGCGCGCAGCGGGTAAGCGCTCCGGCGCTGGCTATCCTGCGCGGTGATGGCGGCCAAACGCCGGGCCACCGCCGGGTTGTTGACGCGGGTCGAAGTGCGGCGCGCGCGAATCGGCGCGCTATAGTCTTCCAGCGCCCGGCCATCGCCGCCGTTCAGCGCCTGAGATAATAAAGAAAGCTCGGCACATTTCTGAATCGCGAAAGCAAACCAGCTTTTTACTTCGTCGTCCAGACGTGTTTCCACGCTTAAATCGATTGGGCTATGCAGCAAAGAGCAGGAGCTTCCCAGCCACAGATCGCGTTTTCCCACCAGCGGTTGCAGGCGTTCAAGCCACTGGCTCAGATCGGCGCGCCATACGTTACGCCCGTTAATCACGCCCAGCGACAGCAGCCAGTCGGCAGGCAATTGCTCAGCCAGCGCGGCAGCGTCGTCTTTACCATGCACCAGATCAACATGCAGCCCCTGTACCGGCAGCGCTTTGATGGTGTCCAGATTCTGGCCGATGCTGTCGAAATAGGTGGTCAGCAAGACTTTCACCCGCCCTTGCAGCGCGTCGTACGCCGGCTTGAACGCGGCCAGCCACGCCGACGGCAGCTCCAGCGCCAGCGCCGGCTCGTCGATCTGCACCCATTCGATGCCGCGCTGCGCCAATTCAGCCAATACCTGCTGATAGACCGGTAAAATATCCGCCAGCAGCGACAGGCGCTCGAACGGTTCGCCTTTTACCTTGCCCAGCCACAGGTAGGTTACCGGCCCCAGCAGCACCGGTTTCACTTTATGCCCCAGCGCTAGCGCCTCATCCACCTCATCCAGCAGCTGCGTCCAGGTTAGTTTGAACTGCTGGCCCTGGGTAAACTCCGGCACCATATAGTGGTAGTTGGTGTTGAACCATTTGGTCATCTCGGCGGCGGCGGCGGGTTCGCCGGTCGGCGCCCGACCGCGGCCGATACGAAACAGCGTGTCCAGATCGACCGAGCCGTCCGCGTTCCGATGGCGAGCCGGGACGTTCCCCAGCAGCAGGCTGGTGGTCAACACGTGATCGTACCAGGCGAAATCCCCCACGGGCAGCAGGTCGACGCCGGCGTCCTTCTGCTGCTGCCAGTGACGGGCGCGCAGTTCGCGTCCCACGCTCAGCAGCTCTTCCTGCGTCGCATTGCCCGCCCAGTAGCTTTCCTGCGCTTTTTTCAGTTCGCGCCGCAGTCCAACGCGAGGGAAACCCAGCGTGTGATTTAAAATCGTCATCGTTAACCCTTATTTAGCCATCCAGATGTTTACACATCTATAATCCGCAGGTAGTGTATCGGGCACAAGCGCAATTTATTCACTGTCACTGTGAAGGACTCTCATGATCGAATTTAAACACCTGCGAACGCTACAGGCGCTGCGTAACACCGGCTCGCTGGCCGCCGCCGCCGCCGCGCTTCACCAAACCCAATCCGCGCTGTCGCACCAGTTCAGCGATTTGGAGCAGCGCCTCGGGTTCAGGTTATTCGTGCGCAAAAGCCAGCCGCTGCGCTTTACGCCGCAGGGGGAGATCCTGCTGCGGCTGGCGGAACAGGTGTTGCCGCAAATTCAGCAGGCGTTGCAGGCATGCAATGAACCGCACCAGGCCATGCTGCGCTTGGCGATCGAGTGCCACAGCTGCATCCAGTGGCTGACGCCGGCGCTGGACGAGTTTCATAAAAACTGGCCGCAGGTGTCGATGGACTTTAAATCCGGCGTCACCTTTGACCCGCAGCCCGCCCTGCAGCAGGGCGAGCTGGATCTGGTGATGACGTCCGATATTCTGCCGCGCAGCGGGCTGCACTATTCGCCGCTGTTTGATTTTGAAGTCCGGCTGGTGCTGGCGCCGGAGCATCCGCTGGTGGAAAAGGCCGCCGTCGAACCGGAGGATTTACGCGCGGAAACCCTGATGATTTACCCGGTGCAGCGCCAGCGGCTGGATATCTGGCGCCACTTCCTACAGCCCGCCGGGGTGAGTCCGGCGTTGAAAAATGTCGATAATACGCTGCTGCTGATCCAGATGGTCAGCGCGCGCATGGGGATCGCCGCCCTGCCGCACTGGGTGGTGGAAAGCTTCGAACGTCAGGGGCTTATCGTGACCAAGACGCTGGGAAAAGGGTTGTGGAGCCGGCTGTACGCCGCCGTGCGGGATGGCGAGCAGCGTCAGCCGGTGATAGACGCGTTTATTCGTTCGGCGCGTCGGCACGCCTGCGAACATCTGCCGTTCGTGCGGGACGCTTCACGACCCAATGCCGATGCACCCATAGCGAGGACATGATGATTAGCGCGCCGATAATAAAGCTCGGCCAGTGCACCTTTTCCTGCCAAATGGCCAAGTTGACCAGCAGCCCGGCGGGAACATGGAAATTATTCATGATGCCCAGCGTGCCGGCGTCAACCTGGGTCGCGCCGTAGTTCCACATAAAGTAGCCCAGCCCCGAAGCGACGACGCCCAGCCAGACCAAAACGCCCCACTGCAACGAGGTCGTGGGCAGCTGGCCGGCATTGCCGAATAGCAGCCAGGCCGCCGCCGCAACCGCCAGCGCGCCCAGATAAAACCATGAAAAAGCGCAGTGCTGCGGCATCGGATAGAGCTCCATCAGCCGTTTATAGCCGACCTGCCCGATCGCAAAGAAGATATTCGCCGCCTGCACCAGCAGCAGCCCCCATAAAAAGTGCGTGCTGACCCCGTCGTAGCGGATCACCGCCGCCCCCAGCACCGCCAGCAGCGCGCTGAGCATATAGCCCCAGCGCAGGCGTTCGCCGCGCAGCAGATCGTAAATCAGCGTGATATACAGCGGCGTCATCACCGTGAACAGCAGAAATTCGGGAACGGAAAGATAAAGATAGGCTTGGAAAACAAATAGATACATGATACCTAATTGGCAAGCGCCCACCAACAGATAGAGTAGGATCACGCGCGGCGCATAGCCTCTCCAGCGTAAAAACGGCAAAAAAACCAGCGCGGCCAGCCCGACGCGCACCAATACGGAAAACCAGCTATCGACATGGCCTGCCAGATATTCGCCAATCAAACTGAATGAAAAAGCCCACAGGATTGTGGTGATAATAAGTAATGGCACAGCAATATCCACCGCTCAAAAAAAGAGTCGCTATTGTAGCGAAGGATAGCGGATAAATTTCAACCAATATGGTTGACATGAGGACAAATAACGTCCAATCGATATGCCGCGGCGCGCAACCTGCGGGCCGGTTACCGAAGTAACGCCCCTTGCGCCACGGCGGCAAGGGGCTGCATATCGGGATGCGCCGATACCGTTATTAAATTTGCCATCTAAACCAGGCGAAAAAGACATTCCCGTTATTATGCGTGCCGGGAATATAGGTCGCCTGGAAAGAGAGCTTCTGGTAGCTAATGGATGCCAGCGGCAGCAATACCGGAATAGGAATATAGTTCCAGTTGTTGCGCATGGTGACGCCGGCGGTAAAGCCCAGCCCCAGTTGGAAATCCCTATCGTCGGCCGGACGCCAGCGTTTCTCGAAACCATAGCCGCCTATCGGTTCCCAGTCGTTGTGGGAATCTTTGAACGCCATCAGGTATAGCGAGTGCCAGTCGCCGTCCCGATCCAGCCTTGATACGCCGTAGCCCGCCCCCCAGGGACGTTCATTGTACGAGTCGATCTTGTCTTTATCGTACGTCCAGCGGTTATGCCAGGTGATCGCGGGAATGTAGATGTCGTGGTTCGGCGATGACGACCAGGTTTCAGACAGATTGTTTTTACTTCGTTGCCACCAGCTTTCATCATGTTCAGCCCCGTTCGCCGTAGCGGAAGCGCCGGCGGCATAAGCGCAGACCGACATCGCGGACGACAGGATAAAACTCATAACCACTAAAATACGTTTTAAATACATTATTGGACTCTCTGCAACCATAACATCACTACCCATTTACCCACATATCTATTCAGAATTAAGGGAAGCGCAACAAAGGAGAGGCGACTCGAAATATGAAGGGTATAGTTCAAGTTGCCTCTCTTTGCACGACTTCCCTTGGCATCCGGGTGATAAAAAGCCGGTCATTATGGAGGAATAAGCGGGGATAGCGGTTAAATAAATTATCACGGGGGAGGCAGTTTCGGATATTTCCCAGCCGGACGACAAAAGCGCCTGATATTCACCGGCGAAAAAGCGATGGATATATTTTTTATCGCGCCGGCGGCGCGGAAATATCCTGGGTATAAAACGCTGCGCGCCGCCGAATATTCGAATCCCGCTTAGAGCCTATGCCATTAGGGCTATTTCACTTGCCATTTTGGCCCTGGGCAGTGCTCGAAATCCTCACGTACTCCATGTACGTTCCGGTTTACTCGCTACGCTCGCTCTTCGGGCCGGACCTTGGTCCGTTCAACATGCACGGCATGTTGTCTGCGCGCTGTCCGTGTCCAAACTGGCTGCGCCAATTACGCCTACTGGGATAGGCTCTTAAATACCGTCGCCGTATTCAAAACCCCGATTAACGCCGTTGAAATACTGATCCATATCCATCGACGGCTTATCCGTATCGGGACGGCCCACGATGCGCGCGGGAACGCCCGCGGCGGTAGTATGAGGCGGAACCGGCTGCAAGACCACCGAACCCGCGCCGATCTTCGCGCCGCGGCCGACCTCGATATTCCCCAGTATCTTAGCCCCCGCGCCGATCATCACCCCTTCGCGGATTTTGGGGTGGCGATCGCCGCTGGTTTTCCCCGTACCGCCGAGGGTCACGGATTGCAGAATAGAGACGTCGTTCTCAACCACCGCGGTTTCCCCGATCACAATGCCCGTGGCGTGATCGAGCATAATGCCGCAGCCAATGGTCGCCGCCGGGTGGATATCGACGCCAAAGGATACCGAGATCTGATTTTGGAAATAGATCGCCAGCGCTTTGCGATCCTCCGACCAGAGCCAGTGACCGATGCGGTACGCCTGTAACGCGTGGAAGCCTTTCAGATAGAGCAGCGGCGTCGAGTATTTATCCACCGCGGGATCGCGCAGGCAGACCGCCTGAATATCACGCGCCGCGGAAACGATCATCCGCGGGTCGGCGCGGTAGGCCTCTTCGGCGACCTCGCGTATGGCGATGGCCGGCATGATGGGGCTTGCCAGCTTATTCGCCAGCATATAGCTTAATGCGCTGCCCAGGTTCTCGTGTTTCAGCAACGTCGCATGAAAAAAACTGGCCAGCATCGGTTCGCAATCCGCCAGACTGCGCGCTTCCGCCTTAATATTTTTCCACACCAGTTCCAGCTCTTCTGTCGACATTGCTTTACTCTCCGAAATACCGCCAATCTAAATCCAACTCACAGCCCATGCCGCGCATAGGCGGCAAAGTACGCCGGGCCATCAGGCCCGACATAAACGGGATCGCAGTGAAATAGGGTATGTTATAACCTGGCGCTTTCGTCTTTGCGCGTGCGCCCCAACAGGCTTAGCGCCGCTTCACGGGCCTCTTTTCCGCAATACAGAACTTGCCAAAGCTGCTCCGTAATCGGCATCTCGACGCCGTGGCGCTGCGCCAACGCCAGCACTTCTTTGGTATTGCGATACCCTTCGACAACCTGACCAATTTTATCCTGCGCGCCCTGAACATCCATCCCCTGCCCCAGCATCATGCCGAAACGTCGGTTACGGGATTGGTTATCGGTACAGGTCAGCACCAGATCGCCCAATCCGGCCATGCCCATAAAGGTGGTGGGATCGGCCCCCAGCGCCACGCCCAGCCGGGTCATCTCGGCCAGCCCCCGGGTGATCAGCGCGGTGCGGGCATTAGCGCCGAAGCCGATGCCGTCGGACATGCCGGCGCCAATCGCGATGACGTTTTTAACCGCCCCCCCCAGCTGTACCCCGATGAAATCCGGATTGCTGTATACCCGGAAGCTTTTGCCGCAGTGCAGCAGACGCTGCAGATCGTCGGCGAACTCGCGATCGGTCGCCGCCAGGGCGATCGCCGTCGGCAGGCCGGCGGCCAGCTCTTTGGCAAAGGTTGGGCCGGACACCACCGCAAGAGGAATCTGTTCGCCCAACGCTTCGCGCGCGACGTCCTGCAACAGGCGCCCGGTTTCCGCCTCCAGCCCCTTCGTCGCCCACACCAGGCGCGCGTCCGCGCGCAGATGGGGCTTAATCTGACGCAGTACGTCGCCAAAAACATGGCTGGGCACTACGACCAGCACATCGCGGCTGGCCGCCAGCGCCCGCGACAAATCCGCCTCCAGACGCAGCGAATCGGGAAAGGGAACGTCGGGCAGGAAGGTCTGATTACAGCGGGCGGCCTGCAAAGCATGAATATGGTCGGGATCGTGCCCCCAGAGCACCACCTGGTGGCCGTTACGCGCCAGCGTAATCGCCAAGGCGGTGCCGTATGAGCCGGCGCCGATTACGGTCATGGAAGCGTCGGGCGCGTTCATCAGGCATCCTGGCTCGGCGCGGCGCCTTCGCCTTCCGCCTGCTGCTGCAGGTAGTTCATAAACAGCGCGTCGAAGTTAACCGGCGCCAGGTTCAGCTGCGGGAAAGTGCCGCGGGAAACCAGGTTGGTGATGCACTCACGCGCATAAGGGAACAGAATGTTCGGGCAATATGCGCCCAGGCAGTGCGCCAGCTGAGTGCCTTCGATGCCGCCGACGGTGAAAATCCCGCCCTGCTGAACTTCGCACAGAAATGCCGTTTCCTCGCCCAAAGAAGCCGTTACCGTCACACGCAGTACGACTTCATAAATATCTTCCGCCAACTGGCTGGATGCCGTATCCAGATCCAGCTTTACCTCAGGCTGCCACTCTTTCTGAAACACCTGAGGCGCGTTCGGCGCTTCAAAAGAGATATCTTTGGTATAGATGCGTTGGATTTGGAAAGACATTTCAACGTTGTTTTGTTCAGACATGTTAAATAATACCTTTTGTTGGATTTCATCGACGCGTTCCGCCGTCGACGAAGATAGCTATCAGTAGATTACGTAATCTTGTCGCTGCAGCCGGGCTATCCGGCCAAAATCATTTACCGCGCATGGATTATTCGCCGCGCGCCGCTTATTTACCGCGCACCAGGGGCAGGTTTTCACCGCTCCAGCCCGTAAGGCCGTCCTTCAGCACCAGAACACGCTCAAATCCCGCCTTCAGCAGATCGTTTGCCGCATCACGCGAAGAGATACCGTTGGCGCAGACCACGATCACCGGCTGGGTTTTATGCTTTTCCAACTCGCCTACGCCGCCGTTTTTAATCTCATTGGGCAGCAGGTTAAACGCGTTGGCGATATGGCCGCGACGATAGTCGTCACGATTGCGGATATCGACAATCACGGCATCTTCTTTGTTTATCAGCCTGATCGCTTCGCCGCGCACCACTTCCTTCACTTTGGACAGTTTACTCTTCACCGTAAGCACGATCACGACAACAAACAGGGCAACCCAGGCCACGCTCAATATAGGATGCTTGCTAATGAATGGCATAATCTCTTGCATGGGGTATAACGACTCCCGAATCAGTTAAGCGATAAAATATAAGGTTCCTGAGTATATTACTCTAAATAATTCGAGTTGCAGGAAGGCGGCCCCAACGCCAACGGGGCGAGCCCCAAGGATGGGGCGAGTAACAAAGCCAACGCACATGCAACTTGAAGTATGACGAGTATACCTGCGCGATGCGGCAATTACAGCCATATAGCGTATGGAATCTGCGGGGCGATACATAAAAATCACGCTAAAATTGTGGAATTCAGCCATCTTATGCGCCCAGGCGCCCATTTATCTATCCCCCGCTGCGGATTCCATGCCGGCCTTGTCACGGATGGAAATAGAAATCCAGAATCGGACGACTGGTAAGCCGCTGTTCATCGTGGAATAATCCTTTGCTATGAGTGAAAAAGCGTTATCTGTTCAGTTGAGAACCCCGCGCCGCGCCGCGTTGCGATTTCCGGCGTTACGCCAGCGGTTCGCCCGGTGCGCCTGCGCGTTTTGCGTCGGCGTTTTGCTGTGGCCCGATGTCAGCTCGGCCGCGGACAATCAGCAGCAGCTCAAAAACCTGCAACAGGATATCGCGGCGAAAGAAAAGCGCGTTCAGCAGCAGCAGCAGCAGCGCGGCGCGCTGCTCCAGCAGTTGAAAAAGCAGGAACAGTCGATCGCCCAGTCGAGCCGCCAGCTGCGCGAGACGCGGAATACGTTATCCGCCTTAAATAAAGAGCTGAGCGAACTCGCGGCATCCATCGCCAGGCTGCAGTCACAGCAAAAAAAGCAGCAAGCGCTGCTGTCGCGCCAGCTTGACGCCGCATTCCGCCAGGGGCAGCACAGCGCGCTGCAGTTGATCCTGAGCGGCGAAGAGAGCCAGCGCAGCGAGCGCATCCTCGCCTATTTCGGCTATCTGAACGAGGCGCGTCAAAAATCAATCAATGAGTTACGGCAAACGCGAACCGAGCTGGCCAGCCAGAAACAGCTGCTGGAACAGAAGCAAAATCAGCAAAAAACCCTGTTGAGCGACCAACAGCGGCAGCAGCAAACGCTGGAGCAGACGCAGTCCGAGCGTAAGAAAACGCTGACTACGCTGGAAAGTTCGCTGGAAAAAGACCAACGTTTGCTCACCGAACTGCGCCAGAATGAGACCCGCCTGCGCGATCAAATCGCGCGGGCGGAACGGGAAGCCAAGGCGAGGGCGGAACGTGAAGCGCGGGAAGCGGCCAGAGTGCGGGCCAAAGAGCAGCAGGCCAAACGCAGCGGCGGCAGCTATAAGCCGACGCCAAGCGAGCAGTCGCTGATGGCGCGCACCGGCGGTTTGGGCCGCCCTGCCGCGCAGGCCTTCTGGCCGGTGCGCGGTCGCATCGAACATCGCTTCGGCGAATCGCTGCAGGGCGAGCTGCGCTGGAAAGGAATGGTTATCGCCGCGCCGGAAGGAACCGAGGTGAAAGCGATCGCCGACGGCACCGTGCTGATGGCCGACTGGCTGCAAGGCTACGGCCTGGTAGTGGTGGTGCAGCACGGTAAAGGCGATATGAGTCTATACGGTTATAACCAAAGCGCGCTGGTTTCCGTCGGGGCCCAGGTCAGAGCGGGCGAACCTATCGCGCTGGTAGGCACCAGCGGCGGACAAAGCCAGCCCGCGCTCTATTTTGAAATTCGCCGCCAGGGGCAGGCGGTAAACCCACAACCGTGGTTGGGAATATAGCTTGTACCATTTAAAATCAAAAATACTGTTTTTTTTCAGCCTGCTGTCACTATCCGCGATCGCCATGGCCGGCAAACTTTCCATTGTCATTGACGATTTCGGCTACCGCCCCCATAACGAGAATCAGGTTTTAGCCATGCCCACGGCCGTTTCGGTGGCGGTTTTGCCTAATGCGCCCTACGCCAGAGAAATGGCGACCAGGGCGCATAATCAAGGCCGCGAAGTATTAATCCACCTGCCGATGGCGCCGCTCAGCAAACAGCCGCTGGAGCGCGATACCCTGCATCCGGACATGAGCGGCGAGGAGATTCAGCGCATCATTCGCCAGTCGGTCAACAACGTGCCTTACGCCGTCGGGCTGAATAATCATATGGGCAGCGCCATGACCTCCAGCCTTCCCGGGATGCAAAAAGTGATGCAGGCGCTTAGCGCCTATCGCCTCTACTTCCTCGACAGCATGACCATCGGCAGCAGCCAGGCCAGCCGCGCGGCGGCGGGCACCGGGGTAAAGGTCATTAAACGCAAGGTGTTCCTGGATGACTCGCAGAACGAGGCCGATATCCGCCGGCAGTTTAACCGCGCGGTGCAGATAGCGCGACGCAGCGGCTCCGCCATCGCCATCGGCCACCCGCACCCGTCAACCATTAAGGTTTTGCGGCAGATGCTGCCCGAGTTGCCGTCCGACATTGTTTTAGTCCGGCCCAGCCAACTGCTGAATGAGCCGACGCCGCACGATGAATTCCTCCCAGCGCCGGTAACGCCGAAAGAGACGAAACCGCAGACACCGCCCGGCGACGCCAGGCCGTTCCCCGGTATAAAACAGTGCAGGATGAAACATCCGCCGGAACCGGTGAAGATTGAGGCGATATTCAAACTGTTCGGCGACAGCGCGGCCGCGGAGTTTGTCGAACGCCGCTGGCAAACCTGGTTCGCCCCCGCGGAAAAACCACATTAGACGGCAATCCGTTGGAATTACTGGCAAAGCCTAATGGGGCAGAATCGGCATTTCCGCATACATCTATTATTTGTCACTCCCACACCCCGTCACTCCCGCTTACTCGGGAATGACGGAGGGCGCGACGGATATAACCGGGAATTCATGCGAGTGGCGACGGCGGGTTGCCGCAGAAATGTCGGATAAACCAACGCCGGGCTGCTTGCGATAAAATGAAATGCTATTATAGCGCGTATAGACAGCGTGAGGCGTGGTGCCTCACCGGCAAGATTAACAAGGGTAGATCCCATGATTATCGTTACTGGCGGCGCCGGTTTCATCGGCAGCAATATCGTAAAAGCGCTCAATGACATCGGCTATCGGGATATTCTGGTCGTTGATAACCTGAAAGACGGAACGAAATTCGTCAATCTGGCGGACCTGGATATTACCGACTACATGGATAAAGAGGATTTCATCGCCAATATCATCGCCGGCGATAATCTGGGCGACATTGACGCCGTTTTCCATGAGGGCGCCTGCTCGTCAACCACCGAGTGGGACGGCAAGTATATGATGGACAACAACTATCAATACTCGAAAGAGGTGCTGCACTACTGCCTCGATCGCAATATCCCGTTCCTCTACGCCTCTTCCGCCGCAACCTATGGCGGACGCGACAATAACTTCATTGAAGATCGCCGGTATGAGCAACCGCTGAACGTCTATGGCTATTCCAAGTTTCTGTTCGACCAATACGTGCGCGAAATTCTGCCGCAGGCCGAATCGCAAATTTGCGGCTTCCGCTATTTCAATGTCTATGGTCCGCGCGAAGGACACAAGGGGAGCATGGCCAGCGTCGCCTTCCACCTGAACAGACAGATTAATCAGGGCGAAAATCCCAAGCTGTTCGCCGGCAGCGAAAACTTCAAGCGGGACTTTATCTACGTCGCCGACGTCGCCGCCGTCAACCTGTGGTTCTGGCAAAAAGGCGTGTCCGGCATTTTCAACTGCGGCACCGGCCGGGCTGAGTCTTTTCAGGCGGTTGCCGACGCCACGCTGGCGTTCCACAAAAAAGGCAGCGTGGAATATATTCCGTTCCCAGAGAAGCTGAAAGGCCGTTATCAGGCATACACCCAGGCAGACCTGAGCAAACTGCGCGCGGCGGGTTACGACAAGCCGTTTAAAACCGTCGCCGAAGGCGTCGCCGAATACATGGCCTGGTTGAACCGTACCGCTTAACACGATGCCGCACACCGGACGTTGTCAGCAAACTCATACTACGGCATGCGTCATTAAGGAACAGATAAACGGTATGGAAGCAAAATCATGAGAATCATGGTTATCGGCCCCTCCTGGGTTGGCGACATGATGATGTCGCACAGCCTGTATCGCACGTTAAAGGCGGAACATCCGCAGGCGGTTATCGACGTCATGGCGCCGGCCTGGTGCCGCCCCCTTCTCGCGCGCATGCCCGAGGTCAATCAGGCTCTGGCGATGCCGTTGGGCCACGGCGCATTGGCGCTGGGAGAACGGCGCCGCCTCGGACTTGGTCTGCGGGCCGCCGGCTATGACCGCGCCTATGTTCTACCGAATTCGTTTAAATCGGCCCTGGTGCCGTTTTTCGCCGGCATTCCGCAGCGGATCGGCTGGCGCGGAGAGATGCGCTACGGGCTGCTGAACGATGTCCGCATACTGGATAAGGCCGCCTTTCCGCTGATGGTGCAGCGCTATGTCGCCCTGGCCTACGAGCGCGGCCGTATTCACCGCGCGCAGGACCTCCCTCAGCCGATATTGTGGCCCCGGCTACGGGTCGGCGATGAGGAGATCGCGCAAATGACGGCGGCCTTCACGCTGAAAAGTCCGCGCCCGGTTATTGGTTTTTGCCCCGGCGCGGAGTTCGGCCCCGCCAAACGCTGGCCGCATTATCACTATGCCGCGCTGGCGGATATGCTGATTGAACGGGGTTATCAGGTCGCCCTGTTCGGCTCCGCCAACGATCGGGCGGCCGGCGACGATATTCGTTCGGCGCTGCCGGAAAACGCCCGGCAGCACTGCGTCAACCTTGCCGGACAAACGTCGCTGGAACAGGCGGTGGTGCTGATCGCCGCCTGTCGCGCGATAGTGAGCAATGACTCGGGGCTCATGCATGTCGCCGCCGCGCTCAACCGTCCGTTAGTTGCGCTCTACGGCCCCAGCAGCCCCGACTTCACGCCGCCTCTGTCGCATCAGGCGGAGGTTATCCGCCTGATTAGCGGTTATCATCGGGTGCGTAAAGGCGATGCCGAACAGGGATACCATCAAAGCCTTATCGACATTCAGCCGCAACAGGTTCTCATCGCGCTGGAAAAATACCTGGCCGCGCCGGGAGCGCGCGCATGAGGGTACTGATCGTCAAAACCTCCTCCATGGGGGATGTGCTGCATACGCTGCCCGCGCTGACCGACGCCATGCGCATATTGCCCGGGGTAAAGTTCGACTGGGTGGTGGAAGAGGGGTTCGCGCAGATCCCCAGCTGGCATCCTGCGGTATCCCGGGTTATTCCCGTGGCCCTGCGGCGCTGGAGAAAGAGCTGGTTCAGCGCCCAAACACGCCGGGAGCGGGCGCTCTTTAAGCAGCAGCTGCGCGCCTACCGCTATGACGCGGTGATCGATGCCCAGGGCCTGATTAAAAGCGCCGCGCTGGTTACGCGCCTCGCGCGCGGCAAAAAGCACGGGCTGGATTGTAAAAGCGCCCGCGAACCGATGGCGAGCTTTTTCTATAACTACCGTCACCATATCAGCCGCCGGCTGCATGCGGTCGAGCGCGTGCGCGCGCTTTTCGCCGCCAGTTTGCAGTATGGGAAACCGGCGGATAGCGGCGATTACGCGATTGCGCCGCGTTTTCTTGCGCAGCCGCCGGCCGACGCCAATCAATATTTAGTGTTTCTTCACGCCACCACGCGGGATGAAAAACACTGGCCGGAAGCGCGCTGGCGGGAACTGATCGCCCTGCTGCAATCCAGCGGTCTGCGGATTAAGCTACCCTGGGGCGCGGAGCATGAACATCAGCGCGCCCTGCGTCTGGCGCAGGGATTTCCACACGTCGAGGTGTTGCCCCGTCTTACCCTGCGGCAGGTCGCGCAAGTCTTGGCCGGCGCCAAAGCCGTGGTTTCCGTCGATACGGGCTTAAGCCACTTAGCCGCCGCGTTGGATCGTCCCAACATCACGCTGTATGGCCCGACCGATCCGGGATTGATCGGCGGGTACGGGAAAAATCAGGTGGTGGAACTGTCTGAAAATCACCGGATGGAGGACATTTCAGCGGATAGCGTCCAGCGGAAGCTGGTGGAAATGATATAATTATCCCACACTGATAAATAGGCGTCGCCGCTGGCCTTTGTTGCTAACGAAATGGGCAAAGGCGGGAGTGAAAAAGGTGATAGGTTTGTCAACAGTCTAAGACAACCGCCATAAAAAAACGCCGCATACGGCGGTCCGAAGGGTGGAGGGCAGGACGCCGCCATAAAAAAACGCCCCATAAAATTAGTGCGCCAACCATACCTCCTCAGAGCGTCTCATCGAGATGACGATGATTCAACCATCGTCAATAAAATGAATAGCGCAGGTTGCGTATTTCATATGGCAGGCTTTCAGCCGGTTTTTCAACATTGAATAAATAGAATGCTAAATTATTTAAGATATAGCTGGGCGAAGACCCCGGCCATCAGCGCCTCGCTGGTTATTAACACATTACTTCCCGGTTGCCTGCTGACGTTATCCATAATGCCGTTCAGCACCATTATTGCAGGGTATCTATTTTATTTAACCGGCGTGATTGCCGCCCTGTATGTAATAACGCATTTAAAAGCCATTCTGGCGAAAAAACAGCTGCTGACGATACCGCTGCTATTACTGATTATCGGCTGCGCTAATTTATTCTGGTTTTATAGTTATTATCAGCCGGATACTTTTTTCCCGCATGTCTATTACGCCTATTTGTCCTCCGGCCATGCCGCCATTTTGGGCGCGTTTATTTTTCTGGCGGTCTGCCACCTCCCGCAGCCGCAGCGGCGATATCTGCTGATATGGCCGCTGGTTATCTGCTGGCTGACCCTGTGCTATGCCTTTTACCAGTCGCTCAGCGGCGTACACCGGGTCGACCTGATTTTTGGCCAGGCGACCAGCGCCGCCTACTTTATGACCTTCGTCGGCGCGCTCAGCGCGCAGGCGCTGCTCAAGTTCAACTCCGGCTATAAATATTACCTTTACCTGCTCCACTTTTTACTCGTCACCGTGGCGATCATTTTGACGGAGACGCGCGCGGCCATTGTGGTCTATCCGATCGTCGGCGCCATGATCCTGCTATCGGAGGTGCGCCACGATAAGCGTCAGTTACTCAAGGCGCTTCTGGGATCCGCCATTATCATCCTGCTGTGTTCCTTGCTCTTTCAAGACACCATTCACCAGCGGACCGACGATCTGCTAAACGATATGCGCAACTACAGCATGAATAACAGCAAAACGTCGGTCGGCGCGCGTATCGCCATGTACCAATCGGGGATTGAAGCCGGGGAAAGCGCGCCGCTCGGACAGTCCGCCGAGCGGCGTTCGGTGCAAATCACGCTGCTGGCGCAGCAAAAACCCGGCTTAAACGGGGCGGTAGAGTATTTAGATGTGCACCTGCACAACGAATTGATTGATGCATTCTCGCTGAAGGGGCTGCCCGGCGTAGTGCTGTTGGTCGCTTTATACGCGGCGCTATTCTACTTCTCCTGGTTTATTCTGCGCAGCCACCTGTCGGCCGCGCTCCTTTTCGCCCTGATCATGTACGGACTCAGCGACGTTATTTTGTACGCGCGCGATATGCTTATGGCCTGGCTCATGGCGTTGTGTCTCGGCACAACGCTAACCGGTAAATGGCTGAAGCGTTAACGGCGGGATAGCGCCGCGCCCGGCCCGCAGAGGCGCCGCCTTGCGCGGGCCGGCATAATCTTAATTAGCGCTGTGAGAACATAGCGGGTTTTAGTACCATAGCGGCGTGTCGCCCCTCCTTCGCGGCGGCCTTGCGATAACCGGGTTCGCCCTCAGTCCACTGGTAGCTGTTGAGCCAGGAGCGGTAGCGTTGCGTTTATTTAGAGGAAAGTAAGGAAAGCAAGTGAGTCAAAAAGCCCTCCCCTACCGGCGGATTTTGATCGTGAAACTGCGGTTTCACGGCGATATGCTTCTTACCACGCCGCTTATCAGCACCTTAAAAGCACATTATCCCGAGGCGAGGATCGATCTCTTATTATACGAAGACACGCGCCCTATTCTGGCGAAAAACCCGGATATTCACCGTCTGTACGGTTTGCAAAGAAAAACGTCGACCCTGGCGGAAAAGCTAAAAGATTTTATCGGTATACGAAACAGCCTTAAGCAGAACCATTACGATTTGATCGTCAATCTGGCCGACCAGTGGCCCGTCGCCCTGTTAGTCAGGTCATTGGGCGGCTACAGCATCTCCATCACGCGCGGCGACAGTCTGAAGGGGAAACTCTGGCGCCGGCTGTTCAGCGCATGCGTCCAGCCGCAGGGCGAGCACATTATCGAACAAAATCGCTCAATGCTTGCGCCGCTAGGCCTTCCCGATACCGGGCGGAAAGATCGCATGTCGCTGTATTACGGCCGGGAAGATGCGCAGCAAGTTTTCGGCCCGCATCCCCATCTTTCGGCGCGGCCCTACGTGGTGATTCAGCCGACGGCCCGCCAGCTGTTCAAATGCTGGGATAACGAAAAGTTCGCGCAGGTGATTGATTATCTGAAAGAGAAAGGGTTAGAGGTCGTGCTGACCTGCGGCCCCTCGGCGGACGATCTGGAGATGGTGCGCGATATCCATGCGCGGTGCGCGCATAAGCCGGACATCGCCCTGGCAGGCAAAACCAGCTTTTTGCAACTGGCGGCGTTAATCGACAAAGCGGCGCTCTATATCGGCGTCGATTCCGCTCCGATGCATATGGCGGCGGCGCTGAACACCCCCGCCGTGTGCCTGTTCGGCCCCACCGATCATAAGAAATGGCGGCCCTGGTCTGATAACAGTATCGTTATCTGGGCGGGCGACTATCAGACGATGCCGGAGAGACGCCACCTCGACAGAGGCCGGAAATATCTCTCCTGCATCCCCGCGCAGGATGTGATTCAGGCCGCGGCGACGCTGCTGGCAGACCATGACGACCGTCCGCGCCTTACCGCCGGGAAATAAGAGACCGCCGATGAATATTGCTATCTGCCTGTATAAATATTTCCCTTTTGGCGGGCTACAACGCGACTTTTTCAGTATCGCCCAGGCCTGCGTGAAGCAAGGGCACCATGTCCGCGTTTACGTGCTGTCATGGCAAGGCGAACGGCCGGATAACCTGGAGATCGTTCTCGTTCCCGTTTCCGGCATGAGTAATCACCGCCGTAACCAGCGCTATGCCGCCTGGGTCCGACGCCATCTTCAGCAGCATCCCGTCGATCGCGTCGTCGGCTTTAATAAAATGCCGGGATTGGACTTTTACTATGCGGCCGACGTTTGCTACGCGGAGAAGGTTGAGCGGGAGAAAGGATTTCTCTACCGTTTGACGCCTCGCTACCGCCACTATGCCGACTTTGAAAAAGCGGTATTCGAACAGCGCGGCCGCACCAAAATGCTGATGCTGACGCAGCGCCAGATTGCGGACTTCAAGAAACATTACGACACCCAGGACGCGCGTTTCTTTATTCTTCCGCCGGGCATCGCCGCCAACAGAAAATATGACCGCCAGGCGCCCGGAGTTCGGCAAAGATTTCGTCATGAGCAAGGTATCGATGAGAACGCCATCGTACTGCTGCAGGTCGGCTCCGACTTCAGGCGAAAAGGCGTTGAACGCAGCCTGCGCGCCATCGCCAGCCTGCCCGACGCCGACAAGAAACGCGCCGTTTTTCTGGTCGTCGGCCAGGATAAACCCGAACGTTACCAGAAAATCGCCGCGCAGCTGGGCATCGGCCCGCAGGTCCGCTTCTTCTCCGGCCGCAGCGACATTCCCGACTTTATGGCGGCGGCCGATTTGCTGCTCCATCCGGCCCACCAGGAAGCGGCGGGCATCGTGTTGCTTGAGGCGCTCACCGCCGGACTGCCGGTAATCGTAACGGAAGTCTGCGGCTACGCCTTTTATATCGATCGGGCGCATGCCGGGGCGGTGATAAAAGAGCCTTACCGCCAGCCGGATCTGGATCACGCGCTGCGCCACGCGCTGGCTCACCCGGAGGTGCGCGCGCAGTGGGCCGCCAGCGCCCGCCATTTCGCCGATACGGAAGATTTATACAGCCTGCCGGAAAAAGCGGCCGCGCTGATCACCGGCGAGCAACCATGATTGAATTACACAATGATTGAATTAAAAGAACCTTTCGCTTCGCTGTGGAAAAACCGCGACCCTTTTAAAGAGGTCGAAAAGCTGGACGGCGACGTATTTCGCGCGCTTGAAAGCCGCCGCACCCTGCGTTTTACCCTCGACGGCGGCGCATATTTTATCAAAATACACCGCGGCACCACGCTGAAAGAAGCGCTTAAAAATCTGATAGCGCTGAGGCTGCCGGTATTGGGCGCCGATCGCGAATGGCGGGCGATCCACCGTCTGGCCGAATTGGGCGTGGATACCATGCGCGGCGTCGGCTTTGGCCAGCGCGGGTTGAACCCGCTGCGCCGCCACTCCTTTATCATTACCGAAGACCTTAACCCGGCAATCAGCCTGGAAGACTACTGCGCGGCCTGGCCGCAGAACAGACCGGCGCGGCGCGAGAAAAGACAAATTATCCGCCGCGTGGCGGAGATGGTGCGCAATATGCACGCCGGCGGCGTCAATCATCGCGACTGTTATCTCTGTCATTTCCTGCTTCACCTGCCCTATACGCCGGGCGACGACGATATGAAGATATCGGTGATTGATTTGCACCGCTCTCAGATACGGGAAAAGGTTCCTACGCGCTGGCGCGATAAAGATATTATCGGTTTATATTTTTCATCGCTTGATATTGGATTAACGCGAACGGATATTCTCTATTTTCTAAAAATCTACTTTAACCAACCGTTACAACTGATATTAAAAAATGAAGAGAAACTGTTCAGCGAGGCGGAAATCAAAGCTGATAAAATAAAACGCAGAACTGAACGTAAATCACTATAATTCACGGCAAGATTGAATCGATATGAATATACTTTTCGTTGGCGAGGCGGTATCCGGGTTCGGCGGCATTGAAACGGTGATACAAAAGGTGACGAGCTTTCTCACTGACGATCCCGAAACCAGCAACAGCTATACGCTCTATTTTCTTTGCCGTGATGACAGAATGGACAAAAACTGGCTGGCGGGTAAAAACGCCGTTTATTCCCATTCAGGCATCAAGATCTCCTTTATCAGACGGCTCAGGCATATCTGTGCGCTCCGCCGTTATATTGAGAAAAATAATCCTGATGTCGTGATTGCGTTTGACTCGCCGTCCTGTCTGATTGCATCCCGAGCGCTCAAAGCCGGCAAAAAAGATATTCGCCTCATTTCATGGATCCACTATTCCCTTAATCATAAAAAACATTCAGAGCAGGTGCTCGCCGCAGATTACCACCTGGCCATCAGCTCCGGCATTTATCAGCAGCTGGTCGATCGCGGCGTGCCGCCGGACAGAATCCATACGATATTCAACCCGGTAACCCCGACGGATAAAATCATCCCTCGTCCGGGTTCGGCGCAGCCGGCGGCTTTTCTATACGTCGGCAGAATAAAGTTCGAAGGCCAGAAACGGCTTAAGGACTTGCTGGACACGCTATCCGGACTCGAAGGCGACTGGGTATTTCACGCCGTCGGCGACGGTTCGGATATGAAGATCAGCCAGGAGTACGCGCGGAAGTTAGGCATCAGCCAGCGGGTGCGCTGGCACGGCTGGCAGGCGAATCCGTGGGAATACGTTCAGGATAAGATCAAGAGCGTCAGCGCCTTCGTCATGACCTCCGCATTTGAAGGACTGCCCATGACGCTGCTTGAGGCGATGTCTTACGGCGTTTACTGCGTCAGCAGCGATTGTCCTTCGGGACCGGGAGATATCATTAAAAATGATATCAATGGAAAGCTATATCCTCCCGGTGAAACGGCGGCGCTAAAGTCTATTTTGCAACGCATCGTCAATCAGGAAGCATTGCCATCAGCCGATATGATCAAAGCTTCGATAAACCGTTTTTATGACGAGAAATACTATCAGGAAATCAAAACAACGATTCAGTTCATATCGAGTCGCTAACCGGCGTTGCCCGCCGCATCACGAAAGACGTCATTGCTGAGATTATTATGTATTTTAATAAAAACGATGTTATCACCGAAACCATCGAATTTTCTTTTAGCGCCGCGCCTAAGACATCGCCGGCGTTAAATATTTCTTTCGGCACGGATAAAAACTTTCTGTTCGGCTGCGCAATTTCCATCGCCTCCATATTGATAAAAAATCCACTTCAGCCGTTGGCCTTCCACGTTTTCACCGATACGCTGGAGGCCGCCGAACGGGAAAAATTTCGTGAATTGGCCCAGCAATATAATACAACCATCACGTTTTATATCGTGAATTGCGACTGGCTAAAACAGTTACCCAGCACCAAAAATTGGTCTTACGCCATCTACTTCCGCTTTATTATCACCGACTATTTTAGCAATACGCTTGATAAAATCGTTTATCTGGACTCCGATATCACCTGTAATGGATCATTACAGGAGTTGATTGATTTAGATATCAGCCATTATATTATTGCCGCGGTGGCGGAAGGCACGCATAACTGGTGGGCGAAATGCGCGCAAAGGCTGGCGACGCCGGCGGTTGAAAAAGGGTATTTCAATTCAGGCGTCTTACTCATTAACCTTAAAAAATGGCACGAAAATAACATTACGCAAAAAACAATGGAGCTGTTAAGCAACAACAGGACCAAGGGGAAAATATCTTATCCCGATCAGGATATCCTTAATATCCTATTGCCCGGTCATATTCTGTTTCTGGACAAAAAATATAATACCCAGTTCAGTATTAATTATGAATTGAAATGTAAACCCGGCGAGACTTATCCTCATCCGATCAACGACAGTACCGTGTTTATCCACTATATCGGTCCGACCAAACCCTGGCATGCCTGGGCGAACTATCCCAGCACCCGTTTTTTTCAGCAGGCGAAACAGCATTCGCCCTGGAAAGAGGTACCGTTACAAGAGCCTCAGGATGCGAATCAGCTAAGATACTGCGCTAAGCATATGTTCCATATAAATAAAAAAGTAAAAGGCCTGTTACTCCATATAAGATATTTTATAAAAAAAATATCCGCCTGAAATGCAGGATAACGTTCGATATTGAACGAATCAATATCTCTGGAATAATATTAAACGCATTGCTGATCGTAAGAATAGACATGAGGTTTTAGGATGTTTGATAAATTAAGGCAACTCAATCGTGCAAGAAATTTAAAGACCAAAAAACTTAAACTACGGCTAAAAAATAAATTACTTGCTGTTCAAATCAAGAACAGAAAAGAAAAAATCGCGCTGCCAGAGATAAAAAACATTTGTATTTTATTATTCAACATTGGCATTGGCGATAGCATTATCGCAACGGGATTTATCCGGGAACTCAGCAAACACGGCTACAATATTAGCGTTTTTATAAACCCGAAGACCGCATTTCTTTTTGAGAAAAACCCTTATGTTCAGCATATTTATTTTGTTGAAGGGAAGTTTTCTCTAATAGATAAAAAAATACCCCCCTTCGATTTATTAATCGATCCCTACAGTCGTATGGACGATCATTTTCGCTATGCCTATTTGAAAGTGATGAGAAAACTCACGTATAAATACGCTATCGGATTCAATGTAAAAGATCTCGAAATCTACAATGAAAACATTGTCTTTACCGACAAGGCGATTCACCTGACAGACGTTTATCGGAAAATACTTGAGTCTATACACATAAATGACGCCAATTTATCCTATGAATTCAATATACCCGAAAATCATTTAGCGCAGGCGAAAGACTATCTTTCCCACTATCACGACAAGACGATCATATCATTTAATCCCTTTGCCTCATGCGACGTACGCAGCTTTACCCTACCGCAGATAAACGAACTATTAAATAAACTAAGCGCCATTGACGATGTTATTGTTATCATCATCGGCGAAGAGCATAAAACAGCGGAATTAGCCGCTTCAGATAAAATCATTCACAATCCCTTTAAGTCTTTTTTTGGCGCGAGTGCTATTATGTCTCTATCTGATATTATCATATCAGTGGAAACAGCCATGGTTCACGTATCCAACGCGCTGGATAAAGAGCTGGTCTCTATCTACAGTTCGGAAATATTGGATGGTTTTGAGTCAAACTTCCTGTTTGCGCCTCATTACGATAAGGCGGTACAGTTAATCGCACCTGATAAGAATGCGGCCAATATGGATATGACTCTCGTCTATAACGAAGTGATGGAAAAAATTCATTCTCATCAGGCACAAAAACCTTAATCCGGCGATAAAAATGATAAATATTACCGCTCTTATAATTCTTTATAATGCTAAAATTTCCGCATCGGACACGCTAAATTCGATATTTTGCAATAAGCTGTCAAATATTAATTTATCATTAATCGTCTGGAATAACGGCCCGGTACCGCTGGCGAATGAAGATATTGACTATCTCCACGATAAAGCGAAAGAAAAACACATCGCGTATTCTCTCTACCAGGACATGCGTAACGTATCATTGCCGAAGATTTATAATCTTTTTATTAATAAGCTAGTCAGGCAGCCTCAGAGCGAAGATAAATGCGATTATTTTATTATATTAGATCAAGATTCGATATTAAGAGACGGATATTTCGAGCAAATGGCGGCGGCGGATGGCTATGATCTGATTGTTCCCAAAATATTTCTTGAAAGAGACCGTCACCTTTATCAAACGCATCCTCACCGGGAAGAAGATGCTATCTTCACTATCGCTCGTCATGGCATAATAGATGAAAAATTCCACACCTGCATGTCCGGCGCATCGCTTTCTCTTCCATTCATAAATAATCTATTAAGTACGCGAAATAATATTTTCGATGAAAGATTAGGATTATATTACGCCGATACCGAATTCTTTATTTTTATTAATAAGCTGATTGATAGCGGAATGACGATAAGCCGCTATTGCGCGGGAGAGATCGTTCATGATAGTTATCAAATGAACGGCATATTCGATCAGTCATTTAAAAAGTCCAATCCCCGATTCGCTGAGTTACAGATAGTCAATCTGTATAAAGAGTTATATATCGACCACAAAAGTAAGGCCAGTCTCTATAAAAAGATCCTGTCGGGCTTTATTAAACGTAAGAAATATTTCAGCAAGGACAATGTCCGCAGCTGGTTGAAATTTATTCATGACGGCCAGCATGAGCGTTCAAAATATGACATCAGCGACAGTGAGCCAACGCATCGATATAATCCAGAAACGCGCCGCATAGCCCCGTAATTGAAAAAACGCGTTCACCATAAGCCGGCCGAAAGCGGCCCGCGCCGCCGACAGTATCCTTTCCCGCTTGCCGTCAGGCTTAGGGATAAAAGAGCATCCGTTTAACGCATAAATAGCGATAGCGCGCCACGCCCACGCGCCTGGCGGCGTCCATCTCAACGCTCAAATTTATCGATTGCCGTTAGCTTCTCGTCCACATAAGCGTAGAGCCTATCGATATCCATATTCCTTGCTGCGCCGTTCGGCGCAATCAACTGCACGGCCTTATCATAATGGGGCGCGAACAAGAAGTTGGACTCATAGCCGCCAAACTTTTCAGAACTGTAAACCGACACTAACTCTTTGTTTAATGCGTTCGCCAGGTGAACAATAGAGGTCTCCACCGATATAACCATGTCAGAGTAAGCCACCACCGCTGCCGCGCCCCAAAAAGATTCAAAGGGGTTCTTTATTACCCTCTCCTCTTCCTTAATCTCTTTTATCTTATTCTTCTCACCAATAATAATCACAATGACATCATCGTGCTTCTGCAATAAATTCAACAGAAGATTAATTTGCTGCGAGGTAAAGCTCCTTACGTCATTTGATGCGTACGGATTGAAGGCAACAATCTTTTTATGCGCGAAAGGCTGTAAAAATGCCCTGGCTTTCTCTTTTTCTTCCTCAGGTAAGTAAAGATCGTATGACAAATCCACATCATGGATGCCAATATAGTTTAATAGACAGGCATAGGCATCCGTCAGGTGAATTTTTTTACTGTCAGGAACAATGCTGTGGTTATAAATTTTTGTCTTTTTAACATCAAAGCCAATACAGTAGCGGTGGTTTATTTTCGTTATTATACTAAGATAACGAATGTTAAAATGCTCATCGACCCGACTGTACAGATCGATCAGCAAATCAAAATATAGATCTTTATAATTATCAACAATATTTTTTCTTTTTACGACAATGACCCGATCAAGGTTTTCGTTTCTTTCAAATAAGAATTTAGATTTGGCATCAACAAAAACGCTTACCTGATAGCCATGTTTTTTTAGCTCCCGAAATATTCCGGTTGCAATAATAACGTCGCCGAGTCCCACGTTAAAGAGGAGTACGCCAATACTCTTCACGTTTTTCATGTCCAGGGGCTCTTTTTTGCCCTTTGACAAGCCTAAAAATAGCATTTCCTTTATTTTGAACTTTATTTTTTTTATTTTTTTATCTTGCTGCCTGCTCATAATTTTTCACTTTCCTGTCGAACTCGCGTTTACATCACGAATAGACTACGGCTCATCGCCACACTGTAGCATAATTGTCAAAAGGGTAACATTCATTACGGCGCAGCCGACGTTAAGCGCAAAGAATAATACGAAAATCTGAATTATTGTTTACCGGCCAGCTCGGCAGTCGCGCCGGTTCGTTAACCCGCCGGACAAGGAAACAACCGTATATTGTTTCCTATCTTAATAGATTGATATTGCTGAATTTTACTCTGATTCATTTCCCTTCACTCCCACAGCCTTACCGCGGCAACAACCCAGACGGTTGTGCGCCCGCCTTCTTACTCCGCTCATTCCAGCGCCGCGCCGTTTTATATTTTCATTCCCGCAGCCCAATGTTTGCAAAAATGTTAATTAAAGCGGTCAGATCTGGACGTTTTTGCCATTCCCCGAGATTAACTGGCAACCACAAAAAGGTAAAAGTCGGATGAAGAGAGCAGGATGTTAAAAATTCACAAAAAAGAATCGATTTTTTAACAACTACCCATCACCGCCGGCCAGACTTTGGAGAGACCCCACATGAGCACAATGCAGAAGCAGATGTATATCGACGGCGAGTTCGTTGAAAACAGCGGAGGAAAGTGGATTGACGTCATCAATCCGGCGACCGAACAGGTTATCTCGCAGATCCCGGAAGGCACGGCGGAAGACGCCAAACGGGCGATCGACGCCGCGGAAAAAGCGCAGCCGGGCTGGGAAGCGCTGCCGGCGGTCGAACGCGGCGTCTGGCTGCATAAAATCGCGGACGGCATCCGCAAACGCGCCGCCGAACTCACTGAAACCATTATTGCCGAAGGCGGAAAAACCCACGCGCTGGCGCAGACCGAAGTGCTGTTTACCGCCGATTATCTGGATTACATGGCCGAATGGGCGCGCCGTTATGAAGGCGAAATCATCCAGAGCGACCGTCCGAATGAGAATATTTTCGTGTTCCGCAAAGCGATCGGCGTCACCGCCGGCATCCTGCCGTGGAACTTCCCGTTTTTCCTGATCGCGCGTAAGGCCGCGCCGGCGCTGATCACCGGCAATACCGCGGTAATAAAACCCAGCGAGATCACACCCAATAACGCGATCATTTTCGCCGAAATCGTACATGACATCGGCCTGCCGCAAGGCGTGTTGAATATCGTCACCGGCTACGGCCCCACCGTGGGACACGAGCTGGCCGCCAACCCGAAAGTCGGCATGGTCAGCCTGACCGGCAGCGTCGTCGCCGGGGCCGCCGCCATGACCGCCGCCGCGCGGAATATCACCAAAGTGTCGCTCGAACTGGGCGGTAAAGCGCCGGCCATCGTGATGGATGACGCCGATCTGGATCTGGCGGTGAAGGCGATCGTCAGCTCCCGGGTCATCAACAGCGGACAGGTATGCAACTGCGCGGAACGCGTCTATGTGCAGCAAGGGGTGTACGACGAATTTATCGCCCGCATCAAAGAGGCGATGGCCCGGGTCTCTTTCGGCAATACCGCGGAGAAAAAAGAGCTGGATATGGGGCCGCTGATCGGCGCCGCGGCGTTGCGGCGCGTGGAAGAAAAGGTGGCGAAAGCGGTGGCGCAGGGGGCGAAAGTGTTGCTCGGCGGCCGGCGCCACGGCGGCGTGGGCTATTTCTATCCCCCGACGCTGCTGGTGGACGTCAGGCAGGATATGCCGATCATGCACGAAGAAGTGTTTGGTCCGGTATTGCCGGTGGCGACGTTCGAGACGCTGGAAGAGGCGATCGCGATGGCCAACGACAGCGAATATGGCCTGACCTCTTCGATTTATACCCAGAATATCAATACCGCGATGAAGGCGTTGAAGCAGCTGAAATTCGGCGAAACCTATATTAATCGCGAGAATTTCGAAGCGATGCAGGGTTTCCACGCGGGCTGGCGTAAATCGGGCGTCGGCGGCGCCGACGGCAAGCACGGCTTACAGGAATATCTGCAAACCCACGTCGCTTATTTGCAGTTTCATTAACGGCGCATCGTTAAAAACGCGAACAAAAACGGGAAAGCATCATGATCATCTCTGCTTCAACGGACTACCGTGCGGCGGCGCGGCGCAGGCTGCCGCCGTTTCTGTTCCACTATATCGACGGCGGCGCCTATGGCGAACACACCCTTAGGCGCAACAGCGCCGACCTGGCCGACATCGCGCTGCGCCAGCGCGTATTGAAAAATATGTCAGAACTGAGCCTGACTACGCGGCTGTTTGATGAAACGCTGGCGATGCCGGTGGCGCTGGCCCCCGTCGGTCTGACCGGGATGTATGCCCGGCGCGGCGAAGTGCAGGCCGCCCGCGCGGCGGCGCAAAAAGGCATTCCGTTTACCCTCTCCACCGTCTCGGTATGCCCCATCGAGGAAGTGGCGCCGGCGATTGACCGGCCCATATGGTTTCAGCTTTATGTGTTGAAAGATCGCGGCTTTATGCGCAATGTGCTGGAGCGCGCGCAGGCGGCGAACGTCAAAACGCTGGTGTTCACCGTGGATATGCCGGTTCCGGGGGCGCGCTACCGCGACGCCCATTCCGGCATGAGCGGCCCGAACGCCGCCGTCCGCCGTCTACTGCAGGCGGCGACGCACCCGCGATGGGCGTGGGACGTCGGCATCAACGGCAAGCCGCACGACCTCGGCAACATCTCCGCCTATCGCGGCAGACCGACGACGCTGGAGGATTATATCGGCTGGCTGGGCGCCAACTTCGATCCCTCCATTTCGTGGAAAGATCTGGCGTGGATCCGCGAATTCTGGCGCGGCCCGATGATCATTAAAGGCATTCTCGATGCGGAAGATGCCAAAGAGGCGGTGAGATTCGGCGCGGACGGTATCGTGGTGTCCAACCATGGCGGCCGTCAGCTTGACGGCGTTCTGTCAACGGCGCGCGCCCTGCCGGCGATTGCCGACGCGGTGAAAGGCGATATCGCCATCCTGGCGGACTCCGGCATTCGCACCGGGCTGGATGTGGTGCGCACCATCGCGCTGGGCGCGGACGGCGTGCTGCTGGGGCGCGCGTTCGTCTATGCGCTGGCGGCGGCGGGAGAAGCGGGCGTAATCAATCTGCTGGACCTGATCGAAAAAGAGATGCGCGTGGCGATGACGCTGACCGGCGCCAGATCCATTGCCGAAATCAGCGCGGAATCGCTGGCGTTCGCGATGAGAAGGCATTCAGACTAGCCGGTTTTTAGCCGTTTTAGCCACTGCCGGTAACCCATGCGCGCCCCCTAACGCCCAATATACTGATTTTACGCAGCGTCAAAAGATGTTTCCCCCAACCAGGCGCGATCGCGCCTTACCAGCGTGAACGCACCGCGGAAAGCGCCATCCCCGCGACGCTCGCCGCCATTTCCGCCTGGCGCGCCGTCCGCAAGATAAAACGCCGTCGTTTTACAAATAGCCATCCCCAGGCTAACCCGATAAAATCACCGCCAGCGATAACCAACGACAGTAAAAACGCATGCTACAAACCCTCTACACCGTTCTTTTATACCTGATTCAACCGTTGATATGGATTCGGCTGTGGCTGCGCGGCCGCAAGACGCCGGCATACCGCAGACGCTGGAGCGAGCGCTACGGTTTTTGCGCGGAGAAGGTCAAACCCGACGGCATCATGCTGCACTCCGTTTCCGTAGGCGAAACGCTGGCGGCGATTCCTCTGGTTAGGGCGTTACGCCACCGCTACCCGCATCTGCCGATCACCGTGACCACCATGACGCCAACCGGCTCCGAACGCGTGCGTTCGGCATTCGGCGATTCGGTTTATCATGTCTATTTACCCTATGATTTGCCCTGCGCCCTAAAGCGCTTCTTTAATCAGGTTCGCCCTAAAGTCGTTATCATCATGGAAACGGAACTGTGGCCGAACCTGATCGCAGAGCTACACCGGCGAAAAATTCCCCTGGTGATTGCCAATGCGCGCCTGTCGGCGCGTTCAGCCGCCGGTTATAAAAAAATCGGCCGTTTGACGCGCCACATTCTGCGCCGCATCACGCTGGTTGCCGCGCAGAATGCGGAAGACGGCGCGCGCTTTATCGAACTGGGTCTAAAACGTTCAAGCCTGGCGGTCACCGGCAGCCTTAAGTTCGATATTTCCGTTACCCCGGAGCTGGCCGCCCGCGCCGTGGCGCTACGACGCCAGTGGGCGCCGCACCGCCCGGTATGGATCGCAACCAGCACCCACGAAGGCGAGGAAGCCATTGTGCTGGCGGCTCATCGCATACTGTTGACCAGCTTTCCCGACCTACTGCTGATCCTGGTGCCCCGCCATCCGGAGCGCTTCGCCGCCACGCAGGCGCTGACGCAAAGTTTGGGCTTCAGCTATATTTTGCGCAGCAGCGGGGAGACGCCGTCCGCCGGCACTCAGGTGATTGTCGGCGACACCATGGGCGAACTGATGCTGCTATACGGCATCGCCGATCTGGCCTTCGTCGGCGGCAGCCTGGTGGAGCGCGGCGGACATAACCCGCTTGAGGCCGCTGCTCACGCCATTCCCGTGCTGATGGGGCCGCACACCTTCAACTTCAAAGATATCTGCAACAAACTTGAGCAGGCGGACGGCCTGATTACGGTGGCGGATAGCGAATCCTTGAGCACGGAGGTCGGCAAACTGCTCGCCGATGAGGATTATCGCCGCTATTATGGCCGGCATGCCGTAGAAGTCTTGCACCAGAACCAAGGGGCATTGCAGAAGTTACTTTCCTTACTCGAACCTTATCTGCCGCCGCGGACGCGCTGACTGACCGTGGTTTTACGCACTAATGCAGAGGTACGCCATGACAACTAAAGCGATCTACCCCGGCACTTTCGATCCGCTGACCAATGGTCATCTGGATCTGCTGACCCGCGCAGCGCGCATGTTCGACCATCTGGTGCTGGCGATCGCCGCCAGCCCGGGCAAAAACACCCTCTTTACCCTGGATGAGCGCGTGGCGCTGGCGAAGGGGGTCACTCAGCACTTGCCCAACGTGGAAGTGATCGGTTTTCGCGAACTGATGGCGCACTTCGCGCAGAGTCAGCAGGCCAACATCCTGGTGCGCGGACTGCGCGCGGTTTCCGATTTCGAGTACGAACTCCAGCTCGCCAAGATGAACCACCACTTGATGCCGACATTGGAAAGCGTATTTCTGATGCCTTCCGAAGAGTGGTCGTTTATCTCATCCTCCCTGGTTAAGGAAGTCGCGCGCCACGGCGGCGATGTCTCTCATTTTCTGCCCGCGTCCATCGCCGGCGCATTGACGGAAAAGCTCCGCGCCGGAGCGTAACGCAACCGCTTCCCAAGGAAAGAATCCGCCTATGTATTACCGGTGCATAGGCGTAAACATAACGCCGGCCGATAAGAGCCACGCGCGCTTAACGCCCGCCGCCCTGCATCCATATCTGCCCGGCCGCACCGAGGCGAATGGATTAACGCCGATCCTTTATACTCGTCATACTTCAAGTTGCATGTGTGTTGGCTTTGTTACTCGCCCCATCCTTGGGGCCGCCGCAAGCGGCGTTCAAATCTGCTCCCGGCAGATTTGTCGCTCGCCCCAGTCGCTTGACTTCAGTAAGCTCCTGGGGATTCACTGCGTCGCCGCGTTATTCGGCCTGATGGCCTCACCCCTTCGGGGTCAGCGCAAGCGCTGTTCAAAAACGCTTTGGCGTTTTTGTCCTGCAACTCGAATTATTTAGAGTATAGAAAAAGATCTATAGCGCCTTGCACTGACTCAACGCGAATATCCTCCACCCGCGCCCCTTCGTGAATTAAAATATGTTTAACTCCCAGCGGATACCAGCGTAGATATTTTTCCGGTCTGGATTCAAATAGAGCGATAACCGGTATTTGCAGCGCGGCGCCGATATGCACCGGGGCGCTATCCGCCGAAACGATCGCATCCAATTGGCTCATCGCCGCCATCAAATCCGCTACGGTATCCGTCGATACGCAGCGGGCATTAATACCTTCCAACTGCGCATCCGTGGGCCGATCGCCCGGCGTATGGAAAATAACAAAATCGACCATCGCGCCATATTTTAATGACAGACGATGCCATTTATCCCATGACCAGCGTCGAGCGGTTGATTTATTTGATACAAACAGACCGATGCGCGGATTTTTCTTTACCCCGAGAATTTCAATCCATTTATCCTGCAATGATTTATCGGGATAAACATATAATCGTAACGCATTGATATCCACCGGCCCCAACTCCGGCACCAGCTCATATCCGGATAACACTTCATGCTTCATGACGCGTTCATTAATATGCGATTCAACGCGATCGTCAAATCCACTCTCTTGCGTATGCCAGCGGCAATCGCCAACATTCAGAAATTTGGCGAATTGGACGGAGCTTTTATTCATGCCGCCGTTGGGTATTATCAGCAGGTCGAAATTCAGGCGACGTAATTTATGAATCAGCTTAATACGATCGATAAACGCATTTAACCTTCCGGGCCTGCAGTTTTTTTCAAATTTTTTACTGTACACATAGCGATGAACGGCATGCACATCCGGGTTGCCGTCTAATGCCGACGCGTTGTACTTATTCGCCAAAACATGAATTTCAGCCTGCGGCCAGCGCTGCTTTAATGAATGAATCAGTGAAGTGGAACAGATCATATCGCCAAGAAAATCAATTCGTATAATCAATATACGATGCATAGTGCCAATCCTTTTACTTCTTTTACGCTGAATAAACCGCAGCCGTCAGGCTGACGCGCGCCAAAAACAGACGGCGCCTGGACGCCTACCCTCAATGGCCGTACCAATCAACGCTGACAGCGCCGACAAAAAAACGTGCTGCGCTGCCCGTGTTTTGCGCTCTCTATCGGCGTACCGCAAATTCGGCAAGGCTCTCCGGCGCGGCCGTAAACCTGCAGCTCCTGAGCGAAATATCCGGGCTTGCCGTCTGATTGCAGGAAATCACGTAAGGTTGTCCCGCCCTGTTCAATGGAACGCAGCAACACCTGTTTAATGGTCTGCGCCAGCCGCGCCGCTTCGGCTTCGGTTAATGAGCCCGCCGCCCTGTCCGGGCTGATGCCCGCCGTAAACAGCGACTCGCTGGCATAGATGTTCCCCACGCCGACCACCACTTTGTTATCCATAATCCAGGGCTTAATCCGCGTTTTTTTCCCGCGCGAGCGCTGATACAGATAGTCGCCGGAAAACGTCTCGCTTAACGGTTCCGGCCCCAGGTTCGCCAGCGCCGAGCTGGTTTGCGGGTTATCCGTCCATAGCCAGGCGCCGAAGCGGCGGGGATCGGTATAACGCAGCACCCTGCCGCTATCCATAACAAGATCAACGTGGTCGTGCTTCCCGGGTTCAGCGTACTCCGGCAGAATACGCAAACTGCCCGACATGCCGAGATGGATGATAATCCAGCCGGAGGCCAGCTCAATCAGCAGATATTTGGCGCGCCGATGAACCCCCAGAACCCGGCAATCGCTGAGGGACAAAATCTCGTTGGAAACCGGCCAGCGCAGGCGGGAATTGCGCACTTCGGCATAAAGAATGGTATGACCGACAAGATAGGGAGAGATTCCCCGACGACTGGTTTCAACCTCTGGTAATTCTGGCATGGTTCATCTCCTGGAACATTCTGATTACATTAGCATAAAACGGCGCGCGGCAAAAAAACGCGTCTGAATCCCACAGCCCGCGCACCGTCCCGACATCTGTTGCGCCGGAGCGACGCAACATCGCGCGTTTCACATACTGCGCACATGCTCTATAATAAAGTTCATCTGAACAAGGAGGCCAGCATGACCAGGTCTATCTTTACCCCCCGATCCCCGGCCCAGGCGCAAAAATCGCTTATGGCGAGCCTGAACCTGCCGGAAGTGGCCGTGGACGCTCACGATCGCATCACGCAAGGCCTGGACGTCTCGCTGCTCAAAGATATGGCGGCGCTAATACAGCTTGATGAGCAGCAGCTCTACCGCATGGCGGGCATCGATCGCACCACCTATAACCGGCGAATGAAAAGCGCCGAAAGACGTTTCTCTCCGGAACAAAGCGCCAGAATTTACCTGCTGGCCCGGACGATCGCCGCGGCCAGCCAGCTTTTCAACGGCGATTCGCAACGGATGGCGCAATGGCTGAACAAACCGGCCAAGGGACTGGCCGGTAAAAAACCCGCCGACCTGCTTTCCACGCCGACGGGAGCGGAAGCCGTACTGACGCTTATCGGCCAAATCGAGTATGGGGTTATCAGCTAATGGCCGAACTGGCCTTCTATCGGCTGGTAAAGCAGCGCTATGCGGCAACCGCCTTCGACGGGTATGGCGCGAGGATTTACGGCGGACGCTGGAATTCGCCGGGGAAAAGCTGCGTCTACCTGGGCAGCACCAAGGCGCTATGCGTGTTAGAAAATCTGGCGCACCTCGAACTTGCAGACCTCGCCCACGGCTACTGCATGATGAAAATCCGGGTTCCAGAAGCGCTTGTGGCGTCGCTGGACGGCAATGCGCTGCCGGACGACTGGCGAAGCGATCCCGCGCCGCAGTCCACGCGCCGCATCGGCGATGAGTGGCTAGGCAACCCGGCGAACGGGTTGGTCCTGCGGGTTCCCAGCAGCATTACCGGCGAATGGAACGCCCTGTTCAATACCCAGCATCCCGCGGCCGACACGGCGCTCCGCTCTGTCGCTACGGAACCTTTTCTCATCGATCCGCGTCTGGTCCGGCAGTGATACAATCCCCGCCGGAAGGCGGCCAGCGCAGCTGAAGCAGAAAGCGTGGAGATAGGCGGAACAGGCCAGCAAGCGGCCGCTTCTCAGGATGCCCGGCCATAAAAAAACCCGGACAGCGCCGGGTTTTCATTAGTCCGCTAAAATTATTTAATCTTAGCTTCTTTGTAGATCACGTGCTGACGGACAACCGGATCGAATTTCTTCAGTTCCAGTTTTTCCGGCTTAGTACGCTTGTTCTTCGTCGTGGTATAGAAGTGACCAGTACCAGCAGAAGAAACCAGCTTGATCTTCTCGCGAACACCCTTAGCCATGATTCAGTTCCTTAATACTTTTCACCACGGGCACGCAGATCGGCCAGAACCGTCTCAATACCCTTTTTATCAATGATACGCATACCTTTAGCGGATACGCGCAGCGTTACAAAGCGCTTTTCACCCTCAACCCAAAAACGGTGTGAGTGCAGGTTCGGCAGAAAACGGCGTTTAGTCGCGTTCAGTGCATGGGAACGGTTGTTACCGCTCACCGGGCGCTTGCCAGTAACTTGGCAGACTCGGGACATGTCTATTCTCCAAAAATCAAATCAGCTCGAGCTTCGTATAGGGTGTCGGCCGCCTCGTCAGGCCATAGAGCCCATCCCAGCAACTTCACTGAAAAGACTCTGTCATCAGGATAACCTGCTGAGATAGGCTCTTAACGCCACACCCAAGATTCTCAAAGGTGGCGTAGTATACGCTCTGAAGCGTAAGTGCTCAAGTCCCGAACAGCTAAAGATCTCTTCGGATCGCGGAAATATCGGTTAAATCCATCCACGCTCGGCAAAAGAGACGTACTCGCCGTGTCCGATGACCAGGTGGTCGAGCACACGAATCTCTAATAGCAAGCAAGCTTTAATAATCTGTTCGGTTATCGCACGGTCAGCCTGACTGGGCTCCGCTTTTCCTGATGGATGATTGTGCGCCAGAATCAATGCCGCGGCATTGTATTTCAACGCTTCGCGCACAATTTCCCTCGGGTGTACTTCTACGCAGTTAATAGTACCAGCAAACATCTCCTGATGACGAATAACCCGATGCTGATTATCTAAAAACATGACTAAAAAGATCTCCCGCTCCTGACGAGCCAGCAGTAACTGCAGGTACTGTCCGGTGATTTCGGGGCTGAGCATCACGCTTTCCTTCGCCAGACGAGAGGAGAACAGCCGGCGCGACAATTCCGACACCGCTTTCAACTGCGCATATTTCGAAATGCCGATGCCCTTCACCCGATAGAACTCGGCCCGATCGGCGGACATCAGCTGGTGAAGCGAACCAAACTGCATCAACAGACTCTCCGCCAGCTGCATGACGTGCATGCCGGGTATCCCGGTGCGTAAGAAAATCGCCAGCAGCTCGGTATCCGTCAGCGCCTCGGCCCCCAAACTGACCAATTTCTCCCGCGGGGCCAGCTTATCTTCCCAATCCATCGCACCTCCTTTCCGGCAGAACGCCATCATGACACGGCCGGCGTCACGGGGCGATGCCGGCGCCGACGGGCTGCGTATCGGTTCGCAATCTTTACCGGAAGAGCGGGCCGACGTCTTAAGATTCATCTCATGCGCCAAGGTTATGGTAAAATGGCGCTCTCTTTAGGGTTTTTATCGGACCACGACGATGACGGCACTTTCCAGCCCGCACGGGCTCTCTTCCGACAAAGGTCTTGCGGGCAAACGAATTTTGCTCGGTATCAGCGGCGGTATCGCGGCTTACAAATGTCCCGAGCTGGTCAGGCGCCTGCGCGACGGCGGCGCGGAGGTACGCGTCGTCATGACGCAGGCGGCGCAGGCCTTTATCACGCCGCTGACGATGCAGGCGGTGTCCGGCCACCCGGTGGCGGACGATCTGTTCGACCCGGCGGCGGAAGCCTCGATGGGCCACATTGAGCTGGGAAAATGGGCCGATCTGGTGATTCTGACGCCGGCGACGGCCGATCTGATCGCGCGGCTGGCCGCCGGTATGGCAAACGACCTGCTGACCGCCCTCTGCCTGGCGACGCCGGCGCCCATCGCCGTCGCCCCCGCCATGAACCAGCAGATGTACCGCGCCGCGCCGACGCAGGACAACCTGCGTACGCTGACCGCCCGCGGCCTATTCGTATGGGGACCGGACAGCGGCAGCCAGGCCTGCGGCGATGTCGGTCCCGGCAGAATGATCGATCCGCTGGCGCTAGTTGAGCTGGCCCGACGCCATTTCGCCGCCGCCGACGATCTGCAACATCTGAACATTATGATCACCGCCGGCCCGACGCGCGAAGCGCTGGATCCGGTGCGCTTTATCAGCAACCACAGCTCGGGAAAAATGGGCTTCGCCATCGCGCAGGCCGCCGCCGCCAGAGGGGCGAAGGTGACGCTGGTCGCCGGACCGGTCGCCCTGGCGACCCCGGACAACGTCAGACGTATCGACGTCAACAGCGCGCTGGAGATGCGGCAGGCGGTGATGGAGGAAGCCGCACGCCAGCACATCGTCATCGGCTGCGCCGCCGTTGCGGACTACCGTCCCAAACAGGTCGCGGACGAAAAAATCAAAAAGCAGGGTGATGAAATAAGCGTCGTCATGATAAAAAATCCGGATATTATCGCCGATGTCGCCGCTATGGGTGAAAATCGACCTTATGTCGTCGGGTTTGCCGCCGAAACCCAGAATGTGGAAGAATACGCCCGGCAAAAGCTGGAGCGTAAAAATCTGGACTTGATCTGCGCGAACGACGTTTCCCTTTCCGGGCATGGTTTTAACAGCGAAACCAATGCATTACATCTTTTCTGGCATCAAGGAGACAAGCAGTTGCCACAGTGCGATAAACGTCTTCTTGGCCAAAATTTAATCGACGAGATTGTCAGCCGTTATGATGAAAAAAATCGACGTAAAGATTGTTGACCCGCGAATCGGCCAACAATTTCCGCTACCGACCTACGCCACGCCGGGCTCCGCCGGACTGGACCTGCGGGCCTGCCTGGATCGGGCCGTGGAGCTGAAAGCCGGGGAAACCGTTCTGATCCCCACGGGGCTGGCGATTCATATCGCCGACGCCAATCTGGCCGCGATGGTGCTGCCCCGTTCCGGGCTGGGCCATAAGCACGGCGTGGTGTTGGGTAACCTGGTCGGGCTGATCGACTCCGACTATCAGGGGCAGCTAATGGTTTCCGTCTGGAACCGCGGTCAACAAACCTTCACCATTGAACCCGGCGAGCGCATCGCCCAGATGGTTATCGTTCCGGTGGTGCAGGTCGAATTTAATCTGGTCGACGATTTCGTCAACAGCGAACGCGGGGAAGGCGGCTTCGGCCATTCGGGCCGTAACTGACGCGCCCAAGCCTGCCGCCCGACGGGGTAAAAAACAGATATAAGCCATAGGGATACTCCACCCGACCTCAGATTACGGCGCAGCGGCGATCTGAAAGGGGGGAGATCCGCGACTATGGCTCCGTCGGGCGTGCGTCCGTCACATTTTTAGCAAGGGTCTTTTCACAACATGGCAGAAAAAGAAAATACCAAAAGGAATCGCCGCGAGGAAATTTTGCAGGCGTTGGCGCAAATGCTGGAGTCCAGCGACGGCAGCCAACGCATCACCACGGCAAAACTGGCCGCGAACGTAGGGGTGTCCGAAGCGGCGCTTTATCGGCATTTTCCCAGCAAAACCCGGATGTTCGACAGCCTGATCGAGTTTATTGAAGATAGCCTGACAACTCGCATTAATCTGATTCTGCAGGATGAAAAGGAGACGTTTAATCGTCTGCGGCTGATTTTATTGCTTATTCTGGGGTTTGCCGAACGGAATCCGGGGTTGACCCGTATTCTCACCGGACATGCGCTGATGTTTGAACAGGACCGTTTGCAGGGCCGTATCAATCAGCTATTTGAGCGTATCGAGTCGCAGCTGCGTCAGGTATTGCGCGAGCAAAAGCTACGCGACGGCAAAGGTTTTCAGCATGATGAAACGCTGCTGGCCAGCCAGCTTTTGGCATTTTGCGAAGGCATGCTCTCGCGCTTTATCCGTTCCGAATTTCGCTATCGCCCCACCCAGGAATTCGATACCCGCTGGCCGCTGCTAGCCGCTCAGCTGAACTGAAATCGGCGCTTGTGGCTGGGCGCCACAAGTCTGGCCGTACTCTGCGGCCATAGCGTCAATCTCTATACGCGCGCGTCGTCATTCTCGCTCAGGCGGGGGAACGGCTCTCTTCCAGACGGGCTCACACGCCGTAGCGATCGCGGTACGCCTCAACGGCGGCAAGGTGAGCCGCCATTTCAGGTTTTTCAGCCAGATAGGCGATCAAGTCCCGCAGCGTAATGATGGAGATCACTTTACACTGGTAGTCGCGCTCGACTTCCTGAATCGCGGAAATATCGGCGCGCCCGCGCTCCTGGCGATCCAGCGCAATCATCACCCCGGCGAGGCGGGCGGCGTTGGCGGCGATAATCTCCATCGACTCGCGGATCGCCGTTCCCGCCGTAATCACGTCGTCGACCAGCATCACCCGCCCCTGCAACGGGCTTCCCACCAGATTGCCGCCTTCGCCGTGATCCTTGGCCTCTTTACGGTTGAAGCAGTAAGGCAGATCGCGCGAATGCTGTTCGGACAGCGCCACCGCCGTGGCGGCGGCGATCGGAATGCCCTTGTAAGCCGGCCCGAACAGCAAATCAAACGCGATCCCCGAATCCACCAGCGCCTCGGCATAAAAGCGTCCCAGCAACGCCAAATCCCGCCCGGTATTAAACAATCCGGCATTAAAGAAATAGGGGCTGACGCGTCCTGATTTCAGCGTAAATTCACCGAACTTTAATACCTGTTTGCCGAGCGCAAACTCAATAAACTGGCGCTGATAGGCTTTCATTACTGCTTCTCCTCATATCACGCGGTTAATGGATTTACTACTAACGCCGGTCAACGCCAAAACGCCCGACCGTAAAAAAGCGACCCATCGGTCGCTATTGGAAATTAATCGGCCAACACCGCTTTCTGCGCCCGAATGATATGTTCTATCCCCCCGCGCGCCAGCGCCAGCAGGGACAAGAGCTCTTCATGAGTAAAGGGTTCCCCTTCCGCGGTGCCCTGCACTTCAATCATGCGGCCGTCTTCGGTCATTACCACATTCATATCGGTTTCAGCCGCGGAGTCTTCAACATACTCCAGATCGCAAACGGGTTCACCGTTGACGATGCCGACCGAGACCGCCGCCACCATGCCCTTCAGCGGATTTTTTTTCAGCTTGCCGGCGGCGACCATCGCGTTCAGCGCGTCGGCAAGCGCCACACAGGCACCGGTAATCGATGCGGTACGGGTGCCGCCATCCGCCTGCAGCACATCGCAATCCAGCGTGATGGTATACTCGCCCAACGCTTTCAGATCGATGGCGGCGCGCAGCGAACGGGCTATCAGCCGCTGAATTTCCATCGTCCGTCCGCCCTGTTTGCCCTTCGCGGCTTCGCGGGCGTTACGGCTATGCGTCGCGCGCGGCAGCATGCCGTATTCGGCGGTCACCCACCCCTGGCCCTGCCCTTTAAGAAAGCGCGGCACGCCCTCTTCAACCGTGGCATTACATAAAACTTTGGTATCGCCGAACTCAACCAGAACAGAGCCTTCGGCATGCTTGGTGTAATGACGGGTGAATTTAAGAGGGCGCACTTGCTGTGCATTTCGGCCTGTAGGGCGCATGGGTCGTCTCCGGCGGGTAAAAGTTAACTGGCGCGCATTATACGGCCTTCGCGGTGCAATGCCTACCTTGCCTCGCGCCAATAACAAAAAGTCATACGCCAGCGGGCATATAACCTCAGGCTATACCCTACCCATGAACAAGTATTCGTCAGCCATGACGCCGCGTGGAATATTCTGATTAAAACCGATCGTTGATGAGAAAAGCGCCATGTCGACCCGACAACCTTATCCGCCGCGCTCCGGCGATAGGCGCGCCGTACGCGTCCGATGATTTTCCACAACTTATTATCGTTGTTAGCAACGTTAAACAGCACGGGAAGCGAGATTAGCATGCGCCATATGCAAATCGAAGCGGTCAATCTGCCGCTGGCCAAGCCTTTCACCCTCTCCCGCGGCACCCGCAGCGCCGTCTCCGTGGTGCGGGTTACGCTGGAAGAACGCGGATTTATCGGACAGGGCGAATGTACCCCGACGCCGCACTATGGCGAATCGGTGGAGAGCGTTTGCCGACAGCTGCAGGAAGCGGCCGCAGCGGTGGAAAACGGCCTCAGCATCGAGCAACTGCAAAGCCATTTGCCGCCGGGGGCGGCGAGAAACGCGCTCAACTGCGCGCTATGGCGGCTCAAGGCGGCGTTGGGCAAACGGACCCTATGGCAGAGTTTCGGCATACAGCCGCCGCCCTCCGTCATTACTGCGGAAACCCTTTCGCTCGATAGCGTGGAAAACATGGCCGCCGCCGCTGCGGATGCGGTTTCCCGCGGCGCCCTGCTGCTGAAAATCAAACTCGACCGCGACCTGATTCTGGAGAAAGTCGCGGCCGTTCGCGAAGCGGCGCCGGATACCCGGCTGATTATCGACGCCAATGAAGCCTGGAGCGGTCTGGATCTCGCCAGCCTGCTCAATGCGCTGACCCGCTATCAGATCGCTATGGTGGAGCAGCCGCTGCCCGCGGGCAGAGACGACGATCTGCTGCGGTTTTCCCACCCGATTCCGATCTGCGCGGATGAAAGCTGCCGCCACAGCGCCGATATCGCCGGACTGCGCAGCCGTTACGACATGATTAACATCAAGCTGGATAAGTGCGGCGGCATCAGCGAAGCCTTGGCGATGGTGGAAGAAGCGAAACTTTACGGTTTACGGGTGATGGTCGGCTGCATGCTGGGCTCATCGATGGCGATGGAGGCCGCCCTGCCGATCGCCGCGGCGGCCGAGTACGTCGATCTCGACGGCCCCATCTGGCTGGCCGCCGACAGCTCGCCTTACCTGACCTATAACCTCGGCCGAATCTGGCTATGACGCCTTCAGTCGGCCTGGCCATCACACAATCAACCGGAGTGACCATGACGGATATCATGCACGCGGGCGCCGCCACAGCACCCGGCAACGTCCCCAGACCTGTACTGGAAATCGACGATCTGAGCGTCAGCTTCAGCGGCCGTTCCGGCACGCACCAGGCGCTGAAAGGCATCTCCTTCACCGTCAATAAAGGGGAAGTGGTCGCCGTGGTGGGCGAAAGCGGCTCCGGCAAGTCTGTGACATCGCTGACCGTGATGGGGCTGCTGGCGGATTCCGCCCGCATCGCACGCGGCGCGATCCGCTTTACCGCGCGCGACGGCCGAAAGCACGACCTGCTGACGATGAAGGCGGAAGCGCGCCGCAAGCTGCGCGGGCGCGAGCTGGCAATGATTTTCCAGGAGCCGATGACCTCGCTCAATCCGGTGCTGAAAGTGGGCGACCAGCTGACGGAAGCCCTGCGCGACCACCAAATCTGCGACGCCGCCGACGCGGATAAAAAAGCCCGCGATCTGCTGCGCAAGGTGCGCATCGCGGACGTCGATCGCGTAATGAAAAGCTACCCGCACTCGCTGTCCGGCGGCATGCGTCAGCGCGTGATGATCGCCCAGGCGCTGGCCTGCGACCCGCAGCTCCTGATCGCCGACGAGCCGACCACCGCGCTGGACGTCACCGTACAGGCGCGCATTCTGCAAATTCTGCGCGACCTGCAACAGCAGAGCGATATGGCGGTGATGTTTATCACCCACGACATGGGCGTCGTCGCTGAAATCGCCGACCGCGTGGTGGTGATGTACCGCGGCGAAATCGTCGAGCAAGGCGCCGTCGAGCAGATTTTCGCCGCGCCACAGCATCCCTATACCCAGTCGCTGCTGGCCGCTGTGCCGAAGTTGGGCGATATGCGCGATAGCCTCTGGCCGCAGCGCTTCCCGCTGCTGGGACAGGCCGCCGATACGGAAAACAGTGAACAGGTCACCGCGCGCTATGACGCGGAGCCGCTGCTGGATATCCGCGGGCTGCGCGTCTATTACCCGATACGCAGCGGGATTTTATCCGCCGTCACCCACTACGTTCACGCCGTGGAACAGATCGATTTCAACGTCTGGCCGGGCGAAACCCTGGCTATCGTCGGCGAGAGCGGCTGCGGCAAGTCCACCACCGGACGCGCGCTGCTGCGTCTGGTGCAAAGCGACGCCGAGAGCATTTACTTTCAGGGGCAGGAAATTTCCCAGATGAAAGAGCGCGATTTCCAGCCGCTGCGCCGCGAAATGCAGATGGTATTTCAGGATCCCTACGCCTCGCTCAACCCGCGTCTGACGGTCGGCTTTACCATCGCCGAACCGCTGCTGCTGCACGGGCTGGTGAAATCGCTGGAAGAGGCCACGCCGCAGGTGCAGGCGCTGCTGAAAAGCGTCGGTCTGCTGCCCGAGCACGCCCGCCGCTACCCGCACGAGTTTTCCGGCGGGCAGCGCCAGCGTATCGCCATCGCCCGGGCGATGGCGCTGCAGCCGCAGGTCATCATCGCCGACGAGGCCGTCTCGGCGCTGGATGTGTCGATTCAGGCGCAGGTGGTCAACCTGATGATGGATCTGCAAAAGAAAACCGGCGTGTCATGGATCTTCATCTCGCACGATATGGCCGTCGTCGAGCGCATCGCCAACCGCGTCGCCGTGATGTACCTCGGCCAGATTGTGGAGATCGGCCCGCGCCAGTCGGTGTTCAACGACCCGCAGCATCCCTATACCCGCCGCCTGCTGGCGTCGGTGCCGATTGCCGATCCGACCCGCCGCGGCACGCGCCAGTTCGACGACAGCGAAATCCCCTCGCCGCTGCGTAAAGCGGGAGAGAGCGTCGCCAAAACGCGCTACCGGCAGGTGGCGCCGCAGCACTGGGTCGCCGATGGCGAATCGGCGGCCTGACGGGCGACGCGGTATAAAAAAATTCACAAAAATATTTACAAAACATAGTGATAAAACGCAACACCTCAATCATTGCTGACCAGGAGAGATAACCATGAAGCCATTCGTTCGCCGCTCCGCCGTTGCCCTCGGGCTTTCGCTGTGTCTGGCCGCCGTTGCCCAGGCGCAGGATCTGCGCATTTCCATCTATGCCGATATCACCGGACTCGACCCGCACGACACCTCGGATACGCTGAGCTACTCCATTCAAAGCGGTATTTTCGAGCGTCTGTTCCAGTTCGACAACAAAATGAAGCTGGTGCCGCGTCTGGCGACGGGCTACACCAGCAACGACGACGCCACCGAGTTCGTCGTTACGCTGCGCGGAGGCATCACCTTTCAGGACGGCGCGCCGTTTAACGCCGACGCCGTGAAGGCCAACCTTGACCGCCTGGCCGACCAGAGCAAGGGTTTAAAACGCAACAGTCTGTTTAACATGGTGAAAACCGTCACCGTGCTGTCGCCAACCCAGGTTAAAATCGAGCTGAACAAGTCCTTCGGCGCCTTTGTCAACACGCTGGCGCACCCGTCCGCCGTGATGCACAGTCCGGAAGCGCTGAAAAAATACCCGGACGAAGCGCAACTGCGCGTCCATCCGGTCGGCACCGGCCCGTTCAAGTTCACCGAATGGCAGCAGGGTAAAGACGTCAAGCTGGTGAAATTCGACAACTACTGGCAAAAAGGCTGGCCGAAAGTCGACAGCGTGACCTTCTACCCGACGCCGGAAGACTCCACCCGCGTGGCGTCGCTGAAATCCGGCCAGGTGGATGCGGTATATCCGCTGCCTTCCGATCTGATCGCCACCGTACAGAGCGACAGCAAACTGGCGATTCAGCGCGACCCGAGCATCTATCAGTTCTGGCTGGCGATGAACAACCTGCGCCCGCCGCTGAACGATATCCGCGTGCGTCAGGCGCTCAACTACGCCATCAACCGCGATATCTGGCTGAAAGTCGGCTTTGCCGGCATGGGCGTTCCCGCCACCTCGGCGATGGCGCCGGACGTGCAGTTCTTCGCCAAACAGAGCGCGCCGAATTACACCTATAACCCGGAAAAAGCCAAGGCGCTGCTGAAAGAAGCCGGCTACGCCAACGGACTGAGCCTGAAACTCTGGACGACGAACCGCACCGACTACATCCGCAGCGCGCAGTTCTTCAAACAGCAGTTAGAGCAGGTCGGCGTTAAGGTCACAGTGACGCCGATGGATTCGGGGATGCGCAACGCCAAGCTGTTCGGCGTGAAAGATCCTAAGCAGGCCGAATTCGACCTGTTCTATAACGGCTGGTCGCCGTCCACCGGCGATGCCGACTGGGCGCTGCGTCCGCTGTTCGCCACCGAATCCTGGGTGCCGACCGCGTATAACGTCTCCTACTACAGCAGCCCGGTAACGGATAAGGCGATCACCGCCGGTCTGGCGACCGCCGACGCCGGCAAACGCGCCGCCGCATACGCCGACGCGCAGCGCCAGATTTGGCAGGACGCGCCCGTGGTCTTCCTGGGAACGCCGGACAACATCGTCGGCAAAAGCAAAAACCTCGACGGCGTCTACATGCTGGCGGACGGCTCGCTGATTTTCGATCAGGCGCAGTTTAAGTAATCGGACAGGGAGAACGCCATGTTTGCTTATATCGTCCGACGTTTGCTGGAAATGATCCCGGTTCTGCTGGTGGTCTCCCTGTTGGTGTTCGGTTTTATCAAGCTGCTGCCGGGCGATCCGGCGCGTATTTACGCCGGCGCCGACGCCACCATCGAGGCGGTGGAAGCCGCCCGCCAGCAGCTAGGGCTGAACGATCCGCTGCCGCAGCAGTACATCCGCTGGCTCGGCGGCCTGTTCAGCGGCGATCTGGGCGTGACGTACCGCACCCAGCAGCCGGTCGTCGATGTGATCGGCAAGAGCTTTATGCCGACCATGTGGCTGGCGCTGGCGGGGTTCGCCTGGTCGGTGGCGCTCGGTCTGCTGATCGGCGTGGTTTCCGCGCTCAAGCGCGGCAAGTGGCAGGACTGGACGCTGATGAGTTTCGCCGTCGGCGGCATTTCCATGCCGCCGTTCTGGCTCGGCCTGCTGCTGATCCAGTTTGTGGCGATGCCGTTCGGCGTGTTTTCCGTCAGCGGCTTTAATCAGCCCAGCGATATCATTCTGCCGGCGCTGACGCTCGGGGCGTCGGTAGCCGCCGTCATGGCGCGCTTTACCCGCTCCGCCTTTCTGGAAGTGTCGCAGGAAGACTACGTGCGCACCGCGCGCTCCAAAGGGCTGCGCAATCGGCTGGTCACCTGGAAGCACGTGATGCGCAACGCGCTGATCCCGGTCATCACCATGCTGGGGCTGCAGTTCGGCTTCCTGCTGGGCGGGTCGATCGTGGTGGAGAGCGTGTTTAGCTGGCCGGGGCTGGGCTGGTTGCTGATTGAGTCGATCAAGACCCAGGATCAGCCGGTGATTCAGGCGCTGGTGATGCTGTTCGTGTTTGAGTTTATTGTGATTAACCTGTTGGTCGACCTGCTGTACGCGGTGGTCAATCCGGCGATTCGCCTACGTTAGGAGACAGGATGAATTTACCTTCCGAACCCGTCGCGGCCGCCGCCGCGCTTGATGAAGAGACGATACGTTCGCCGTGGCGCGATTTCGTTCAGGTCTTTATCCGCAACCCGATGGCGCTGATCTCCGGCGGCTTTATCCTGCTGCTGGTGCTGGTCGCCATTTTCGCCCCCTGGCTGGCGCCCTGGAACCCGATGGAGCCGGACTGGATGGCGCTGGCCTCCCCGCCGTCGGCGGCGCACTGGATGGGCACCGACGATCTGGGGCGCGATGTGATGAGCCGCATCATCTACGGCGCGCGCATCTCGCTGTATATCGGTATTTTTTCCGTCACGCTGGGCATGCTGGCGGGCATTGCGCTGGGGCTGCTGGCGGGGTATTACGGCCGCTGGGTGGATATGCTGATTATGCGCGGCTCCGACGTGCTGTTCGCCTTTCCCGGCATGCTGCTGGCGATTGCCGTCGTCGCCATCCTCGGCCCCGGCCTGAATAACGTGATTATCGCCGTGGCGGTGTTCAGCGTGCCGGTTTTCGCCCGCATCGTGCGCGCGTCGACGCTGTCGCTGAAGCAGGCGGCCTATGTGGAGGCGGTGCGCTGCGCCGGCGCGCCGGACCGCATCGTGCTGATGCGCCACATCCTGCCGGGCACGCTGCCTAACGTGATCGTCTATTTCACCATGCGTATCGGCACCAGCATCCTGACCGCGGCGGGGCTGAGCTTTATCGGCCTCGGCCCGGAGCCGGACGTGCCGGAGTGGGGCAACATTCTGGCGATGAGCCGCAGCCTGATGATGGCCGGCGCATGGCACGTCAGCGTGTTCCCCGGTCTGGCGATTTTTTTCACCGTGCTGGCGTTTAACCTGCTCGGGGATGCGCTGCGCGATACGCTCGATCCCAAACTGAAAAGCTGAGAAACACCATGCTCGACTATCAACGGCGGCAGCAGGCGCTGCTGCTAACGCGCTGGCGGGCGACGCGCCAGCTGGGCACGCCGCGCTCGGCCAGCGGGCCGCGCAACCGCATCAGCGACGTGGCAGGCGTACGCGTCGGCCACAGCACGCTGGCGGCAGGAGAGATTCAAACCGGCGTCACGGCGATCGTGCCGCCCGGCGAAAACCTGTTCGCCCGCCCCCTGCCCTGCGGCGCGGCGGTGCTCAACGGCTTCGCCAAGCCCGCCGGACTGGCGCAGATTGAAGAGCTGGGGCTGCTGCAAACCCCTATCCTGCTCAGCAATACGCTGGCCGTCGGCACCCTGTTCACCGCGCTGGCGCGCGACGCCATTGCCCGCAACCCGGAGCTGGGACGCTCGCTGCCGACGGTTAACCCGCTGGCGCTGGAGTGCAACGACGGCTGGCTCAACGATATTCAGGCGCTGGCGGTAACGGAACAGACGGCGCGCGAGGCGCTGGACGGCGCGACGGACGCCTTCGCGCGCGGCAGCGTCGGCGCCGGGCGCGGCATGAGCTGCTTTAGCCTGAAAGGCGGCATCGGCACCGCTTCGCGCCTGATTCCCGCACTAAACGCCACGCTCGGCGTGCTGGTGCTGGCGAACTTCGGCGCGCTTTCCGCGCTGACGCTGGACGGCGTGCAGATGGGGAACGCCATCGCCCCGGTTCTGCCGGAACTGACGCCGCAGCAGGATGCCGGTTCGATCATCATTATTATGGCGACGGACGCGCCGCTCGACGCGCGGCAGCTCAAGCGCATCGCCAAGCGCGCCGGCGCAGGATTAGGCCGGCTCGGCAGCTACTGGGGACACGGTTCCGGCGACATCGCCGTGGCGTTCTCCACCTGCCCACGACCACAGCCGCCGGAGGATGCGCAGCTTGAACCGCTGTTAAGCGCCGCCGCCGACGCCACCGAACACGCGGTGCTCGACGCCATGCTTCAGGCGGACGCCGTCACCGGCTTTCGCGGCCATCACCGCCCCACGCTGCCGCAGGCGCTGGACCGGCTGGCCGCTGACCTCTCTCTCGCAGGACACTGATTATGAAAGTATTTATCTCCGCCGATATCGAAGGGATCGCGGGCGTGATGCGCCCGGAACAGTGCAGCCCCGGCACCGCCGAATACCAGCTGGCGCGCGGGCTGATGGAGCAGGAAGTGAACGCCGCGATTGACGGCGCCTTCGCCGGCGGCGCGACGGAAGTGGTGGTGGCGGACAGCCACGCGGCGATGGTTAACCTGCGCGCGGAGAATATCGACGCGCGCGCGCGGCTGGTGCAGGGCAAACCACGCGGCTACTCGATGGTGGAAGGGCTGGAGCGGCAGCCGTTCGACGGCCTGATGTTCATCGGCTACCACAGCGCGGCGGGCGAATTCGGCGTGCTGGCGCACACCATCAACGGCCGCGCCTTCTATCGCGTGCGCATCAACGGCGAGATCATGGGCGAAAGCGACATCTACGCCGCCGCCGGCGTGGAGCAAAACACGCCGCTCTGGCTGGTGAGCGGCGACGACACGCTTCAACGCTGGATCGCCCGCTACTACCCCGCCGCCGGCTACGCCTGCGTCAAACGCGCCATTTCGCAGCATGCGGCTGAGTCCCTCAGCGCGGAACAGGCGCGTCGGGTGATTCGCGACGCGGCGCAGGCGGCGGTGGAGAAAGCGCCCCGCGCTCTGGAACCCAGAATTCAGGCGCCCTATCGCCTTGAACTGATGGTGGCGAAGCCGGTGCTGGCCGATCTATTCTGTCTGCTGCCGAATATCGAGCGTTTGGATGCCGTCACCGTAGGCTATACGGCGCAAACCATACGGGAACTCACCAGCCTGCTGGGCGCGTTCTCCTATCTGGCGACGACGCAAAACTGATGCCGGCGCGCAACCCGATGAACAAGAGAAGCTATCGCATGACGAAACCCGTGATTGTGATCCACGGCGGCGCAGGCGCGCTGACCCGCTCGGCCATGAGCGCCGAAAAAGAACAGCGCTATCTGGCCGCCTTATCCGAAATTATCGCCGGCGGACAGCGGATTCTGGCGCAGGGCGGCAGCGCGCTGGATGCAGTGACGGAAGCCGTCCGGCTGCTGGAAGAGTGCCCGCTGTTCAATGCCGGGCGCGGTTCGGTCTTTACCCACGCGGAAACCCATGAGCTGGACGCCAGCATCATGGACGGCCGCACGCTGGAAGCCGGCGCGGTCAGCTGCGTCAGCCATATCCGTAACCCGGTTCTGGCGGCGCGCGCCGTGCTCGAAAAGAGCCCGCACGTGATGTTTACCGGCGACGGCGCGGAAGCCTTTGCCCAGCAGCACGGTCTGGAAAGGGTTGACCCTGCATTTTTCTCCACCGACGAACGCCGCCAACAGTTGCGTAACGCGCAGGCCGGCGCAGGTCGTGTCATTCTCGACCATGACGGCCAGAGCGACCCTATCGATCCCGACCGTAAATTCGGTACAGTCGGCGCGGTCGCGCTCGACAGCGCCGGCAACCTTGCGGCGGCGACCTCGACGGGCGGCATGACCAACAAGCAGGCCGGCCGCGTGGGCGACAGCCCGATCGTCGGCGCGGGCTGCTACGCCAATAACCAGACGGCCGCCGTCTCCTGCACCGGCACCGGCGAAGTGTTTATGCGCGCGGTGGCCGCCTACGACGTATCGGCGCTGATGGAGTACGCCGGGCTGACGTTACGCCAGGCCGGCGATCGCGTGGTGCTGGAGAAACTGCGGCGGATGGGCGGCAGCGGCGGGCTGATCGCCGTCGACAACGCCGGCAACATCGCGCTGCCGTTCAACAGCGAAGGGATGTACCGCGGCTACGGCTACGTGGGGAAAGAGCCGGTCGCGGCCATTTACCGCTGACGGCCCCCCTAATCAAATAGCATAAGCGGCGATCCTCACGAAACGGCATACCCCCGCGTTCAGGGATCGTCCTCACAGGGAAAAATGTCGCTCGGACGTTTTTCCATTCTGTTTTCAACCCGCTTTCCAAAATAGGCGACGCTGCCTTTACGCGCCAACGCCATGCGCTACTCTGACCCTCGCAAGGAACATAAACGGTCAGGGACGACATGCAATCACACGATGCCATCTGTAAACAGTTTCTCGGCGACATTGAGGTGGCGCGGGATTTTCTCGCCATCCACCTGCCGCCGGATATTCGCGGCCGCTGCGATTTCAACACGCTGCAACTGGAATCGGCCTCGTTTATCGACGAAGATTTGCGCGCGCGGGTTTCCGATATGCTCTATTCGCTGCGCACTACCGCCGGACAAGGCTATATCTATTGTCTAATCGAGCACCAGAGCCGGCCGGAAAAACTGATGGCTTTTCGCCTGCTGCGCTACTGCCTGGCGGCGATGCAGCAGCATTTGGCGCAGGGGCATAAGCAGTTGCCGCTGGTGGTGCCCCTACTGTTCTATCAGGGGAGACGCCGCCCATATCCGTACAGCCTGCGCTGGCTGGATAGCTTTGCCGACCCATCATTGGCGCAGCGGCTATACGTAAGGGACTTCCCGCTGGTGGACTTGACCGTTATCCCCGATGAGGAGATCAAAACCCATCGGCGGGCGGCGCTGCTGGAACTGGTGCAGAAGCATATCCGCACGCGGGATATGCTAGAACTGGCGCGAGATATCGGGTTATTATTTGAGCGCTGGCAGGTGCCGTTGACGCAGAAGCGGGCGTTGCTGTTTTATATTGCGCAAACCGGCAATACATCCAGACCAGCCGACTTTATCGAGAGAGTGGCGGCGCCACTGTCAACGGATCGGGAGGAAATCATGACGATTGCACAACAGTTGGAGCAGATTGGGTTTGAGAAAGGTATTCGAAGCGGCATGGAGAAAGGAATAGAACAAGGGATGGAGCAAGGGATGAAAGCCGGCGCGCGGCGCATTGCCCTCCGGCTACTGCTGAGCGGCATGGCGCGCAAGCAGATCCAACACATCACCCAGCTTTCCGATGAGGAAATGGCTCAGCTGTCCGACGCCACGCCTCCGGATGCCGGCATATAAATTATGAAAAAACCGCCGCCCCTCAGCGCTGATACGTCACTATCCGGCCGCGGTTCAACAGTAGCCTCATGCCGTTAGCCTCCACCTGGCTGGCAAAACGTTTTTGCCACGGGCCAATGCCCATAACCGTTTGTCGCCCGCGATCGCCGGCTAATGCTGGCACGCGCGCGTTTTGGTCAAGACCTGACGGTTCTCCGATGAAATCAGCTGAGCTTTGATGCCGATGGCGCCCAGTTACGTTTGCATCGCCCGATGCGCTATTTTCTCCTTAGCGACGGTTTGTCCATTACGGTGCGAACGCACCAAAAATGGGCAGGATAACGCCTCATTGCACCACATCCAGAGCCGATACTTGCGACGATGTCAGACACTCACTCATCCCTCATTGAACAAATCCCTCTCTTCGACGGGCATACGACGTACTCCTGCGTCTTTGGTCTTCTCACCGCGATAACCGGTAAAGGCTTTTCTAAACGGTCCGGCGGCCGGTCAGATCGACCTGCCGCGCATCCGCCAGGGCGGATGCGTCGGCGGATTGTTCGCCGCTTATCTACCTTCACCCAAAACAGCAAAATCCGTACCAGGAAGCGGCGGACTTTTCGTTCCCCACGCGACGCCGACGACGGAAAACGCCAGAGAAGTCACCTTTTCGCTGATTTCCACACTGTTGCGCATTGAGGCGGCGTCCGCCGGACAGGCCAAAATCTGCCGCAGCGCGACGGATATCCGCCAATGCATGGCGCAAGGCGTATTGGCGATGGTGATGCACATTGAAGGCGCCGAAGCGCTCGACCCCGATCTGGAGCTGTTGGATATTTTGTATGCCGCCGGATTGCGCACCCTCGGGCCGCTGTGGAGCCGCCCGAATATTTTCGGCCAGGGCGTACCGTTCCGTTTCCCCTCCTCGCCGGATACCGGCGACATCACCGATGCGCCGCTGGTCGCCAGCCACTGCAACGCGCACGCGCTCTGCGCCCAGTCGCGCAACCTGACGGACGGTCAACCGGCCGCCATCCGGGAAAGCCGCGGTTTCGTCGGCGTGAATTTCGGCACCATGTTCCTACGCGAAGACGGGAAAAAAGATCCTGACGCGACGGTAGACGAGATCGTCCGCCACGTTGATTACCTGCTGACAAAGCTCGGCGAAGAGGGCGTCGGCCTGGGGTCGGACTTCGACGGCGCCAGCGTTCCGCCGGATTTGGTCGACGCCGCCGGCCTGCCGGTGCTGGTCAACACGCTGGCCAAGCGCGGCGACGATCGTCCGCTGCTGGAAAAGATCTGTTACGGTAACGGGTTGCGTGTACTGGAGCGCACCTGGGGCGCGTAACCTCAACGCGCGCAGCCGGGATAACGCGCGTCAGCCTGCGCCGTATGGCGTGGATATTGCATAGGGAATATCGCCGACAACGTTGCGCCCGACGGCGCAACGACCACCCAAAAGATACACGGGGCGTGCTCCCATGCGTTTACGACATATCGAAATTTTTCAGGCTATTGTGCAGGCCGGCACCATCAGCGGCGCCGCCCGTTTACTGAACGTTTCCCAGCCCAATGTCAGCCGGGTGCTTAACCATGCTGAACAGCAGCTTGGCTTCTCTCTGTTTGAACGAAATACGCAAGGCATGATCGCCACGGAGGCGGGCCGTAGCCTGATCCCTAAAGTGCAGGAGTTGTACAAACAGCTGCAGGCCATCAGCACACTGACCGAGCAGATTAAAACCGGCAAAGAGCAATCCGTCCGTCTGGGCGCCGCCCATGCGTTCGGGCAGATGATCGTCGCTCCCGCCTTAGTGGAATTTCATAAGCAGGAAACCCGGGTCAACGTCGAGCTGGTGACGGAGCATTTCAGCACCCTGTGTCTGAATATCCTGCAAAACCAGCTCGATTTCGCCCTGGTGTTCGGACAGCAGGTCGACGCGGCATTGCTGGCGGAACCGCTGTTTCAGTCTTCGATGGTGGCGCTGCTGCCTAAAGACAGCCCGGTGAACGGCCCGGTATCGCTCGAATGGCTATGTTCGAACAATCTATTGATGATGCAGCATCAGGATCCCCTCGGGCAGGTATTACACCGGGCGTTACGCACCCGGCATCTCAAACCGGCGGCTTCGCTGTACATCAAAACCTATTCAGTCATCGCGGATATGGTACTGGCCGGCGGCGGCGCCGGCGTGGTCGATCTCTTTACCGCCTGCCGCTATGCCGGCCTGCTGAAAATCGTCCCCATCGATCAGCCCTTGCCGTTTGAGGTGACGCTGATTAGCCGGCGCGACAACCCGCAGTCGCAGGCGACATTGCAGCTTAAGCAGATGATGAAAAACAAATGTCGGGAGATCGCCAAACAAAACGAAGCGCTGCTGCACGCCGCATAATAGCCGCCGCGCGGGCCGAGCGACCGCCCGCGCGGCGATTTTATTCTACCCTGCCCAGAGACACGACGTTATAATCCCCGCATCATTTGCTCTACAGGTATGCACCAATGATTCGCAGCATGACCGCTTACGCCCGACGAGAAGTCAAAGGCGACTGGGGCAACGCAGCCTGGGAACTGCGTTCCGTTAACCAACGCTATCTGGAAACCTATATCCGTTTGCCGGAACAGTTCCGCAGTCTGGAGCCCGTTATCCGCGATCGCATCCGCGCCCGCCTGACCCGCGGTAAAATTGAATGCAACCTGCGTTTCGATCTCGATCCGAGCGCGCAAAGTTCGCTGATCTTGAATGAAAATCTGGCTAAACAGCTGGTTAGCGCCGCCAACTGGGTGAAAATGCAGAGCGACGAAGGGGAGATCAACCCGGTCGACATTTTGCGCTGGCCTGGCGTGATGGCGGCGGAAGAACAGGATCTGGACGCCATCGGCGCCGAACTGTTGCAAGCGTTGGACGGCACGCTGGATGACTTCATCCGCGCGCGGGAAAGCGAAGGCAATGCCTTAAAAACGCTGATTGAACAGCGTCTGGCCGGCGTCAGCGCCGAAGTCGCCAAAGTCCGGGCGCATATGCCGAATATTCTACAATGGCAGCGCGAGCGGCTGCTCAGCAAGCTGGAAGAAGCTCAGGTTCAGTTGGAAAATAACCGGCTGGAACAGGAGCTGGTCATTATGGCGCAGCGCATCGACGTGGCGGAAGAGCTTGACCGCCTGGAAGCGCACGTGGCGGAAACCTATAAAATTCTGAAAAAAGAAGAGGCCGTCGGCCGCCGTCTGGACTTTATGATGCAGGAGTTCAATCGCGAATCCAACACGTTGGCCTCTAAGTCCATCAACGCCGACGTCACCGCTTCCGCCATCGAACTGAAGGTTCTTATCGAACAGATGCGGGAACAGATCCAGAACATCGAATAATTTCCACCTTGCTCCACCGACTTCCACAACGCCCTGTTTTCAGGGCGTTTTTGTTGCCATCAACGTCTACTTTGTACTACCCGAATCCACCGAAATCCACTGCCGAGTGGGTAGTACATTGGGTAGTACAATCGCTTTACAAGCCAAAATGTTCGTTTTATAACCTATGTACTACCCACTTTTTCGCGCAGGCCACGATTGACGGACGCTGGCGGAATACCTTAGGGAGGCAGGGCATGGGAAATCTGACCGTTAAAACCATACAGTCCATCCTGAAAGCAAGCCGTCCCGGACGATACAACGACGGTCAGGGGCTATACCTGATGGTGCCGCAGCGCGGTGAACCTTACTGGATGCTGCGCTATACCCTGAACGCCAAACGCCGTTCGCTCACGCTGGGCAAGCCGTCCGATCTGTCGCTGGCGGAAGCCCGCTCTCAGGCCGAAGACGCCCGCAGGAAGGTCAGGAAAGGCGACGATCCCATCGCCGAACGTAAACGCAATCGCCCCGCCAGAATCCATACCGTCAACGATCTGTTTAACGACTGGAAGCAGGATTTGGTGCGACGCCTTAAGCACCCGCATATCCCACAGCGGATCTTCGCCAGAGAGATCGCGCCACACATTGGCGAGCTGGCGTTAGGCAAGGTCACACCGCTGGACATACGCGCCATCATCCAGCAAATCACCGCCAGCGGCAGGCCCTGCACCGCCAACGATGCGCTGATGTACCTGAAACAACTGTTTAATCACGGCATAAAACTTGGGCTTCTCGGACATAACCCGGCGGCGGCGTTCAAGGTGGATGATGCGGGCGGCATTGAAAAAAGCCGCGATCGGGCGTTGAGTCAGGAAGAGTTGACGCAGGTTTTTCAGGTATTCCGCAACCAGAGCGACAGCTTCACTCGCGATAACTATCTGGCTTGCGCATTACTGATCGTGCTTGGCGTACGCAAAAGCGAACTGACCGAAGCCCAATGGGATGAATTTTCCCTCGAAGACGCAACGTGGGAACTGCCTGCGGCGAGGAGCAAATCGGGCGTCGCTATCGTCATTCCCCTACCCCCGCTGACGCGGGAATGGCTGCGTGAATTGAAGATACGCGCCTGCGGTTCAGCGTATGTATTCCCCAACCGCCGGGCCAGCAGTTCGCCGCATATGGGCAGCGATACCCTCAACCGGGCGATCGCCAAACTTTTCGGCCGCGAACCGGGAAGAAAAATTCAACCGCCCAATCGCATGGGTGAACTTGAACCGTTCACCGTACACGACCTGCGCCGCACCTGCCGCAGCCTACTGGCCGCGTTAGGCGTTCCGGGCTATGTCGCCGAACGGTGCCTTAATCATAAGCTGAAAGGCGTTGAAGGCATTTACGATCGGTATGATTACTTTGAGGAGCGGCGGGAAGCGCATTGTAAACTGGCAGACCTCGTTAAGCCGATTATTGAGAACAACGAGCTGCACAGCGTTTCGAACGAACAGAGCAATAACGTGGACAAGCGCTATTTTTTCGTAGGGTGATAATTCAGAATGATTTCGGCAAGATCGTCTTCGACGGTATAAAAATAGCAGGCAGGAACATCAAGCACCGCCGCCAGTCGGCAGGCAAGATCAAAATCAGGTGTATGCACACCGCGCTCATATTGGTTCATCCGAGCGCTGGCCGTGGCTTCATCAATACCCGCCAGAACCCCAAGCCGCTGTTGCGACAGGCCCGCTCTTAGTCTGGCTTCTTTTAAACGATGTGGCAGCATGAGGATCCCGACCGACTGGATAACCAGCGGTGATTTTCATGTCTGCCTGTTGAAAATGTACTAAGTATTACTTAGTATTGATGTTGAAAAATTATTCTGTCTCTACGAGCAAGGAGGGAGCATGACTAACAAAATTGATATGCATCCGGCAGACATAATTGCCTCGTTACACAAGAAAAAGATAACGATGGCAGCGGTATCCCGGCAGGCAGGATTAAGCTCTTCAACGCTGGCGAACGTGCTTACCCGCCCGTGGCCGAAAGGCGAATTTCTGATCGCGGAGGCATTAGGTATTCATCCGTCGGAGATCTGGCCGAGCCGCTACTTCGATGAAGAAGGCAACCTGATTGAACGCCACAAGCAGATCAGAAAAAAATCCGCCTGACTTCCCCCATTTTTACCCGACTTGCAGACGGATCATGTTTTCCCCCACCAGAAACGGCAATCTGGCATTCAACCCCGTCAGCATGCGGTTTTTGGTCACTCTCCCCACCTGACTCCGCTATATACGTGGATAGTGGGGGAACCCAGTTTTTTTGGGCCGGGTTCCCCCACCAGTACCACATAGGTAACACTTAATTCCCCATCTCAGCGCCAATCTGATCTTTTTCCCTGGCTGGCGGGGTTACCTGAAGAACGTGAACTGATGAGCCAGCCAGGGGAAAGGGCCTACGCCGTTCTGCCGTAGACCTGCTGCACATACCGCCCGCGCCCGTCTCCATGCCCTAAATCCATCGATACCAGCGAGCTGGCTTCCCGGTTGCTGAAACCGGGTATGGCTGCCGCCAGCCTGTCGGACTAGCGTTTGCATCTCCCGGCTTAATCGT
>NZ_JAYWTM010000026.1:0-1446 GCF_036016195.1 Brenneria populi | reverse complement strand
AGCATGGGGCTTTTTGTTTTGCGCGGGCTAAATTAGCAGGAGCGGATCTGAACGGCGCGCAGCGCCGCTTCGAAGAGAGGCCCAGGCGTAAACCGGCAGGCGTCAAACCGAACGAAGGGCCGCAATCGCAGTGCCGGGCTCTGGGTTTTAGGCGTTTATCGGCGAGGTGCTCTTCGGCAGGATCCAGGCATTCCCTACGCGCGCAATATGGGAATACCCGGCGATTTAAAGGATGCGGCTGATAAGCCGGTCTATGCGGATTCTGCGTAAGCGCCGGATGAGCTTGCGCACCTTCACCGGGTATTGCGCGATACTTTCCAGCTCCGTGTAGTTTGCCACTACGTGAGTATGTTCTTTGATGCTTTCCAGCTCTTGTAAACGTTGCGCCAGCAAAACCTTTTTAGGATCGTGGATGAGAATGGCGTTCTCAAGATCCAGACGCCAGGCGCGCGGGTTGAGGTTATTGCCGGTCAGCAACTGCCACTCATCATCGACCCACATGCCTTTGAGATGGAAACTGTTATCGCCGTCCTTCCATAAGCGGACGACGAGCTGGCGATTATCAATGTAACGCTGCAAACGAATCAGGAAGCGGCGCAGGTTGATTTCATAGAGATAGGGCAGGGCGCCGATGATCTTAAACGGCTGGTCTTGCGGAATATAGAAATCATTCGCGGTTTTATCGCCAATGATGATTTCGATTTTCTTCCCTTCCCGCAGCAAGCGGATAATATTTCTGACCAGCAGGGCAGGCAGGTTGAAATAGGGCGTGCACATCACCAAACGATCGTTTGTGCAGTACATCAAGTGATGAATGGTTTTATTCAGCGGGCTTTTTTTGCCTAATCCCACTAATGGCGTAACGGTCAATCGATCGTTAACATCGCCGCTGTCGGGCGTATGGTAGGCGGTCGTGCGCAACGACTGGCGAAATTGCCGGGTTTCGTTTTTAATTTCCAGGCTTTTAGGGCGATCGGGGCGATCCAACCGGTGTACCGCCGATGCCGACAGAAGCCTTTGAATATACTGAGCCATGGTATCGGCCAGTATGGGGTTGTGAATGACCTGATAACGGTCGTAGCGGTATTTATCGTGTTGATGCAGATAGACATCGTTCAGGCTGGCGCCGCTGTATATGACGGTGTCATCGATAATAAAGCCTTTCAGGTGCAGGACGCCCAGCGCCTCGCGGGTATTCACGGGAACGCCGTAGATAGGACACTGCGTATCGGCGTGTTTTTCCGCCATGTCGCAGTACCAGTCGGCATTGGTATTTTCCGCCGCGGCGCCGATGCGTCCGCGCTGCGCGCGATGCCAGTCCACCAATATGAGGGCGTCTAGCTCGGGATGCTGTCGTTTGGCTTCATACACGGCAGACAAGACCCCCATGCCGCCGTCGTCATGTTCCAGATATAACGCCACCAGATAAACGCGCTTTCTGGCGTT
>NZ_JAYWTM010000025.1:0-83839 GCF_036016195.1 Brenneria populi | reverse complement strand
TCATGTTCCAGATATAACGCCACCAGATAAACGCGCTTTCTGGCGTTCAGAATGGCGTTCACCAGCGTGGTACGGAAACGTTCAGGGGAGTGGAGTGTCTGAACGTCATCAGCTGTCTGAGGGATTTTGGGCAGTTCTGCAAGGTGTTGTTGGTATTTATTGCGTTTAAGTTTTGACAACATCACAGTGCGTTTCTTCTCTCATCAGTGTATGACCGGCTGGTCATCATCAAAAATTAAGGAATAGCCGAATCGAGCGATAATACCATTACTTTCCAGCCGTTGTGAGCAAGTTTTGATTTTGATAGCCAGATCGTCTCTTGATGCGGGAGCTATATCACGTATGGCGATTAAACTTTCAGCGGCAGTTCCAGCGTGACAATTCCCTCTTCCAGCTGAACGTCGACGTTAAAACCCAACTTTTTCGCCAGCGTAATCATCCCCTGATTATGCGGCATGGTGATCCCGTTCAACCGGCTCAGCCCATGCTGTCCGGCATAGCGGATCAGCTTTTCCAGCAGGCGCGTGCCCAGCCCCAGGCCTTTTAAATCGGAACGCACCAGAACGGCGAATTCGGCGTTGGTATTATCCGGGTCGGAAATGGCGCGCGTGACGCCGATAATCTCTCCGCCTTCCGCCGCGTGGCGTATGGCGACAAACGCCATCTCCCGATCGTAGTCAATCTGCGTCATATAGGCTAAATCTTCATGATTAAATTCACTAATTTCGCTGAAATAGCGATAGTAGAGATCTTCCTTGGTGACCTTGGCGATAAATGTGCTCAGCAGCGGTTCGTCTTCGGGCAGGATGGGGCGGAACAGGCAAGTGATGTTATCCTTCAGCGTAACGGTTTCTTCCAGATCCTGCGGATAAGGGCGGATAGCCAGCCTTGATTGCGGATCGCCGCTAAAGGGCACCAGACGCAGCGTGACGTCCAGCAGGGTGAACTCATCCCCGGAGGCCAGCAGTGGATGGATATCCAGCCGGGATATTTCCGGGCAGTCGAGGATCAGGTTGGACACCTGCACCAACAATCGGCTGAGCGACGGAATATCTAAAGCGCGCAGCGCGCCGCGGCCGTGAATTTTTCCTTCTTTCAGCGCCTGCAGCACCAGATAACGGGCCAGCGTCATATTCAGCGGCGGCAGCGCTACGGCAAGCTGGCTTTTTCGCCATTCAACGCCGCCGTCCCCCAACATAATCAAGGGGCCGAATACCGGATCCTGTTCGACGGCCACCCGCAGCTCCTGAGCGCCGGCCCGGTTCGCCATGCCCTGTACCAGCAGGCCGTGAATGCGCGCCTGCGGATAGGTTTGCTTTACGCGATCGAGGATCGCCTCCGCCGCCTGCTGCACCTCTCTAGCGGTGCGCAGGTAGAGCATAACGCCCTGAACTTCAGATTTATGCGCAATGTCCGGCGATCGCAGCTTGATGGCGACCGGATAACCGATCTGCTCCGCGAGGTAAACCGCCTCGGCGCTGTCATTGGCAATCCAGGTCGGCAGCGTGTTTAAACCGTAAGCCTGGAGAATGGGCTGCACTTCGTGGGTATCTAACTGCGTATTACCGTCGGCCAGCGCCTGACGAATAAGTTTGTGCGCCTGAGCGGTATTGCCCGCTAAATCCGGCGACAGCACCGGCGTTTCCATTAGCTGCTTCTGGTTGCGCCGATATTCGACGATGTGCATAAATGCCGTCACGGCGCCCTCCGGGGTACGATAGGTGGGGATGCCGGCGCAGTTGAATAAGCGGCGCGCCTCCTGCGAGGAGAATTCGCCGGACCAGTTGGTCAGCAGCGTTATGCGTTTACCGCGCGGATGTTGCTGGAAAAGCTTAATCAGCGCCGCGGCGCTTTCGGTGCCCGGCGCCGCGGCGCTGGGGGAATAAATAATAAGCAGCGCGTCAAAGTCGTCGCTATCCAGTAACACGGAAACCGCCGCCAGATAGCGTTCGATCGTCGCCTCTTCGCGCAGGTTAAGCGGATTGCCGATCGCCACATGCTCCGGTAGCGCGGTTCGCAGCGCCTGGCGCGTGGTTTCGCTGAGTTGCGCCAGCTTTCCCTGTTTGCTGATAAATTGATCGAGGGCCTGCGCCGCCGGCGATGCCCCGTTGCCGACCAGCAGTAAGCGTTCGCCGCGTAATGGGCGCAAATGGCTGAGCGTTTCCACCGCCGAGAACAGCTCATGGGTATCGCGCACCCGCAGCAGGCCCGCGCGCTGAATCGCGGCGTCGTAGGCCGCGTCCAGTCCCTGGCGTCGCTCGCTAAGCAGCACTTGCGCCTGCTGACTGCGCCCGCTTTTGATCACCAGGATAGGTTTATTCCTTGAGGCGCTGCGGGAGGAGGAGAGAAAACGGCGGGCATCGCTGATATGTTCGAGATGCAGTAAAATGGCTTGGGTCTTGCCGTCGCGGGCCAGAAAGTCGAGCAGGTCGTCAACATCAATATCCAGGCTATCTCCCAGCGCGATAAAATACGAGAAGCCGATTCCCCGCTGCTGCGCCCAGTCCAGAATGGTGTTCGATACCGCGGCGGATTGGGAAATAAACGCCAGCTTGCCTTTCATAATCGGCACGGGGGAAAAACTGGCGTTGAATCCCTGCCAGGGCGCGAGCACGCCGAGGCTGTTCGGGCCGAGAAGCCGCATGTTATAGCGCTGCGCGCAGGCTTTTAACGCGCAGGACTGGGCAGGCTGCGCGGAGAGAATAATCACGGTCTTACAGCCGGATCGTCCGAGCTCTTCCAGCAACGCCAGGTTACGGCCGGCGTTGGTGCAAAGAATGGCGAGGTCGGGCGTGAGCGGCAAGCCGGCCACGTTCGGATAGGCGAGAACGCCGCAGACGGCGCGATATTTGGGCGTGACGGGCAACACCGGTCCTGCGAAGCTGCCATCCAGCAAATTCCGCATCATCAGAAATCCCGCCCGACCCGGTTTTTCCGATGCCCCTAACACCGCTATCGACTTGGGACGTAATAGTGCTTCCAATCCGCGCTGGCTCATAAGCTACCCTTTTAGGAGAGACGCTTTGATACTACGCGTTTTTCGCCGATTATGCTGTGATGGTAGGAGGCATTTCCTGCAGGGTATGGTGCGACTTGCCGGCCAGGTAGTGTTTGCGAAAGCGATCGAAATGGCTTGATAACGCTTGCGCAGCGGCGGCGTCCCCGGCCTGAGCGAGTAGCGCAACGGCGATCTCCGCGGTGCAGTGCCGCCCGGCGTCGCCGGCTTCCCGCAGTTGGTAGCGGGAGAGCGCGCTGACGGTGAGCGACAGAATGGGCAAGCCATCCAGATAGGGGCTCTTGCGGAACATTTTCCGCGCTTCCGGCCAGGTGCCGTCCAGCAAGATAAACAAAGGGGGCTTTCCCTGCGCGGGCAATTGCCGGAAGATCCGGCGTCCTTCTTCGTTATCGTCAGCCAGAAAAACCAGATAGGGTTGATAATCCGGATGGCGAAGGGCGGCCAGCAGATGCGGATCCGGCGATGTCCGTGACCAGAGAAACGCCTGGGTTTCCGGCAGGATATCGGCGATAAGCCGCCCGGTATTGCTGGGTTTCAGTGGTTCGGTATCGAACATCAGCAGGCAGAAACGGCTGCGGGCGGAGTACGGACGAATGGTGTGGCACAGGCAGTTTGCGGTCGGCAGCAGGCAGCGCTGACAGCGTACGACCCGGCAGCCGCGGGCGCGAAAGGGCTTGGTCGACTGCTCGAGACGTTGCTGACGCAGGCGAAGAACGGCGTTGTTTATCATGAAATAGCGCAGGTGATAGCGTTCGGCCAAGAGCCTGTTCACGCCGCCGCGCTAGGGCGCCCGGCAGGGACAGACTCTGAAAGGCGCTATTCTAATCGACATGGGGGCGGACCAAAAGGCCTGCGGCCATAATAGTTCGTCCTTTGCTTTGCGGCGGCTGGCGTGCGCCCCTTTCCCGCGGCGCGGCTCCCGCCGGGTTATAACGACTCGTCCAGCCAGCCTTCAAACGGCGCTTTAGGCAGCGCGCCATTGAGCATGTCGACCAGTTTCCCCTGTTTAAACAGCATAATCGTCGGGATGGTGCGGATGCGATAGCGCGTGCTCAGCGTGGGTTCCGATTCAGTATTAACCTTAACGAAGCGAATTTTTTCGCCGCGCTCCCGTGCGACGCTTTCGAATACGGGGGCGAAGCTGACGCAAGGGCTGCACCAGGGAGCCCAGAAGTCGACGACGACCGGCAGATCGTCCTGCAATAGTTTGTCCAGCGTCGCCGCGGTGGCATTGATGACTTCCCCCGTGAACAGGGGTTCGCCGCAGCTGCCGCAGTTCGGATGGTCGTCAATCCGTTCTTCGGGGAGACGGTTTGTTGTGTGGCAAGATGCGCATACCGTATTCATAACCAGACCTCAGGTGAAAGAGAGTAAACGTGTGCCGTTGATGAGAACCGTTGCTTACGGGCGGTGAACGTCGGCAATATGTTAAATAATCAGCGCACACTTGAATAATATGTTACTTAGCAGTGGGCTAAGTATGGCGAGCGGGCCTGTAGTCAACAACGTGGTTTACTCAATAGCTACAATAGTTTTTGGCTTTTGCCACAAGCAGGTGGCTAAGCGGCTGTACATAAGGTAATCTTCGCGCCCAGCGCTTAGGTGGAGATAACGATGAGCGATTCATTCGATAGTAAGAGCGGCAAGGTCCGTGTGATGTACGTCCGTAGCGATGACGAGGACGGCAAAGAGAGTAAAAACCAGCGGCCGGCGGGTAAAGATCGTCGCAGCGGCGGCGGCCGGCATGATGATGCCGGGTCGCGCGATAAGCCGCGGCATCCGCGCGATAAAAATCCGCGCTATGCCCGGGAAAATCCCGCTCGCGACGGCGAGAAAAGTCCGTGGAGCAAAGATCGCGACGGCGCCCGCGCCGGGCGTCCGCGCCCTCCTCGCGGCGAAGCGCGCGATAATAATGACTCTCCCTGGAAAACGGTCTCCCGGGCGCCGGGCGAAGAGGCTGAATTCGATCATGGCGGGATCGGCGGTAAAAGCCAGATCGATCCGGCGCAATTGCGTCGCCAGCGTCAGGAAGAGACGCGGGTTTACGGTGAAAACGCCTGCCAGGCCCTGTTTAAAAGCCGTCCGGATTCCATTGTCCGCGCCTGGTTTTTGCAGGAGGTGACGCCGCGTTTTCGCGACGCCCTGCGCTGGATGGCCGCTAACCGTAAGGCCTATCATGTCGTCGACGACGATGAGCTGAGCAAAGCCTCCGGCACGGAGCATCATGGCGGCGTCTGTTTCCTGATCAAAAAGCGTCAGGGAATGGATGTTCATGAATATCTGAAAACGGCCGGCGAACGTGATTGCGTGCTGGCGTTGCAAGATGCCGGCAATCCGCACAATCTCGGTGGCATTATGCGCAGCTGCGCGCACTTTGGCGTGAATGGCCTGCTGGTGCAGGACGCGACGATGCTGGAGTCGGGCGCCGCGGTGCGTACGGCGGAAGGCGGCGCTGAGCATGTTAAGGCGATCAATGCCGACGATCCCCGCGCCGTATTCGATGCATTCCGCAAGGCCGGGTATACCATCGTGACGACGTCCGCCCGCCAGGGCACGGCATTGTCGCAAACCGTATTTCCGGCGAAAACCGTGGTGGTGCTGGGTCAGGAAGGCGACGGCGCGACGGATAGCGCCTGGCTGCAGGGCGACGTTAACATCGCCATCGACGGCACCGGCAAGGTTGAGAGCCTGAATATTTCCGTGGCGGCCGGCATTGTGTTGTCTGAATGGTGGCGTCAGAATCGAGCCTGAGGTCATACAGGGCGCGGCGCGCCCTGATAAATGAAAAGCCCGCCGGTTCTTGCGGCAAAAGAATCGGCGGGGCGTTCGGCCCGGGCGACGCAGCTAGTGCGCGCCGCCGCCGCCTCCGGAGGTAAAGGGCGGTCGGGCGAACCATACCAGCACCAGCAGCAGCAGAAATACCCCCGCCGCCGCCCAGAAAATTTCATTGGCGGAAATAATCAGCCCCTGCGCGGTAATCTTGCTGGCGATATAGGAGGAGGCCTGGGATTGGCTCATCCCCATTCCCTGTAATTGCTGATAGGTTTCCTGCGCCAGCGGATTGTAAGGCGTTACCGATTCCGTTAACTGCGAGTGGTGCAACGACTCGCGCTGGGTCCACAGCGTGGTGGTGATGGATGTGCCGATAGAACCCGCCAGCGTCCGGGTAAAGTTGGACAGGCTGGATGCCGCGGCCATACGCTCCGGCGGCAGGCCTGACAGCGTAATGGTCGTCAGCGGCATAAAGAAACAGGCCACGGCAAACCCCTGTACAAACTGCGGCCACGCGGAAGCGCCGAAGTCCATCCCCGGCTCGAAAGTATAGGCGCGCCAGTAAAAGCAGACGGCGTACATAATGAAGCTGAAGGTGACCAACTGGCGCATATCCAGGCGCGGCGCGAAACGGCCGATAATCGGCGACAGCACGACGGGCATCAGGCCGACGGGCGCGGACGCCAGCCCGGCCCAGGTCGCGGTGTAGCCATAGACTTCCTGTAGCAGTTGCGGCAGCAGTACGATGGCGCCGAAATAAAACATATAGGCCAGGCTGAGGCATAAACATCCGATGGTGAAGTTGCGCGATTTAAACAGCGAGAGATCCACTACTGGGTGGTCGTCGGTCAGCTCCCAGACGATGAGAAACGTCAGGGTGATGACGGCGACGACGGTAAGAATCACGATCTCATTGGAGTTAAACCAATCCAGCTCCTTTCCCCGGTCCAGCATCATCTGCAGGCTGCCGATGCCGACGATCAGCAGCGCCAGCCCCACGGTATCGATCGGCTTGATTTCGGTCGGCGTTTCCCGTCCGCGCAGCGTCTGTAAGGTGATCAGCACCACCGCCACGCCCAGCGGGACGTTGATAAAGAAGATCCAGCCCCAGTGGTAGTTGTCGCTAATCCAGCCCCCCAGGATCGGCCCGCAGATCGGCGCGACCACCACGGTCATCGACCACAGCGCCAGCGCAATGCTTCGCCTGGCGGGCGGGTAGTTGTTTAACAACAGACTCTGCGACAGCGGGATCAGCGGACCGGCGACAATCCCCTGCAGCACGCGGGAAAAGATCAGCATCTCCAGGCTGGTGGACATGCCGCACATCCAGGAGGTGAAGGCGAAAAGGGCGGTGGACAACAGAAACAGGCGAACTTCGCCGAAGCGTTTGGCCAGCCAGCCGGTGATGGGGATGGAAATGGCGTTGGCGACCCCGAAAGAGGTAATCACCCAGGTCCCCTGCGAGTTAGAAGCCCCAAGGTTGCCGGCAATGGTCGGTATCGCCACGTTGGCGATGGTCGAGTCCAGCACCTGCATGAACGTCGCCAGCGATAAGGCGACGGTCATCCAGGCCAGACTGGCGCCGTTAAGCGGTTTTCTCTGCACGCTTTTCTCCTGACAGATTAGCTGGCGTTCTTCTGAATGATGTCGCTAATCATTTGGTTGACCGGAGCGAGATCCAGCGTCAGCGCATGACTTTCGTAGGCCGGCGTACTGCGCGGCGTTTCCGCCAGCGATTTGCCTTCGGTATTGGCGGTGTCGACGTTGACCAGCGCGGACAGGCCGATGCGCAGCGGATATTTCTCAATCTGTCGCGCGTCCAGTTCGATACGCACGGGCAGCCGCTGCACGACTTTTATCCAGTTGCCGGTGGCGTTCTGCGCGGGCAACAGCGAGAAGGCGCTGCCGGTTCCCATATCCAGCCCCACGACCTTGCCTTGATAAACGACGCTATCGCCATAGATGTCCGCGACGACGGTGGCGGGCTGGCCGATGCGCATATTGGCCAGCTGAGTCTCTTTAAAGTTGGCGTTGACCCATAGACGATCGGCGGGCACCACGGCCATGAGCGCAGAGGTCGTCGTAATCCTGGCGCCGACCTGAACGCTGCGGCGCGATACATAGCCGTTTACCGGGCTGACGATTTTTGTCCGTTGCAGCGCCAGCCAGGCGTCGCGCATCGCCGCCGCGGACTGTTGGATGGTCGGCTGCTGCTCTAACGGCGTATCCAGAATCATGGCCTGATTGGCCTGGTATTGCTGCCTGGCGACTTCCAGAGAGGCTTTGGCGCTGGCTACCGCGTCCCGCGCGTGCTGGACCTCTTCCCGGCCGATGGCGTTGGCCTGTCCCAGGGCTTCACGGCGGTTTAAGTCGCTCTGCGCCTGGCTCAGTTTGATCTGCAGCAGCTCGATATTGGCCTGATACTGTTTGCTGTTAATCATTAACTGATGCGTTTGACGTACGCTGTTGGCCAGCGCGGTGCGGCTACGCTCAAACGCCTGCTGGGCGTCGGTCGAATCCAGCTCAACCAGAACATCGCCCTGTTTGACGAAATCGGTGTCGTCGACGTTCACGCGCGTGACGCTTCCCGTCACCTGCGCCATCACCTGAATCTGATTGCCGGCGACGTAAGAGTCATCGGTGCTCTGGTGATGTCTGAGAACCAGAAACCAATAAACAAACCAAATGCAGCCGAGCACGATAAAAACTACCGTCAACAGCGTCAGGATGCGTTTACGCTGCCTCTTTTTGTTTTTCTGTTTCACTGGCGCTGGCGCCTGGGTTTCCACATTTTCACTCATGGTGTTCTCTCTGTTTCTTCTCTTTTTTGCCTGGTATTACGTCAGTTGGCGGCGCGGTAATGAATAAACATTCAGCGTCGATTCCGCCGGGCGTTCGGCGGCAGTCGCAGGTGACTGGCGGTTAACATCATATTAAGCGGCGATAGGGCGGAGTGACTGAAAAGCAGACAGGCACTGCCTGCGGTAAAAGCTAACGCCCCGGTAACGTGGCCGCCGAAAGACATCGGCTGTGGTAAAAGGTTCTATTCTATTAAAATCAATAAATTACAACTCTTTGCTTTCTTCCATCTCATCTAAACGGGTTAGCAGCTTTCTCATTAATACTTCAAGCTGCTTTTGCTCGTCGCCGCTGAGCGTGGACCAGAGAAAATGGAGGCTTTTATGTTGCGGGGGAAGGAGCTGACCCAGGAAAGTCTTGCCTGCTTCCGTCATATGCAAATGCAAACAGCGCCGATCGCTATTGCTTTCACGTCTTTCTATCCAACCGCGTTTTTCCAGTTCATCGGCGATGCGGGTGGCGTTAGTGCGTGACGATCCCAGCGCGGCGCTGAGCTCCGAAGGTTGAATGCTGTAGGACTCCTGTGCTTCCAGGGTGATGAGCGCCATGAATAAGGTTTCATTAATGCCTTGCTCTTTCAGTATCTTATTTCTATGTTCCAGTATTTTTCCTTGCATGTGCATGCATAAACGCAGCAGCAAAACTTCCTGATAGGGAAAATCGGGTTTACGTGAAGCGCGCAGGCTTAGCATTTTCTCTATTGGAGTGAACGAACTATCCATTTTTTATATAACCTCATTAATCACGGTCTGCATAGTAACTAATGTTACTAATTGGGTAAACGGCATCAAGTTAGATAAAGTTGATTATTATGTGACAGAAAGTAAGCGATAGGGATGTCGAGCATCGAAGGAAGTACCGCTATGCATTAATAGGGTAGCTCATGTGCGACGTTAGGGCGTGGCGGCGTGGGGGAAAATGGAATCGGTTGATTACTAAGTCGTCACAAAATGAAAAAAGGCGGCAAAAGCCGCCTGGAATTCATGCCTGATACGTTACTTGGCCGCTTCAGCCGCGGTTTTCACCCAGCTGTCGAACAGCTGCTGATGCGCCTTGATCCAGCCATCGGCGTGGCGTTCGATATCCTGCTGCGAACCCTGGCCGTTATGCATGGCCAGATTTTGCGCATTGATGTCGGCGATCGGCAGCTTCATGACGGCGAACAGTTTCGCCGCCGCCGGGTTTTTCTCCGCCCACTGTTTATTGGCGGCGATTCTCATGTTGTTGACCGGGAAGCCGTAGTCGGCGCCGTTGGGCAATTTGGTGCTGACGCCCTGATTGACGCCGGGCTGGGCGGAGAAGGGCACCTGCAGCCAGACGACATCGCGTCCCGGCACCAGCACATCGCTCACCCAGTAAGGCGTCCAGGTGTAATAAAGAATGGGTTTCCCCTCTTTATAGCGGGTAATGGTATCCGCAATCATCGCCGCATAGTTGCCCTGATTATGATCGACCGTTTGGGTTAAGCCATAGGCCTGCAAATGGTGGTTAATCGCGGCTTCGCATCCCCAGCCGGGGTTGCAGCCCGTCAGGTCGGCTTTGCCATCGCCGTTGGTATCGAACAGTTTGGCGATCTTGGGATCTTTTAGCTGCTCGACGTTGGTGATTTTATATTGTTCGGCGGTTTTTTTATCAATGAGATAACCCTGGGCCGCGCCGGTAACGTAATTGCTCTCGCGGTAGAATTTCTTATCGCCGCCGGCCGCCTGATATTGGTTGTCGTGCAGCGGATCCCAGCTTACCGCCAGGTATGTGGCGTCCCCGTTGGCGACGGAGGTGTAGGCGACGTTGTAATCCACTTCGCGGATGGGCTGCACGTCATAGCCCAGCTTTTCCAGCGCTTTATTGACCAGCAGAGTCTGGAAGGTCTCTTCGGAGATGGTGCTTTGCACCGGAATAACTTTGATGCCCTTGCCGGGGAGGTCCGCCGCGTAAACGGATGAACTTAGCAGCGCGGTCGTCAGGGCCGCGGCCCAGATTTTTGTTTTGCTCATAGCTGTTTCCTCGTTCCTGTCTGGTAGGTGCAGGTTTTGGTAAAAGGGGTTTAATTATTGATGGTTCGGTTGCCTGACCGGCGTCAGGCAACCGATGCGAAAATAAATTACCGCTTGATGAAAGGACGGGTTACCAGGCCGATAGGTCCGACGGTATACCAGCTTTTGTTGCCTTTGCTGCGTCGGTCGCGCCCCAGCGACTGGGTCAGGCGATCGAGAATGATGGCCAGAATGACGATGCCGACGCCGCCGACCGCCGCCAGCCCCATATCCAGACGGCCGATGCCGCGCAGCACCATCTGTCCCAGACCGCCCACGGCGATCATCGAGGCGATGACCACCATCGACAGCGCCAGCATTAACGTCTGGTTGACGCCCGCCATGATGGTCGGCATCGCCAGCGGCAGCTGAACCTTAAACAGCATCTGACGCGGGCTGGCGCCAAAGGACTCGGCCGCTTCAATCAGATCGGCGGGAACCTGCCGGATGCCCAAAATCGTCAGCCGGATAATCGGCGGCAGGGCGAAGATGATGGTTACCACCACGCCCGGCACGTTGCCGATACCGAACAGCATAACGATCGGCACCAAATAGACGAAAGCGGGAGTGGTTTGCATCGCATCCAGCAGCGGCCGGATGATTTTCGCCGCTCGCTCGCTGCGCGCCAGCCAAATGCCGATCGGCAGCCCGATCAGCATGCAGAAGAACAGCGCGGTCAGCACCAGCGCCAGAGTGACCATCGCCTGCGACCAGGCGCCTATCGCGCCGATGATAACCAGCGACGTCAGCGCGGCGACACCCATGCCGAAGCTGGAGATCTGCCATGCGAGCAGCGAGAAGATCAAAATGGCGAGCGGCGCGGGCATACCCAGCAGCAGTTGCTGAAAGCCGCTGAGAATGAAATCCACCGGCACGCGGATCCCCTGAAACAGCGGTCTGAAGTGCAATACCACCCAGTCGATTCCGTGCGTTACCCAGCTATCCAGCGGGATCAGCGTATCTTTGAACGGATCGAGCAGGCTGAAATGCGTCTGCGTATCCGCGGGCGCGCTATTGAGCCAGTCGCCGCCGGTTTGCGCCGCATGCGATGAACCGGCGGGCGGCGGCGCGGCGTTCCAGGCGTCAGCGCCGTTGGCCGGCGCGTCCTGCGCGGGCGCGGACCAGGGATCGCTCGGCGTTCCGGCGTCGGGCGTCGGGGCGTTTTCCGCCGGCGGCGTACTCTGCGGCTGGGCGGTCGCCGCCCAGGGATCGTTCGGCGCCGCGCCATCCTGCTGGCCGGCGGCCTGCTGCGGCGCGCCGCCGCTTTCCCACGGATTGGTTGTCGATTTACTCATTGGTTGCTCCCTCCTTATCCAGCGCCTGTAGCAGCATTCCCTTTGAAATGATGCCGATATACTCGTTGTTTTCGCCGATGACAGGGACGGCGCAAGGGGCCTGCGCGACCTGTGAGATCAGCTCATTGAGCGACATATCTGCGGGCACGGGAGCCGGATCGGATAACAGCGCATGCTCCAGCGGCTGTTGATCTTTCAGGGCCTGTTTAAGCGAGTCGATAGAGACGACACCAATGAATTTTTGTCCGCGTTCCAGCACGTAGCCGTAATCGCGGTCCTCGTCCTGCAAAATTTTCAGCGCGGAGCGGGGGCCGACGCCCGGCGTTTTACGGATAAGCGTGACCGGACGGCGGCGAGCGATATCCTTGGCGCTGAATACATGGCTGACGTCTACGCCGCGGAAGAAGGTGCGAACGTAGTCGTTAGCGGGGTTGTTCAGAATTTCGTCCGGCGTGCCGACTTGAATCACCTCGCCGCCATGCATGATGGCGATGCGATCCCCGATACGCATCGCTTCATCCAGATCGTGCGAGATAAAGATGATGGTGCGCTGGTTGCGGGACTGGAGCTTAACCAGCTCATCCTGCATTTCCGTACGGATCAGTGGGTCCAGCGCCGAAAAGGCTTCGTCCATCAGCAGGATGTCCGGGTCGTTCGCCAACGCGCGCGCCAGGCCGACGCGCTGACGCATCCCGCCCGACAGCTCGTCCGGGTAGGAGCCGGCGTAGGCATCCAGACCGACCTGCTGCAGCGCGTCCAGCGCTTTTCGCTCGCGTTCCGCTTTCGCTATCCCCGCCAACTCCATGCCGAAGGCGGTATTATTGAGGATATTCAGATGCGGCATTAACGCAAAGGACTGAAAAACCATACTGATTTTTTTACGCCGCACGTCGCGCAGCGCAGCGTCGGATATTTGGGAAATATCCTCGCCGTCAATCAGAACCTGACCGCGAGTCGGTTCTATCAGACGATTGAGAAGGCGTACCATGGTTGATTTGCCGGAACCGGATAATCCCATGATGACAAATATCTCGCCTTCTTCAATGGCCAGACTGGCGTTTTTTACCCCGACGGTGAGTCCCGTTTTTTCAAATATCTGATCTTTGGTTAAGCCTTTATCGATCAGCTTGAATGCTCTGTTCGGATGTTCGCCAAATATTTTATAAAGGTTTTTTGCTTCAATTTTAATTGCCATGAAAGGGTGGTTTTCCTATGGTCGTTTATAATTCTATAACGTTTGTCCTGGTAATGATTAAACCCATATACCCTACCATAATGAAATTCTGAGACAACCCCTTGCCGCCGAGGTCGATTTTAGCGACGGCGGAATAAGACGGGCGGATTTAACCCTATTGTTTTCAGGTGTTTGGATAAGCGCGCTCGGCGGGGATTCTCTATTTATTCTGTTTTTATATCATTTAAAACAATGAGTTACTCTTTCATCTTCCGGAGAGGGATTTTTGTAATAAATAAGCCATTTTCATCAGTGATAAATTTATGATTATTGTTGGTTTTGCCGATGAAAAACGCATAAATATAAATTGCATATTCTGTGCGTCAGAACGAATAAGCGACCGATTTTTATGCAATATATTTTATGCGAATCGTGAGCGCCGCCTTAATTATAGCAAACGCCGGCGGAGTGATTTCCCGTGGTGAATTTCCGCCCGGCGCGGGGGTTTTTCCGATAAATATTTGATATGCGGCGAGCGTGATCCGGCTAACATTATTATGTTTTGCCGGAGATCGTTTTCAGCCCGCCGTGGGCTGAATATCGCTAATATTTTATGTGGCTAACCGGTGATGCGTTTCACTCCGGCGGCGGGATAAACGCGGCGCTCAGGCCGCGAAACAACAGCCTTGCTGTTCCAATGCCCAGGCGGCGCGCAAACAGAGCTCCTCACGCCAGGGGGCGGCGATAATCTGCACCCCAATAGGCAGCCCGAGCGCGGTTTTCAGCGGCACGGTAACCACCGGCAATCCCACAAAAGAAATAGGCTGCGTCAACATTCCCATGCTGGCGCGTACCGGCAGATCGACGCCGTTAACGGACATGGTCTCCTGGCCGATGCGCGTGGCGCAGCAAGGCGTGGCCGGGGCAATCAGCAGATCGGTATGTTCGAACAACGGCAAAACCTGTCGGCGGAAATGGTCGCGAAAACGTTGCGCCTGAACATACCAGGCGGCAGGGATCATGGCGCCGGCCAGCAGACGTTCGCGCGATAGCGGCTCGAACAGCTCCGGCGTATCGCGCAGCGCGGGAAGATACTGGTTTCCGCCCTCGCTGGCGGAAAGAATAAACGCCGCGGCGCGCGCCAGGCCGGCATCCGGCAACGTGACGCCGCTTTGCGCGTTCAGCGCCTGAGCGGCCTGCCGCACGGCGGCTTTGGCCTCATCGCCGCTCCATTCGGAAAAATAGCCCTCCAGCACCGCGCAGCGCAGGCCGGAAACCCCCTCCGTCAACCGTGCGGCGCATGACAGCGCCGGGCGCCGCGCCTGAAAACGATCGGCGCCGTCCCGGCCTTGCAGCGCATCGAAAACCAGCGACAGATCCTCCGTGCTGCGCGCCAGCGGGCCAATGTGATCGAGGCTGGCGACGAAGGGATGGCTGCCGCTGCGCGATAAGCGGCCGAAGGTGGGCTTGAGGCCGAAAACGCCGCATAGCGAGGAGGGCACCCGAATCGAGCCGTTGGTGTCGCTGCCCAGGGTGAAATTGACCAATCCGGCGGCGACCGCCGCCGCGGAACCTCCGGAAGAGCCCCCGGCTATCCGTTGCGTATCAAGTGGATTGCGCGTCGCGCCGTAGTCGCTGTTCTCGGTGGTGAAGCCGTAGGCGTAAGCATCCATATTCAGCATGCCGGACAGCATCGCGCCTTGGCGGGCGAGCTGCCGGATGGCGAACGCATCCTGCGACGCAGCGGGGCGTCGGCTAAATAAGCGCGCGCCGGCTAATGTGGTTTCGCCCGCGACATCAAATAAATTTTTCACCGCATAGGGCACGCCGGCCAGCGCCGGAAGCGGTTGGCCGCGTCGACGCCGGCGATCGAGACGATCCGCTTCATCCAGCATGCGCCGGCGGGTTATCGCCGTATAGGCGTTGATCGTCGGGTTGACGCGCGCGATCTCGTCCAGCGCGTATTGAGCCAGCTCTTTGGCCGAAACTTCGCCGGACAGCAGCGCCCGGCGGATGTGTTTAATGGATGGCGCCCGCATGCGACTCATAGCTGGTAGACTCCGGCAATCTCCTGACGCGCTTCCAGCGGGAAAGCCATCAGGGGTTGGGCCATCGCATGAATTCGGCTGAACTGCAGCAGCAGCTCCTGGCGTCGCGCCTGGGTTAGGGGAAGCGCCAGCAGCGTTTCCATCTGCCGGATATAGGATGCCAGTTCGGCGTTGTCGATCGGTTGGGAACTCATCGTCGTATTCCTCGATAGTGAAATGAAAAAGCCGCGGCTCTGGAACGAATGCTGGTCACTTAAGCCGATTTTTAGGGGAAACACCGGGGGAGGTTCCCGTAGGGACGCCTCACCCCGGTGGTCGCCCCGTGTATCTCGATGCTTAAACGATCGGCATTACGGCTCTGGAACGCCTCTTTCGACAACGCGGCGTTAATTCGCTCTTGGCGTTTTCGCCGTTATCGCGCGTTGCGGCAGCCTGTCGGATAACAGAGCGCTTTAAGTCAATTAAGCAAACGCCGTTCCAGCTTTTCCGTTTGTCGATAAAGAGCGCGGATTTCCGTTATTCGCCACAGCGAAGGAGCGCCGACCGCCGACGGCAATCTATTGAGGAGGCAACGCCGGCCGGGCTATGTTATGTTGCGATGAAACAGGGAATAAAACTGAAACTAAAGTTACAGGCGCCCGGCGATAGGTGGGAGTGTTATGAAGCAGATTGATGAACGGCTACGGCGGCGCTACGGCGAGCTTTCGCCCCAGGAGCAGCGGGTCGCGGATTTCATCTTCGACCATTTTGACGATTTGATCAGTTATAACAGCGCTGAGCTGGCGCAGCTTAGCGGCGTATCTAAAGCTACCGTCAGCCGTTTATTCAAGCGTCTGGGCTACTCCAGCTTCCGAACCATGCGTGAAGAGCTGCGTACGCTGCGCCAGAGCGGGATGCCCCTGGCGGATAACCGCGATGCGGTGCAGGGCAACACCCTGCTGGCGCGCCATTATAAGCAGGAAATGGCGAATCTGACCCAGTGGACGCAGCAGATCGATCCGGCGCAGTTCCGGGCGGTTATTGACGCGATGATGAACGCCGATCGCCTGTGCATTATCGGCTTACGTAACAGCTACCCGGTCGCGCTCCACCTGCGTCAGCAGCTGGTGCAGACGCGTCCCCAGGTGACGATGCTGGTTCAGCCGGGACAGACGCTGTCGGAAGAACTGGTGGACTTAAGCGAACGGGATCTGGTGGTCGTCGTCGCGTTTCGCCGCCGCGCCCGGCTGATACAGCCGCTGCTGACGGCGCTGCATGGCAAGCGGGTTCCGGTATTGTTGCTGTGCGAACCGCAGGCGCATGCCTTAACGCCTTTGGCCAACTGGACGCTGTGCGCGCCGCTCGACAGCGTTTCCGCCTTTGACAGCTACGCTTCGGCGATGAGTCTGGTCAATTTGCTCAGCAATGCGCTGTTGCATGAGATGCTGCGCGACGGTCGTCAGCGGATTCATCAGATCGCCGATCTTTACGCCGAGCTGGATGAACTGGAGCAGCGATAACGGGGCGCAAAAATGGTGCTTTGAATTATTTTGGTGCAATTTTTGCCCCGCCGCCTGACGATTTCCCCCGCTCGCCCGCGCGTTATTTTCCCATTTTCTCCCCGGTGATGAAGATTTTTGTTATGCCTGAATTACGGGTTTTTTCAGCAAATATATAATTATATTGTAATTTTTATCGCTCCGAACGCGCCGCCAGTCAATAAAATCACATCGTGACCCACTCTTTTGGCGACTGGCATGCTCCTTGCTTAGTCATTGAAACTATAGTTTCACGTATTGCGTTGTGAGAATCTTTGGTTTCAAATGCGGCTAACTGGGGGCAGACAAAATGAGCGTTAAAAAATCTTTACTGGCGATGGCGGGCGCGGCGATGTTGTTGATTCAATCCGGCGGCGCCATGGCCGATCGGTTAAAGGATATCGAGCAGCGCGGCGTCTTGCGCGTCGCCGTTCCGCAGGATTTCCCGCCGTTCGGTTCGGTGGGAACGGATTTGCAGCCGCAGGGCTATGACATCGACATGGCCCGTTATTTGGCGCGGGAGATGAAACTGAAGTTACAGCTGGTGCCCGTCACCAGCGCCAATCGCGTGCCTTACCTGCAAACCAATAAGGTCGACCTGGTGATCTCCAGCCTGGGGAAAAACGCCGAGCGTGAAAAAGCGATCGATTTCAGCCGCGCCTATGCGCCGTTCTTCCTCGGCGTATTTGGCCCGAAAGAGAGTGAGCTGGCCTCCGCGGAGGCGCTGGCGGGCAAAAGCGTCGGGGTGACGCGCGGGGCGGTGGAAGACATGGTGCTGAGCGATACCGCGCCGAAAGCCGCGCTGATCAAACGTTATGAAGACAATAACACCACGCTGTCGGCTTATTTATCCGGGCAGGTGACGTTTATCGCCACCGGCAACCTGGTGGTGGCGGCCATCGCCGCGCAGAACCCGGACAAGGCGCCGACGGCGAAATTTATGCTGAAAGACTCGCCGTGCTACATCGGGATGAAAAAGGATGAGCCGGCGTTAAAGGCGCGGGTGGACGAGCTTATCGAGAAGGCGCTGAAAGACAACACGCTGAATGAACTGTCGGAAAAATGGCTGAAAGCGCCGTTGCCGGACAGCATTAAGGCATAAGGGGTGTCGCGCCATGACCTATCAGCTTAATTTTACCGCGCTGTGGCCGTTTTGGCCCGAGCTGCTGGCCGGCTTATGGGTCACCATGAAGCTAACGGCGGTGGCGACCGTCGGCGGTATCGCCATCGGTATTTGCGGCGCGGCGCTGCGCAGCGGAAAACCTACCATGTTAAGCCGGCTGTGGGGCGTTTATGTCGAATTGATCCGCAATACGCCGTTTGTGGTGCAGCTGTTTTTTATCGTCTTCGGCCTGCCTAGTCTGGGATGGAAATTGACCGCCGGCGAGGCCGCGCTGCTGGCGATGGTGATTAATCTGGGCGCCTACAGTACCGAGATCGTCCGGGCGGGAATTCAGGTTACGCCCAAAGGGCAGTGGGAAGCGGCCAGGGTGCTGGGGCTGACGCGCGGCCAGACCTTCTTTCGGGTGATATTGCCGCCGTCGCTGCAGCGCATTTATCCGGCGCTGGTCAGTCAGTGCATTATCGTTATGCTCGGGTCGTCGGTGGTTTCGCAGGTTTCCTATGAGGAGCTGACCTTCGCCGCCAACCTGATCCAGTCGCGCACTTTTCTGAGCTTTGAGGTGTATCTGGCGACCACGCTGTGCTATCTCGCGCTGTCCGTCCTGATGCGTCAACTATTGCTGCTGGCGGGCCGGCATTTTCTGGGGAGCCGGTAATCATGATGACATTCACCGACTGGGATATTGTCCGCAACCTGCTGCTGGCGGCGCGCTGGACGTTGCTGCTGTCGCTGACGGCGTTTATCGGCGGCGCGCTGGTGACCTTTCCGCTGCTGCTGCTGCGTTTGAGCAAAAGGAAATGGCCGACGCGCCTTATCCGCCTGTATGTCGAACTATTTCAGGGAACGCCGCTGCTGATGCAGCTGTTTCTGGCGTTTTTCGGTCTGGCGCTGTTCGGCGTCGACGTCAGCCCGTGGACGGCGGCGGCGCTGGCGCTCACGCTGTTTACCAGCGCTTTTCTGGTGGATATCTGGTGCGGCAGCGTCGACGCCTTGCCCAAAGGACAGTGGGAAGCGTCAAGATGCCTGGGGATGAATTTTTGGCAAACGCTCTACCGGGTGATCGCGCCTCAGGCGATGCGCATCGCCATCGCGCCGACGGTAGGGTTTTCCGTTCAGGTGATAAAAGGAACGGCGCTGGCCTCCATTATCGGTTTTATCGAGCTGACGAAGGCGGGAACCATGTTGAATAACGTGACTTACCAGCCGTTCAAGGTGTTCGGACTGGTGGCGCTCGGCTACTTCCTGATGTGTTACCCGCTTTCCTACTACAGCCGCTATCTGGAGAAGAAATTCAATGCCGCTCATAACCATTAATCAGGTACAGAAGTATTACGGCCAGAATCATGTTCTGAAGGGCGTGGATCTGGATATTGAAATGGGCGAAGTCATCTCCATCATCGGACGCAGCGGCTCGGGCAAAAGTACGTTATTACGCTGTATGAACGGACTGGAGGGGTACCAGGAGGGCAGCGTCAAGCTGGGCGGGATGACGGTGACCGATCGCGATTCGCAGGCGCGGGAGATCAGCCGTTCGGTCGGCATGGTATTCCAAAATTTTAATCTGTTTCCCCATCTGACCGCGCTGGAAAACGTGATGCTGGCGCCGCGCCGCGTGCTGAAGAAAAGCGCCGCCGAGTGCCGGGAACTGGGCGAGCGGATGCTTAATAAAGTCGGGCTGGGAGAGCGGCTCGATTATTACCCCGGCAAGTTGTCCGGCGGTCAGCAGCAGCGCGTGGCGATCGCGCGGGCGCTGGCGATGAACCCGAAAGTCCTGCTGTGCGATGAAATCACCTCGGCGCTGGATCCGGAGCTGGTCGGTGAGGTGCTGAAAGTGCTGGAACAGCTTGCCGCGGAAGGCATGACGCTGATTTTGGTGACGCACGAAATGAACTTCGCCCGCGAGGTGGGCGATCGGGTGGTATTCATGCATCAGGGCAAAGTCTGGGAGCAGGGCGAGAGCAGGACGCTGTTCGCCAATCCGCAGACCGCCGAGCTTAAGCAGTTTATCGCTTCGGTGCGCGGGCTATCCGAGGCTTAACGCGCGGAATTTTCTCATAATTGACATCGATCCCCCATAAATGGGAGCCAAGGTTATTCAGGAGAGGCAAACCACAATGAACAATGAACCCTATGCGCAGATCAATCCCCCTCACCGTTTACTGATGGGGCCGGGGCCGATCAATGCCGATCCGCGCGTACTGCGTGCCATGGCCAGCCAATTGATCGGGCAGTATGACCCGGCGATGACCAACTACATGAATCAGGTGATGGCGCTTTACCGCCGGCTGTTCCGTACTGAAAATCGCTGGACCATGCTGGTGGACGGCACATCGCGGGCCGGCATAGAGGCGATTCTGCTGTCGGCGATCCGCCCTGGCGACAGAGTGCTGGTGCCGGTATTCGGCCGTTTCGGCCATCTGTTGTGCGAGATCGCCCGCCGCTGCCGCGCCGAGGTGCATACCATCGAGGCGCCCTGGGGCGAGGTGTTCACGCCGGATCGGATCGAAGATGCGATTAAACGCGTGCGGCCGCGGCTGCTGCTGACGGTGCAGGGCGATACCTCGACCACCATGCTGCAGCCGCTGGCGGAGCTGGGGGATATTTGCCGCCGTCACGATGTGCTGTTTTATACCGACGCCACCGCCTCGTTCGGCGGAAATGCGCTGGAGACCGACGCCTGGGGGCTGGATGCGGCCTCCGCCGGGCTGCAAAAATGCCTGGGCGGCCCGTCCGGCAGCGCGCCGATTACCCTTAGCCCGCGGATGGAGGCGGCGATCCGCCGCCGTAAATGCGTCGAGCAGGGGATCCGTACCGACGCGCATCAGGATGGCGACGATGAAATGATCTACTCCAACTACTTCGACCTCGGCATGGTGATGGATTACTGGGGGCCGGAGCGGCTGAATCACCACACGGAGGCCACCAGCATGCTGTTTGCGGCCCGCGAATGCGCGCGCATTATCGTCGAGGAGGGATTGGATCGCTGCATTGCCCGCCATGCGTTGCACGGGGCGGCGCTGGTCGCCGGCGTTCGGGCGATGGGGCTGGAGGCGTTCGGCGATCCCCGCCATCGCATGAATAACGTTCTGGGCGTGGCGATCCCGCCGGGGATTCATGGCGAGCAGGTGCGGAAGATGCTGCTGGATGATTTCGCCATTGAAATCGGCACCTCCTTCGGGCCGTTGCAGGGTAAGATCTGGCGTATCGGCACCATGGGTTATAACGCCCGTAAAGATTGCGTCATGCAGACCTTAAGCGCGCTGGAGGCGGTGCTGAATCGTTTGGGATTCCGCTCGGCTCAGGGCGCCGCGCTGCAGGCCGCGTGGGATTGCTATGCCGCCGACGGGGGACGTGCATGAGCCACGCCCCGATGTCGACGTTTGCCGCGCAGTCCGCGGCGCGGCGCGTTATGGCGCGCTGCGATGCGCTGGCGGAAATTAGCGAAACCGCCGGACAGCTCACGCGCGTCTATCTGTCGCCGGAGCATCTGCGCGCCAATGCGCTGGTCGGCGAATGGATGCGCGAAGCCGGAATGCGCGTCTGGCAGGATAGCGTCGGCAATATCTGCGGGCGTTATGAAGGCCGGCAGCCGGACGCGCCGGCGCTGCTGCTGGGCTCTCACCTTGATACGGTGCGCAACGCCGGGCGCTATGACGGGATGCTGGGCGTTTTAACGGCTATCGAAGCCGTCGGTGCGCTGCACCGGCGCAATATTCGTCTGCCGCTGGCGCTGGAAGTCGTCGGATTCGGCGATGAAGAGGGCACCCGCTTCGGCATCACCCTGCTGGGGAGCCGCGGCCTGACCGGCTCCTGGCCGGCCGAGTGGCTGAGTTGCCGGGACGCGCGGGGCATTACGGTCGAGCAGGCGCTGATAGCCGCCGGATTGGATCCGCGGGCCATCGCGCAGGCGGCGCGCCCGGCCGGCGACATCGCCGCCTACCTGGAGTTGCATATTGAACAGGGCCCCTGCCTGGAACAGCAGGGGCTGGCGCTGGGCGTCGTCACGGCGATTAACGGCGCGCGTCGTCTCAACTGCGCGTTTTTCGGCGCGGCCGGGCACGCCGGGACGGTGCCGATGAGCCGGCGTCAGGACGCGCTGGCGGCGGCTGCGCACTGGATGGCGCTGGCGGAGCGGCTGACGCAGGAGAGCGATCCCTATCTGGTGGCCACCTTCGGCACGCTGCAGTGTCTGCCGGGAGCGGCCAACGTCATTCCCGGCGAGGTAAAATTAACGCTGGATATTCGCGGGCCGGAAGATGCGGCGCTGGACGCTTTGCTGCAGAAACTGCTGGCCGCGGCGCAGAACATCGCCGTCGAGCGCGGATGCCGGTTCACGGCGCAGGAGTATTACCGCATCGCGGCGACCCGCTGCGATACGGGCTTGCGACAACGTTTGGTCCGAGTGGTCGAACAGGTGCAGGGGCGCAGTCTGTCGCTGCCGAGCGGCGCCGGGCATGATGCCATCGCCATCGCCGAACGCTGGCCGGTCGCCATGCTGTTTGTCCGTTGCCGGAGCGGGGTCAGCCATCATCCCGACGAGTCGGTGATGACGGCGGACGTGGCGCTGGCGTTAAGCGCGCTGGAAGCGATGGTACTGACCTTCCGGGATAGCTAGTCCGCCATTGTGGCGCCCTCCGTCGCCTGTTTTCAGAGTGAAAACCGGTCCGCATCGCGCCAGGCGGGGAAGGTCTCGCGGTAGCTTTGCAGCGTTTCCAAAGACAGCTCTGCGTCCAGCCGCGCCGCCCGGTTCGGCGGCGCGGAGGCCAGCGTTTCTCCCAGCGGATTAATGACCAGGCTGTCGCCCTGATAGCTATGGCCGTTGCCGTCGCTGCCTACCCGGTTGCATCCGGCGACATAGGCCTGATTCTCAATCGCCCGCGCGGCCAGCAGCGTCCGCCAGTGCGCGGCGCGCGGCGCCGGCCAGTTGGCCACATACAGCAGCAGATCGTAATCCCGACGGTTGCGCGACCACACGGGGAAACGCAGGTCGTAGCAAATCAGCGGGCAGATCCGCCAGCCGCGCCACTCGATAACGGTGCGCTCCGCGCCGGGCTGATAATATTGATGCTCGTCCGCCATGCGGAATAAATGGCGTTTGTCATAGTGATAAAGGTGGCCCGACGGGTCGGCCAGCAGAAAGCGGTTGACCGCGCCTTTGGGCGTGCGTACGGCGACGCTGCCGCCGATCAAGCTATTATTGCGCTGCGCCCACTGGCGCAGCCAGTTCTCGATTACCGGCTGCTCAAGCCCTTTGTGCGCCGCCTCCATCGAAAAACCGCTGGTAAACATTTCTGGCAAAATGATCGCATCGCGGCCGGTGACGGTGGGCAGCAGCGCATCGAAATGGCTCAGGTTGGCCGCGGCGTCCTGCCAGATCAGCGGCTCCTGCAAGAGGGTGATTTTCAAAGTCGACATAGGCGCTCCGCGGCGGCATCCAGCGTGGACTCCTGTTTGGCGAAGCATAGCCGAATCAGCGTATGCGGGAACGGATCGGCGCAGAACACCGACAGCGGAATCGCCGCCACGCCCACGTGCTCGGTTAGCCAACGGCAGAAGTCGACGTCGTCGCGATCGGAAATCGCCCCGTAGTCCGCCAAAAGGAAGTAGGTGCCCGCGCAAGGCAGGGTTTTGAAACGGCTGTCGGCCAGCGCATTGACAAAACGATCGCGCCGGGCGCGATAAAAATCGGGCAGGGCGCGCCAGTGGTCGGGCTGTTCCCGCAGCATATCCGCAATCGCCAGCTGCGCGGGCGTATTGACCGCGAACGTCAGGTATTGGTGGATTTTGCGCACTTCGGCGCTCAGCGCGGCCGGCGCGATGCAGTAGCCCACTTTCCAACCGGTCATATGAAAGGTCTTGCCGAACGAAGAGACGGCGACGGCGCGCTGACGCAGCGACGGATGCGCCAGTACGCCGGCGTGACCTTCCGCGGCGAAACAAATATGCTCATACACCTCATCGCTCAGCACGTAGATCTCGCGCGCGGCAATGGCCTGCCAGAGCTGCTGGAAGTCCTCTTTTCCCCATACGGTGGCGGAGGGGTTGTGCGGCGTGTTGAGGATCACCAGGCGGGTGCGATCGCTCAGCTGGCCGGAGAACTCCGCCCAGTCGACGCGAAACGCCGGCGGCTGCAGCGCGACGCGCTTCAGCACGCCGCCCGCCAGCGCCACCGCCGGCGCGTAGCTGTCGTAGCTGGGATCGAAACAGATCGCTTCGTCGCCGGGACGCACCAGCGCGGCGATGGCGGCAAACAGCGCTTCCGTCGCGCCGGCGGTGACGGTGATCTCCGTATCGACGTCGGGCCGCCAGCCATAGATCTCGGCGGTTTTCTCGGCGATGGCGGCCCGCAGCGGGGCGACGCCGGTCATCGGCGCATACTGGTTCGCCCCCTGGCTGACGTGGTAGGCCAGACGCTGTTTCAGATAATCCGGGCCGTCAAAGTCGGGAAAGCCCTGCGAGAGATTGATGGCGTTGTGCTGCTGCGCGAGTGCGCTCATCTGCGTAAAAATGGTGGTGCCGAGTGAAGGCAGTTTACTTTCGGGAATAAGTGCGGCGCTCATGACTGATAAGGACTCCTGCAAGCCTGTATTGCTAGCCAATATAACACGATGTTAGTATTTGGCAATCAAGACGCTTGGACGTTTAAACGGCTAAATATCATTGAAGATTAAGTCATAACTAAAGGTACTAAGTACCATAAAACGGGAAGTAAGATGACGGAAAACCTGCAAATCGCGGCACTGCTCGCCGCCTGCCGCTGGATCGGCCAAAAAGGCTGGTGTCCGGCGACCGGCGGCAATATGTCTGTGCGCCTTGATGAACGCCAGTGCCTGATTACCGAATCGGGCAAGGATAAAGGCGGCTTACAGGCCGATGACTTCCTGCGCGTGGATATCGCCACCAATCATGTGTCCGGCGACCGTACCCCTTCTGCGGAAACCGGGCTGCACACGCTGCTGTACCGCACCTATCCGCGCGCCGGCGCGGTGCTGCATACCCATTCGGTCAATGCGACCGTGCTCTCCAGAGTGGAGAGCGGCCCGGCGCTGATGCTGCAAGGCTACGAAATGCAGAAGTCGCTTAGCGGGCAGAAAAGCCACTTGGATCGCGTCGCGATCCCGATTTTCGACAACGATCAGGACATTGCCGCGCTGGCGCGCCAGGTCGCCGCCCGTGCGGATAGCGAACCGCTGCGTTACGGATTTCTGGTGCGCGGCCACGGCCTCTACTGCTGGGGCGATAGCGTGGCGGAGGCGCGCCGTCACCTCGAAGGGCTGGAGTTTCTGTTTCAGTGCGAGCTGCAACGCCGTCTGTTGGAGGTCAAATGGGGGTGATTAACGCCATAGTTACCGATATTGAAGGCACCACCAGCGATATTCGTTTCGTGCATAACGTGCTGTTTCCCTACGCCCGCGCCCGCCTGACGGAGACGGTGCGGCAACGGGAACAGAGTGAGGAGATCGCCCGGGCGTTGGCGGCGCTGCGTGAGGAACTGGGTCGGCCGGACGCGGATGACGCCGCGCTGATTGCGGCGCTGAACCGCTTTATGGATGAGGATCGCAAATCTCCCGCGTTGAAGCTGCTGCAGGGGATTATCTGGCGCAGCGGCTATCTTAACGGCGATTTTCGCGGCCATGTTTATCCCGACGTCCCGCTCCAGCTGGCGCAATGGCGGCGGCAGGGCATCGCGCTGTACGTCTATTCGTCCGGCTCGGTCGAGGCGCAGCGGCTGCTGTTCGGCCACAGCGAGGCCGGCGATCTGCGCCCGCTGTTCAGCGGCTATTTTGATACCCGCGTCGGCGCCAAGCGTGAAGCCGCCTCTTATCGCGCCATCGCGCAGGCCATCGGCCAGCCCGGCGGGCAGTTGCTGTTTCTGTCGGACATTCGCCAGGAGCTGGACGCCGCGCGGCAGGCCGGATGGCAGACCTGTCAGCTGACTCGTTCCGATGCTGATGACGTAAGCGGCCACCGTCAGGCGGCGAGTTTTGACCAAATCGATTTACAGGAGTATGCCCAATGAGCGCACTAACCATCTTTAGCGATAGCGACGCCCGCCAACCGATTTGGCAAAGTCGGGATGCGCAAGCCATCCGCCGGCAGTTGGACGCCATCGGCGTGCGGTTTGAACGCTGGCAGGCGAACCAGCCGTTAAGCGCCAGCCCGGATTCCGCGGAAGTGCTGGCGGCCTATCGGCACGAAATCGACCGGCTGGTGGCGGAGAAAGGCTACCGAAGCTGGGATGTCATCAGTATGCGGGCGGACAATCCGCAGCGCGCCGAACTGCGCGCCAAATTTCTTGCCGAGCACACCCACGGCGAGGACGAGGTGCGTTTCTTCGTTGAGGGCGCCGGGCTGTTCTGTCTGCATCTGCAAGGCAAGATTTTTCAGATCCTGTGCGAGAAAAACGATCTGCTATCCGTTCCGGCCGGCACCGCGCACTGGTTTGATATGGGGCCGGAGCCGCACTTCACCGCCATTCGTCTCTTCGATAACCCGGAAGGCTGGGTCGCGCATTTCACCGGCGACAAGATTGCGGAGGCTTATCCGAAGCTGACGGGGTGAGCGCGATCTGTTTTTACATCCTGCCTGCGCCGGTTTGACCGGCGCTTTTTTTTACCTCATTATAGATTAGCTAATCTAGCTAAGGAGGTGAGCATGACAGTTCAGGCCAATATGCATGAAGCCAAGTCCCGGCTTAGCCAGCTTGCGGATCAAGCGGCGGAGGGGGAGACGGTGATTATCGCCAAGGCGGGTAAACCTTATGTCCAGCTTATCCCGGTGTCTCAGGGCGACAGAACGCCGGGCGGGTATGAGCGCCGTATCGCGATGGATCGCCGTTTTGACGAGGCCGATAGGGATATTCAAAGGATGTTTGAGGCCGATGAATGAAACGTCTGTTGATTGATACTCATGTATTTATCTGGTGGCTGACCAACGATCCGGCGCTGGGGCCGGTCGCCCGGAGTTCAATTGCAAAAGGAAGCAACAGTGTATTCGTCAGCGCGGTAACGCCTTGGGAAATCGCCATAAAACGCTCCATTGGCAAACTTCAGTTTGATGTGGATTTTGATGAAGCCATGGAGCGTAATAACTTTTATGCGTTGTCGATATCCCATGCTCATGCTGAACAGGCCGGGGATTTACCGCTCCATCATGGCGATCCGTTTGACAGGATGCTTATCGCGCAATCTCAAATGGAAGGCTTGACGCTGGTTTCCGCCGACAGCATCTTTTCCCAATATGGTATCCGACTGCTCAATGCGAGAAATTGAACGGCGTAACTATTGGCTGCGCCAATCCGTCGACCGGCGTTGAGATCGATCAGGCTTCCCTTTCCCCCAGCGCCGAGCGGAATACCCCCTCTTGCGCCGCCTGCGGCGTCACAATGCCGGTATCCAGCACCCAAGCGCTGATTAAGTCGGCCGGCGTAACGTCGAAGGCCGGGTTGTAGACCGGCGCATCCTGGGGCGCCCACTGACAGCGGCCGAAACGGCCGGAGACGCCGACGACCTCGGCGGCGGCGCGCTGCTCGATGGGGATGGCGCCGCCGTTCGGACAGGCCGGGTCGTGCGTGGTGTGCGGCGCGGCGACGTAGAACGGAATCCGGTGATAGCGCGCCAATACCGCCAGGCTGTAGGTGCCGATCTTATTGGCGACATCGCCGTTGGCGGCGATGCGATCCGCGCCCACCCACACCGCGTCTACCTCTCCCTGCGCCATCAGGCTGGCGGCCATGGAGTCGCAAATCAGCCGATAAGGAATGCCCAATTCTCCCAGCTCCCAGGCGGTGAGGCGGCCTCCCTGCAGCAAGGGCCGGGTTTCATCCACCCATACCCGGGTAATTTTCTCCTGCCGATGCGCGCGCAGCAGGACGCCGATGGCGGTGCCGATACCGGCGGTCGCCAGCCCGCCGGTGTTGCAGTGGGTCAGCAGGCGGCTGCCGGGCTTGACCAGCGCGGCGCCGTAATCGGCGATGTTTTCACACAGCCGGCGGTCTTCCTCCACCAGCCGCAGCGCTTCCTGTTCCATGGCCTGGACATAGCGCGGCTGCGCCAGCGCGAGCCTCATCCGATCCAGATTATTCATCAGATTCACCGCCGTCGGGCGCGCGGCGCGCAGCGTCTCCAGCGCCTGCGTCAGCCGCGCTCTGGCGAGCCCCTCTCCCGCCAGCAGCGCCAGCAGCAGGCTGGCGGAGAGGCCGATAAGCGGCGCGCCGCGTACCCGCAGCGTTTGGATATGCTCAACCAGCGCCGCGACGTCCGGGCAGGGGAGCCAGCGCGTTTCCTGCGGCAGCGCCTGCTGATCGAGGATCCAGAGCCGATCGTCGACGATTCTTAGACTGGTGGTGTTAATGTTTTGCATGAGTGGTTAAATCCGTGTTGTGCTATTGCATCAATTTTCTTATTCTGCCAATATGCTTCGCAGAAGTATAGATGTCCAGACGCTTTTATGTCTAAGTCTCTCAGGGTCCTTAAAACGGTAGATGGATGAATTAAAAAGGGGTTGGCAATGCCGCTTTACCGCACCTTTACGGCTGACGATGCCGTGGAATATGCCCGTCTGCACGGCGGGATGGACGATCCGCAAGAGCTGGTCGCCGCAGAAGAGATCGGCGACGGTAATCTGAACCTGGTATTTAAGATCCGCGATGTTCAGGGAAAGAGCCGGGCGATCGTCAAACAGGCGCTGCCCTACGTGCGTTGCGTCGGCGAATCCTGGCCGCTGACGCTGGATCGCGCGCGCATTGAAGCCGAAACGCTGCTGACCCACGCGCGGTTTTGCCCCCGGCACACGGTGGCCGTTTTGCACCATGATGCCGAACTGGCGGTGATGGTGCAGGAGGATCTTTCCGATCATCGCATCTGGCGCGGCGAGCTGATGAAGGGGGTTTTCTATCCCCAGGCCGCCGAGCAGTTGGGCGAGTATCTGGCGCAAACCCTGTTCCACACCTCGGATTTTTATCAGGCGCCGCACGATAAAAAGGCGGCGGTGATTCGGTTTACCAATCCTGAACTGTGTCAGATCACCGAAGATCTATTTTTTACCGATCCTTATATCGATCATGAAAGAAACCGGTTTGACGCGGCGTTGACGTCCGATGTGCGCGCGCTGCGCGACGATCGGGCATTGAAAGTGGCGGTGGCGGAATTAAAGCACCGTTTTTTAAGCAAAGCGGAAGCGCTGTTGCACGGCGATATTCATAGCGGGTCGATTTTTGTCGCGGAAGGGCGCCTGAAGGCGATTGACGCCGAATTTGGTTTCTATGGGCCGATAGGGTTCGATGTGGGTACGGCGTTGGGCAACCTGCTGCTGAACTACTGCGGTTTACCCGGGCTGCTGGCGCCGCGCGAAGCGGACGCCGCAAGAGCGCGACGTCTTAGCGACGCGCGGACGCTATGGCATAGCTTCGCGGCGCGTTTTTTGGCGCTGAGCCGGAATCATGCGCGTGACCCCTCTTTGGCTGAGCCGGGCTATGCCGAACGCTTTTTGCAGCAGGTATGGCAGGATGCGATCGGTTATTGCGGCAGCGAACTGATTCGCCGCACCATCGGGCTGGCGCACGTCGCCGATCTTGACGATATTGCGGATGACGACGCCCGGGCTGCATGCCAACGCAGCGCGCTACGCCTGGGCAGGACGCTGATTCTCGCCGCGCCGCGCATCGCCGATGCGGATGCGCTGCAGGTGCGCGTGCGTCAAAGCGCGGGGTAAAAAAACGCCGCCTGCGGCGATTTATCGCCCCATCGCGCTTACTTTTTTCCTTTCTCCATCAGCGCCTTCAGATCGGCAAAGGGATTATGCGTCGCGACGCCGACATCTTTCTGGGCGTCTTCACCCGCGACCACGGTCGAACCGTAAATATCCGCGTCGGTATATTTTGAGTGCTCATGGTCGTGACAGTAGAGGCACAGCATCTCCCAGTTGCTGCCGTCTTCCGGGTTATTGCTGTGGTCGTGGTCGATATGATGGACGGTAAGCTCGCGCAGGTTGGAGTAAACGAACTCGCGCGAGCAGCGGCCGCATACCCACGGGAAGAGCTTCAGCGCTTTTTCACGATAGCCGCTTTCGAGCTTCGCGTAGTTTTTAGGGATATATGCCATGGCGTGCTCTCTTCATTATGATTATGTCGAAAGCCGCTATTTTACCCCGGTTGACCCGCGGTATATACCCAAAATAATTCGAGCTGCGGGACAAAAACGCTAAAAGCGTTGTTTCCTAATAGCGATAGCGCCGCCGTTACGCCGCCTGCGTTTTTTCCGCGCGCTCGCGCCGCGCCGCCGCCAGCGCATCGGCGGCGAAATCGTCGACGTTAATCGAACGTAGGCGGCTGGCTTCCGCTTTGCGGAGAATCTGGGCTTCGTCCGCCGTGATTTTCCCCTCCGCCAGCGCCAGTTCGGCCAAGGCATCCAACTGGGTAAACGGCAGAGGCTTAGCGTTATCCTTTGATAAACGCTGATAAATAGCCTCCGCGGCGAGAATATCCCGCAGCGCCTCTTCCAGCAGGCCGACCGGATTGTGCTCGCCGGCGGCCAGATATTGTCCGCGCCCCAAACGGCTGCGCGCGGCGCCCGGCGTTTGCAGCAGCTGCGCCACCTGGCTATCCAGACGGTCTGACGGGGCCGCGCTGCCGCGTCCCAGCGGCAGGAGGATGCATGTTAGCAGCCGGGCGACGGCGCGGTCGGGAAAGTTGCGCAACAGATCGCTCAACGCCAGCTCCGCCTGGTGGAGGCAGTCCTGAATCGCCCAGTGAACCAACGGCAGGTCGGCTTTCTGACGGCCCTCGTCGTCATAGCGCTTCAGCGTGGCGGAGGCCAGATACAGCTGGCTGAGAATATCCCCTAGACGGGCGGAAATACGCTCCCGCCGTTTCAGGCTGCCGCCCAGCGTCGCCATGGCGACGTCGGCCAGCAGCGCCATGTTGGCGCTCAGGCGATTCAGGCGTTGATAGTAACGGCGGGTTTCGTCGTGCACCGGCGCGCGGCTCAGTCGGCCGTTGGTCAGCCCCAGCCAGAAGCTGCGCGCCGCGCTGCCGGCGATGTGTCCGATATGGCCGAACAGCGCGCGATCGAAACGGGGAATATCCGCATCCTGCGCCGCCACCATCTCCTCCAGCACATACGGGTGGCAGCGGATCGCCCCCTGGCCGAAAATGATCATGCTGCGGGTCAGAATATTCGCCCCCTCAACGGTGATGGCGATGGGGGAGCCCTGATAGAAACGCGCCAGAAAATTGGCGGGGCCGAGGCAGATGCCCTTTCCGCCGGCAATATCCATGGCGTCCATTACCGCGCGCTGGCCGCGGTGGGTGCAATGGTATTTGACGATGGCGGACAGCACCGCCGGTTTTTCGCCCTGCATAATGCCGCTGGCGATCAGCGTCGCGGCGGCGTCCATCATATAGGCGTTGCCGGCGATGCGCGCCAGCGGCTCTTCAACGCCCTCCATCCTGCCGATGGCGATTTTAAACTGGCGGCGAATGCGCGCATAGGCGCCGATGCCAAGGGCGATGGACTTCAGCCCGCCGGTGGAGTTGGCCGGCAGCGTGATGCCGCGCCCGACGGACAGGCACTCCATCAGCATGCGCCATCCCTGTCCGGCCATCGTCGGGCCGCCGATGATGTAATCCAGCGGTACGAAAATATTTTTTCCCTGGGTCGGCCCGTTCTGAAACGGGATGTTCAGCGGGAAATGGCGGCGGCCGATTTGCACTCCGGCGGTATCGGCGGGGATCAGGGCGCAGGTAATGCCCAGGTCCTCCGTTTCGCCCAGCAGATGGTCCGGATCGTACAGCTTGAAGGCCAGACCGAGTACGGTGGCTATCGGCGCCAGGGTGATATAGCGTTTATTCCAGGTCAGGCGCATGCCCAGCACCCGCTCGCCTTGCCAGTCGCCGTAGCACACCACGCCGCTATCCGGTATCGAGCCGGCGTCCGAGCCCGCTTCCGGGCCGGTCAGCGCAAAGCAGGGAATCTCCTGTCCCCGGGCCAGGCGCGGCAGGTAGCGGTTTTTCTGTTCGTCGGTGCCGTAATGTTGCAATAGTTCGCCGGGGCCCAGTGAATTGGGGACGCCGACGGTGATCGCCAGAATACTGGAGACGCCGGCCAGTTTTTGCAGCACCCGCGACTGGGCGTAGGCGGAAAATTCCAGTCCGCCGTACCGTTTTTCGATGATCAGGGCGAAGAAGCGATGCTGTTTTAAAAAGTCCCACAGTTCCGGCGGCAGATCGGCAAGCTCATGGGTAATTTCGAAGTCGTTTGCCATACGGCAGGCTTCTTCGACCGGCCCATCGATAAAGGCCTGTTCTTCGGGCGTCAGCCGCGGCGGCGGGTAGTCATGCAGCCGGCGCCAATCCGGCGCGCCGCGGAACAGCTCGCCCTCCCACCATGTCGTTCCGGCGTCGATGGCCGCTTTCTCCGTCTGCGACATCGGCGGCATCGCCTTTTGAAAAAGAGGCAGGGCGGCGGCGGAAAAGAGCCGGCGGCGCAGCGGCGCGACGTTGAGCGGGATTAATAGGATAGCCAGCGGGATCATCAGCCAGGCGGGCCACAACTGCGTGGCCGATAGGGCGGCGCAATAGGCCAGCAGGATCGCGCTGCTTAACAACAGGCTGAGGCGGTGATAGAACACGGCGCCGATGATAATCAGTAAAAGAAGCGTGCTGATAGCGACCATAGCGTATCTCCCGCGTTGTCGTCGACCTTCCGCAAGGTATTCCAGTTACTTTCCGGGCGTTACGCCTGATGGAACAGCGCCCGGCAACAGGTCCGACCTGCTGGCTTATGATTGTTGTAGTTCACGCGCCTGTTTTTATCAATTTGTTTACATCGCAATTACAACCTGACTCACAGTCTGGACGGCTGCCCGGTATTTTCCGATTGTTGCCGGCGATCCTGGCGATCGTGACATTGCGCGCTTCTCGCTGTTTCGGCAATCCGTTACACTGCATAACAGAATATGATGATGTCACCGGACAATTGAGAGGGTTCCATGTACCAAGACTTAATCCGTAGTGAACTGAAAGAGGCGGCGGCAACGCTGGATGCTTTTTTAAGCGATGATGCGAATATTCAGTCTATCCAAAATGCTGCGGTATTGCTGGCCGACGCGTTTAAATCGGGCGGGAAAGTGATTTCCTGCGGTAATGGCGGCTCGCACTGCGATGCGATGCATTTTGCCGAAGAGCTGACCGGCCGCTACCGGGAAAACCGTCCGGGCTACCCGGCGATCGCCATCTCTGACCCAAGCCATCTCTCCTGCGTCAGCAACGACTTCGGTTATGACTTTGTTTTCTCTCGTTATGTCGAATCTCTGGGGCGTGAAGGCGACGTGCTGTTGGGGATTTCAACCTCGGGTAATTCCGGCAATATTATTAAGGCGATCGCCGCGGCGAAGGCGAAGGGAATGAAGGTCATTACGCTGACGGGTAAAGACGGCGGCAAAATGGCCGGCACGGCGGATGTGGAAATCCGCGTGCCGCATTTCGGCTACGCCGACCGTATTCAGGAAATTCATATCAAAGCGATACACATCCTTATCCAACTGATTGAAAAAGAAATGGCCGCTAAAGGATAACGCCAGGCGCGCAAGAGAGGTTAAGAGATTTACCATGTGTGAACTGCTTGGGATGAGCGCAAATGTGCCGACGGATATCTGTTTCAGTTTTACCGGGTTGGTACAGCGTGGCGGCTTGACGGGGCCGCACCGGGACGGTTGGGGAATTACGTTTTATGAAGGGCACGGCTGCCGGACGTTCAAGGACCCTCTGCCAAGCTATAGCTCGCCGATAGCTCGGCTGGTGCAGGATTATCCCATCAAGTCTTGCGCCGTGGTATCGCATATTCGTCAGGCGAATCGGGGATCCGTGGCGCTGGAGAATACCCATCCTTTTACCCGCGAACTCTGGGGCAGAAACTGGACGTTTGCGCATAACGGGCAGTTAAAAGGGTATCGTTCGTTAAAGACCGGCACGTTTCGGCCGGTCGGCCAGACGGATAGCGAATTTGCCTTCTGCTGGCTGTTATACCAGCTGTCGCAACGCTATCCGCGCACGCCGGGCAACTGGCCCGCGGTGTTCCGCTATATTGCCGAACAGGCGGATTTCCTGCGCGGGAAAGGGGTGTTCAATATGCTGCTGTCCGACGGGCAGTTTGTGATGGGCTACTGTTCCAGCAACCTTTACTGGATTACCCGCCGCGCGCCTTTCGGCAAGGCGACGTTACTGGATCAGGATGTGGAAATTGATTTTCAGCAGCAGACCACGCCCGACGATGTGGTGACGGTGCTGGCGACGCAGCCGCTGACCGGCAATGAAACCTGGCATAAGATTATGCCAGGCGAATTTGTTCTATTTCGTTTCGGCGAACGCGTAATTTGATACCGGACCGCTGGTCACCAACGGTGGGCTAACGACGTACTGTCCGTTAAACACCGTGATGGCCGGCGGCTGATAGTGCTGGTTGAAATAAGCGTAGCCGGGCTGTAACTGACGCCAGAAAGCGGAGTAGGCGGAATTACGGTGGCGCTGCATATTTTTTTCCGTCATGCGGAACGGATAGATCGCCAGCTCTATTTTCGACTGCCCGTTAAGCAACGCCTGTTCCGCATAACGATAAATCTCGTCAATATAATTATTGGTCATGGCATAACAGCCCACGGAAACACATTCGCCGTGGATCATCAGGTAGCGGCCGGAATATCCTTGCGATTTATCATACTCATTAGGAAAACCGATGTTTATCGCGCGATAATAATGGCTATCCGGCTTGAGCTGGCGGAGATCGATCTGATAGAACCCCTCCGGGCTTTTCAAATCCCCCTCAACGCGTTTTGGCCCAAGCCCGCCCGAATATTTACAAATTGGATAGTTTTCCAATAGGCGATATTCATTCCCGACCTTGGCGTAAAGTTCTAATACTCTCTCTTCCTTAAATATCTGAATATAGATCGGCGAGCCCAATAGCTGTTGCTTCTGGTCTTTTGCTAGCGGCGCAGGTTCGCTGGCCGCGCAGCTAACGGTAAGGGATGGCAAAAAAAACAGCATCGCAAATGACAGCGCGATTTTTTGCATTATGGATCCTGATGAATAAAGGCTGTGCTACGTAATACGGTTCAATGTCCCGTATTCCTTTGCCATGAGGCGAAATTAAACGGTTTCACATTATCACCGCCTTAATTTTAATCAAGAGAGAAAAACAAATATATTTATAAATTAATGAACCGCGGATTTAAGGCGATGTCATTTCCGCTGTCCATTATTTATTCAGCTGCAGCAAACCGGGCGAGTAATCGATGATTACGATTTTGTCGCTTCAAACATCATTATATCGGTTGTAAAAGAGCCGTCATCCCGTACCGCAAAGTGCTGAACCACTTCTGCGGCCAGGGTTTTTTGCAGCTCGCGGATCGCGACGGCGAAATAGTCGGGAGTGCGCATGCGGGCGATCCAACTGCTGAACTCCAGCGTCAGACGGTCGCTGGCGACGTTACGCACGATAAATCCCGCATCGGTGAACATGCTCAGCCATTCGCCGGGCGAGTAGTCGCGCACGTGCGAGGCGTCGCGCAGTTTTTCCGCCGTCTGCAAATAGATATCCAGCAGCGGATGGCCCGGCGATACCACATCCATCATGACGACCCGGCCGCCCGGTTTCAGCACGCGCCTGATTTCACGCAGCGCCTGTCCGACGTCGTGCCAGTGGTGGGCGGAATAGCGGCTGATAACGATATCGGCGCTGGCGTCGGCAAACGGCAGCGATTCAGCGACGCCCTGCCGCGTGCGGATATTGGCCAGGCCTTTCTGTTCGGCCGTCTCGGCGACGACTGCCAGCATTTGTGACGAGAGATCGTAAGCCACAACCTCTTTCACCGCCTGTGCGGCAACGAAGCTGGCGTGTCCGGCGCCGCACCCCAGATCGATGACGCTGGCGTGAGGGAAGCCGGCCAATAAGGCTGACAGCCGCTCCAGATCCTTGCCCTGGGCATGCACCGAACTGGTCAGATAGTTTTGCGCCTGTGAACCAAACTGGCGTTCGACGCTGTCGCTGTGACTCTGTTTACTTTCCATTACGACCCTCTTTTTTGTGGCGGCTTTGTCCTGAAATGGCTACGGAAGAGGTTAACACGGCAATAGCGCCTGCGGGAGGAGAAACGCCCTTTTCCGTCGTTGGGGGATGGCCGGCCCGCGGAAAGCCGGCGCCTGGTTCGCCAGCTTGTTTATGGCAATCTTGATCTGTATATTTATACAGTCTCCCGGAGGTGGTATGCGCAAAATCATTCATGTCGATATGGATTGCTTCTACGCGGCAATTGAGATGCGTGATAATCCGCGCCTGCGCGACATTCCGCTGGCGATAGGCGGCAGCGCCGATCGCCGGGGCGTGATCAGCACCGCCAATTATCCGGCCCGGCGCTATGGGGTGCGCAGCGCGATGGCGACGGCGACGGCGCTGCGTCTGTGCCCGCGGCTGACGCTGCTTTCCGGCCGGATGGAGGTGTATAAGGCGGCTTCCCGCCAGATCCGGGAGATTTTTGCGCGCTACACGCCGCTGATTGAACCGCTTTCTCTTGATGAGGCCTATCTGGACGTCACCGACAGCACTCTCTGTAACGGCTCCGCAACGCTGATTGCGGAGGAGATCCGTCGGGTTATTTTCGCTGAACTGCGCCTGACCGCATCCGCGGGCGTCGCCCCGATAAAATTTCTGGCCAAGGTCGCTTCAGAGCTGAATAAACCGAACGGTCAGTATGTTATCCCGCCGGATAAGGTGGACGCGTTTTTGCTGCAGCTGCCGTTGGCAAAGATACCCGGCGTCGGCAAAGTGACGGCGAAGCGGCTGGAAGAGAAGGGCATGCTGACCTGCGCCGATGTGCGCAATCACTCGTTGAGCGAGTTATTAAAGAGCTTCGGTAAATTTGGCCGGGTGCTGTGGGAGCGTTGTCACGGCATTGATGAGCGGCCTATTTCGCCAGACCGGTTACGCAAATCGGTCGGCGTGGAGAAAACGCTGGCGCAGGATATCCACCACTGGCATCAGTGTGAAAGCCTAATCGAACAGCTCTATCAGGAACTTGAATTACGCTTAAAGCGCGTCAAACCCGACCTGCATATTGCGCGGCAAGGGGTAAAGCTGAAGTTCGATGATTTTCGCCAAACCACTCAGGAACACGTATGGCCGGTATTGAATAAGCAGGATTTGCTCGCGCTGGCGCGGCAAACCTGGGAGGAGAGGCGCGACGAGCGCGGCGTTCGGCTGGTGGGATTGCACGTCGCGCTGCTCGACCCGCAGATTGAGCGCCAGTTGGTGCTCGATTGGGGATAGGCGGCTTCGAAAAGCCGCATCGCGCGATCAGGATTTTTCGGGGATCGCCTTCAGCAGGGCGGTCAGCAGCTGCCAGTATTGGCCGACGCTGGCGATATGCACCCGTTCGTCCGGCGAGTGGGGCCCGGTGATGGTCGGTCCGATGGAGACCATATCCATATTGGGGTAAGGTTCTTTGAACAGCCCGCACTCCAGACCGGCGTGGATGACCATAATGCTCGGCGTTTTGTCAAACAGCTTTTGATAGGTTTCCCGCACCAGCCGCATAATCTGGGAGTCCGCATCGGGCTGCCAGCCGGGATAGCCGCCTTTGGGCGTGGTTTCGGCGCCCGCCAACTGCCCCAGCGCCGTCAGCGCGCCGACCACGGCATCTTTGCCGCTGTCGATCAGCGAGCGAATCAGGCAGTTGATTTCGGCCTGTTTTTCATCCATCGTCACCACGCCGATGTTCAGCGAGGTTTCCACTACGCCTTTCACCACGTCGCTCATGCGGATGACGCCGTTCGGCATGGCGTTCAGCAGGGCCAATAGCCGGTCGCCGACCGCTTTGGTCAAGGGGTGCGCTGTGCTGTCGGATGTTTCGACCAGCAGGGTCAGATTTTTCTCCGCCGCGGACAGTTCGTTTTTCAGCAGCGCCAGATACTCCTGACTTTGCGCTTTGAAGCGCTCGACGTCGGCCGCCGGTAGCGCCAGCGTGGCGAACGCTTCACGCGGAATGGCGTTGCGCAGCGTGCCGCCGTTCAGATTCAGGATACGGATATCCAGCTTATCGGCCTGTTCGAACAGGAAGCGCGCCAGCAATTTATTGGCGTTGCCCAAGCCCAGATGAATATCGCAGCCGGAGTGGCCGCCTTTCAGCCCCTTGAGCGTCAGGGTCAGCGTTTGATAACCGGCGGGCAGCGTTTCGCGCTCCAGCGGCAGCCGGGTAATAAAGTCGATGCCGCCCGCGCAGCCCATGTAGACTTCGCCTTCTTCTTCCGAATCGGTGTTGATCAGAATTTCGCCCTGTAGCCAGTTGGGCTGCAGACCGAAGGCGCCGTCCATGCCGGACTCCTCGGTCATGGTCAGCAACACTTCCAGCGGGCCGTGTTTCACGCCGTTATCGAACAGTACCGCCAGCGCCGAAGCCATACCGATGCCGTTATCCGCGCCCAGCGTGGTGCCGCGCGCCTTTACCCATTCGCCGTCAATATAGGGCTGGATCGGATCTTTGGTGAAATCATGCGCGGTATCGTTGTTTTTCTGCGGCACCATATCCAGATGCGCCTGCAAAACGACCGGCTTGCGCTTCTCCATGCCCGGCGTCGCCGCTTTGCGCAGCAGAATATTGCCGACCCGATCGCGCTCGGCATGAATGCCTTTCTCTTTTGCCCACGACAGGATATGCGCGGCAAGCGCTTCTTCATGGTAAGAGGGGTGAGGGATGGAACAGATCTTGGCAAAAATATCCCACAGCGGCTGTGGGGCAAGTTGAGACAGTTCAGACACTATTAAAGTCTCCTTTTCGGCAGGCCTGTCTTCGCGTCTGGCGCGGAGGCGCTACGGGTTGAAAGTTAATCGCTACTGGGCCGATATACCCTAAATAATTCGCGTTGCGGAACAAAAACGCCAAAAGCGTTTTTCAGACCGTTGACAACGTCAGATGTTACTCGCCCCACGGATGGGGCGAGTAACCAAGCCAACGCACCAGCAACTTGAAGTATGACGGGTATAGATTCATCTTTCAGGTCGCCGCCGGGCGAGCCCCTGAAATCCGCCGGGTTACTATGGCGTCTGGAAACAGAATATCACTTTCCGTTAAGGGTGGGGGAGGCCGCCATTAAAAAACGAATCCGCCTTATTCCGGCGGTTTATCCCGCGTGGAGCGGCGGGGCAAACCTTTGCGTACGGGGGACTGACGGGCATACGATAGGAAAATAATAGGGCGCAGCGCGGCCGTTTAGCCGAGTCAAATGATTAAACCGCCGCGGTGGTGGATGGTCACCCTGTCGCCCACCGACAACGCGCGAAATTCAGCCTCGCTGGCTTCCACCTGATAGCATCGGCCGCAGGCTTCGATATCCAGGATATATTTTTCGCTTTCCAGCGTATGTACCGGAATATAGCTGTAGACATTATCAATCAGCGTAAGCGTTTTTTGCGCGGGAAGATGGCGGCGGCGTACGACTTTCCCCCGCAGCGTTTCCGTGTTTTTCCACCGCGTTTTGAAACCGGCGGTCAATCCGTCATAAACCAGTTCGCCGTAAAACCATGCGGCCAGCCCAATGGCTAACGCCGCGCCGATCGCGCCAAGCTGCTCCTGGACTAAAACATAGAGTTCGCTCATGGTTGTCTCCGGTGGGTTCGTTTTCCTTTTAATATATTTTTCCGCCGGAAGCGTCCAATCTCTTTTTGTACTTAGCTATCGCCAAATTTTTGTTTAGACTGCGCATAGGCGGAGTAAACGCGGTGATAACGCGGAGAAACGCTGGTTTTTATGTCGTTGGATATCTATAATCCCGCGCAACCTTTTTTCCCCTCAGACTCAACGTAAGCCATTTCTATTCGGCTGGGATATATTTTATGAGCGAAAAGTACGTCGTAACCTGGGATATGTTGCAAATTCATGCCCGCAAACTGGCACAGCGCTTACTGCCTGCCGAACAATGGAAAGGCATTATCGCCGTTAGCCGCGGCGGTCTGGTTCCCGGCGCGCTGCTGGCGCGCGAACTGGGTATCCGTCACGTGGATACGGTTTGCATCTCTAGCTATGACCACGATAACCAGCGTGAAATGAAAGTGCTCAAGCGCGCCGAGGGCGATGGCGAAGGCTTTATCGTCGTAGACGATTTGGTCGATACCGGCGGAACGGCGAAAGCGATCCGCGATATGTATCCCAAAGCGCATTTCGTCACGATTTTCGCTAAACCGGCCGGCAAACCGCTGGTTGACGACTATATCGTCGATATCCCTCAGCATACCTGGATCGAACAGCCGTGGGATATGGGCGTGGTATTCGTTCCGCCGTTATCCGACCGCTGATAGTCGTCAGTCGTTTTATCTGCTGTTTGCCCAACGCCCGGCGATACCGGGCGTTGATGCCGATCGGCGCCCTCCCTCTTGGCTCGTATTCCCCCTCATTTATGAACGCGTCGGGCTGATTGTGCGCCTTTGACGCGATTTGTGCGCGCTGCCGTTTGTCTTCACCGGGATGAGTTCGCTACACTCAGGGCTGAGTTTAGTGTCGCTGACATAAAGGGAGACCACTGTGGCGCAAGCTAACCTGTCCGAAACCCTGTTCAAGCCATCTTTTAAACATCCTGAAACCTCGACGCTGGTCAAACGCGCGTGCCGCGACCGGGATGCGTTAAGGATCCACTCCGCGCTGGAGGGGGAGAACACCGGTAGCTGGTACCGCATCTTGAACCGGCTGATGTGGATCTGGCGCGGCGTCGATCCCTGGGATATCGAAGATGTGCTGGCGCGCATCGCCGTCAGCAAGGCGGAAAGGAGCGCCGATCGATTTTTGGATACGGTTATCGGCTACCGCAGCGGCAACTGGATTTATGAATGGGTTAAGCAGGGCGCCGGCTGGCAGCAGCGAGTGACGGACGACGGCGAGGCCGAACAGAACGGCCGCTATTGGCTGAACGCCGCGAATTTGTATAGCATCGCGGCGTATCCCCATATTAAGGGCGATGAGCTGGCCGAACAGGCTCAGACGCTGGCCAACCGCGCTTATGAAGAGGCCGCGAAATATCTTCCCTACGGGTTGAAAGAGCTGACCTTCCCGATCGAAGGCGGCGGTTCGCTGACCGGGTTTCTGCATCTGCCGCCGGAAGGCGAGGCGCCTTTCCCGACCATCCTGATGTGCGGCAGCCTGGAAATGCTGCAAAGCGATTACTACCGCCTGTTCCGCGATTACATGGCGCCGGCCGGGATGGCGATGCTGACCATTGATGTGCCGTCGGTCGGCTTCTCCTCGCGCTGGAAACTGCATCAGGACTCCAGCTTCCTGCATCAGCAGGTTTTGCGGGCTTTGCCGGACGTGCCGTGGGTGGATCATTGCCGCGTCGGGGCGTTTGGCTTCCGCTTCGGCGCCAATATCGCCGTGCGTCTGGCGTATCTGGAGTCTCAGCGTTTGCGCGGCGTCGCCTGCCTTGGCCCGGTGGTGCATCACCTGTTGTGCGACGCGGAGCGCCAGCGGCAGGTGCCGGGGATGTTTATGGATGTGCTGGCGAGCCGTCTGGGGATGCCGTTTTCTACCGACGAGGCGCTGAAAATCGAGCTGAGCCGTTATTCGCTAAAAACGCAAGGGTTGCTGGGACGGCGTTGCCCGACGCCGATGCTGGCCGGATATTGGGATAACGACCTGGTCTGTCCGAAAGAAGAGGCGGCGCTGATCGTCAACTCCTCACAGCAGGGAAAACTGCTGCCGGTTAATTTTTCGCCGGTTTATCAGAACTTCCATCAGGCGTTACAGCAAATCACCCGTTGGTTAGGCCAAAATTTAGCTTAGTTGATTGATAAATTATCATACTCTGCTAAAAAGGGTGTTCAAACCAAGGAGATTGCCGAATGATGCTACCGAGTGGACATACGAAAAGCAGACTCATGAAAAACTTTGCTTCTCTGGGGCCATATATACGCGAAGCGCAGTGTGAGTACGACCATTTTTTCTTCGATTGCCTGGCCGTTTGCGTCAATGTCAAACCCGCCCCGGAAAAACGCGAATTCTGGGGTTGGTGGCTGGATCTCGAAGCGCAGGAGCAAACCTTTGTCTACGACTATCGTTTTGGTTTATTTGATAAAAGCGGTAACTGGCGCGAAGAGAAAATTAAAGATAAGGCCGTGATGGATAAGTTGGAAAGCACAAAAGAAGCCTTTCATACCCGTTTGGAAACCCTCCTGCAATCTCTGGATCCGGTCTGTTCATTAACCGCACGACCGTGATGCTCCCCGTCTGATCCCCGATTTATTCGCGGGTTTTCGCGTTGTGCCTGTTGGCATAATGCGCCCGGCCTGTTACAACGTTTTTCTTATTTATTCTTTTTGATAATTTCAACGGCAGAAAAATTATGAGCGCTAGCCAAACTTTGGTCGTGAAACTTGGCACCAGCGTGCTGACCGGCGGTTCACGCCGCCTGAATCGTGCCCATATTGTTGAACTGGTGCGCCAGTGCGCGCAGCAGCATGCGGCGGGGCACCGCATCGTTATCGTCACCTCCGGGGCGATAGCCGCCGGACGCGAACACCTGGGCTACCCGGAACTGCCGGCAACCATCGCCTCCAAACAGCTGCTGGCGGCGGTAGGGCAAAGCCGGTTGATTCAGCTATGGGAACAGCTGTTTTCCATCTACGGCATTCATATCGGACAGATGTTGCTGACGCGCGCCGATCTGGAAGATCGCGAACGTTTTCTCAACGCGCGCGACACCATGCGGGCGCTGCTGGATAACCATATCGTCCCGGTTATTAATGAAAATGACGCGGTGGCGACGCTGGAAATCAAGGTCGGCGATAACGATAACCTCTCCGCGCTGGCGGCCATCCTGGCCGATGCGGATAAGCTTTTATTGCTGACCGATCAGGCCGGGCTGTTTACCGCCGACCCGCGTAAGAACCCGGATGCCGAGCTGATTCGCGAAGTGACCGGCATCAACGATACGCTGCGCAGCGTGGCGGGCGACAGCGTATCCGGATTGGGCACCGGCGGCATGTCGACCAAGCTTCAGGCGGCCGATGTCGCCTGCCGGGCCGGCATCGATGTGGTTATCGCCGCGGGCAACAAACCGGGCGTGATTGGCGATGTTATCGCGGATGTCTCCGTCGGTACGCGTTTTCATGCGCTGGAAGCGCCGTTGGAGAAGCGGAAGCGCTGGATTTTCGGCGCGCCGCCGGCCGGCGAAATCATGGTGGACGATGGCGCGCTGTCGGCGATCCTTGAGCGCGGCAGTTCGTTATTGCCGAAAGGGATCCGCCAGATAACGGGGGATTTCTCCCGCGGCGAGGTGGTTCGCATCCGCAGCCTGGCCGGACGGGATTTGGCCCATGCGGTCACCCGCTACAACAGCGATGCGCTGCGCATGATCGCCGGACACCATTCCCAGCAGATTGCCGATATTCTCGGCTACGAATACGGTCCGGTGGCGGTCCATCGAGACGATATGATTATTAATTAAGGAGTACGCGATGCTTGAACAAATGGGCAAAGCGGCGAAAGCGGCCTCTTATCAACTGTCGGTACTCAGTACCGCCGAGAAAGATCGCGCGTTGGCGACGATCGCCGATTTACTGCAGTCGGAAAGCGCGCGGATTCTGGCGGCCAACGCGCAGGACGTGGCGCAGGCGCGACGCGACGGCATGAGCGACGCGCTGCTCGACAGGCTGTTGCTGACCCAGGAGCGGCTGGCGGCCATTGCCGACGATGTGCGTCAGGTGTGCCGCTTGGCTGATCCGGTGGGGCTGGTGATCGACGGCCGTATACTGGACAGCGGCCTGAAGCTGGAACGTCGGCGCGTGCCGCTCGGCGTTGTCGGGGTGATTTACGAAGCGCGTCCCAACGTGACCATCGATGTCGCCTCGCTGTGCCTGAAAACCGGCAATGCGGTGATCCTGCGCGGCGGGAAGGAGACCTATCGCACCAACGCGGCGACGGTAAAGGTGATTCAACAGGCGCTGGCGCAGTGCGGCTTGCCGGAATCAGCGGTGCAGGCGATCGAAAGCCCCGACCGCGAACTGGTTAGCCAACTGCTGAAGCTGGATCGCTACGTCGACATGCTGATTCCGCGCGGCGGAGCCGGCTTGCATCGCCTGTGCCGCGAACAGTCGACCATCCCGGTCATTACCGGCGGGATTGGGGTATGCCACATCTATGCGGACGAAAGCATCGATTTCGATAAAGCGCTGACGGTGATAGAAAGCGCCAAGGTACAGCGTCCCAGCGCCTGCAACAGCCTGGAAACCCTGCTGGTTAATGAAAATATTGCGCCTGACTTCCTGCCTCAGCTGAGCCAAAAAATGGCGGCGGCCGGCGTCACTTTACATGCCGGCGCGTCGGCCATTCCCTATTTGGCCGAGGGGCCGGCGCGGGTCGTGCCGGTGGAAGCGGACGACTATGACGATGAGTGGCTGTCAAACGACCTTAACGTCACGCTGGTGAGCGATTTGGAAGCGGCGGTGGCGCATATCCGCGAACATGGCACGCAGCATTCTGACGCGATTCTGACGCGTTCTCTGAGCAACGCGGAACGCTTTGTCCGCGCGGTGGATTCTTCGGCGGTTTATGTGAATGCCAGCACCCGTTTTACCGACGGCGGACAATTCGGCCTGGGCGCGGAAGTCGCCGTCAGTACGCAAAAATTGCATGCGCGCGGCCCGATGGGCTTGGAAGCGCTGACTACATATAAATGGATTGGCTACGGCGACGATTTGATCCGTCCATAGCGGAGGTTTTTCGCGCGCCTATAATTCTATTCCCCATATGCGCGCGATTGCCTGAACTTTTATCGAAATGGTTTAGTTCCGCTTTTTTCAATCGCGGGTCGCGGTATTTCCGATTACCCGCTTGATGCCGCGCGCGATAAATGCGTCGTGACCTGTGAGATAAATGGCGGCGAAAAATTTTGCAGTATATGAGAAACAATTTCACTTTTTCACCTCAACCCTTTACCGTATTACTGCTCTGGCAAAATCCAGAGCCGGGGATTTGCAGCCCCGAACTGTGACCCATCAGTGAATCATTCAACTGATGCGCCTGTGCTCGCCTCAATGGCGGTTCAGGCAGGGGCGGAGAAATCCGCGCCGGGTGGTCACATGCCGGTACTGCAAACCCTGTCTGAATCGCCACCAGGAAGGGGAGCAGTGAATATGACTATACAGCACAACGACTGGCATCCGGCCGACATCATCGCCGCTTTACGTAAGAAAGGAACCACGCTTGCCGCCGTTTCGCGGGCGGCGGGATTAAGTTCTTCCACTTTGGCAAACGCGCTTTTGCGGCCCTGGCCTAAAGGCGAATTGTTGATCGCCAATGCGCTTGGCATTCCCCCATCGGAGATCTGGCCCAGTCGATATTACGATACTAACGGATGCCCGATATCCAGAGTAATCAGAGATCGAGGCCATAAGCCTGCCGCGTAGTGATTTTTTAATCGTACTGCCGCCGTGACTGAATTTGAGTTGATTGTTAGCGGGGCTGGTTCGGTTTATGAACCGGTCCTGACGCTCGTCATTGTTAGTTCGGTATCCGCGCCTTGAGGTTTGATCTTACCCAGCAATAATCCCCTCTCATTCATTCCCTTGTGATCGATTTCACTGTTCCATCAAGCAATTTAAAGAAAGTCAAAAAGCTGACGATATCATTACGATAAACTTACATGCACAGCTACTCTAGGGGTAAGCGAAGGGAAAATGGATTATCCGCTCAGCTTCAGATGGACCGCGCGTCATGAAGAGTTCTGCGTTGCAGAGAATATCTTTCTGGAACACACACTGAAAATAAAAGGCGTGTACAAACAGTGGAAGCCTTGGTGGTTCAAGAAAGGGAAAACCTTCACTGTCACATGTGATATTTTCGCCGAAAATTTTGCCACGATGCCGCGTAGAGGCTTTTGCTCAGTGGGGGCATATTCCTATGCAGACTGCTGGTTGCCTAATGAAATGCGCATAGGGAGATACTGTAGTATTGCCCAGGGCGTTACGTTTATGGGAACTCAGCACCCCACCGACAGATTCACGACCAACCCGATAACATACCATGATGATTTTGCCAGACTCTCCGGTATGCGGCACCGGGAGTGCTTCAACCAAAACTTGCCGCTTCCCAGTATCGGTCACGATGTTTGGATTGGCGGCAACGTCGTACTCAAGGGCGGCATAACGATTGGTAATGGAGCCGTTATCGGCGCTAACGCGGTTGTGACCAAAGACGTCCCCCCTTACGCGATTGTCGCCGGTGTACCTGCAAGAATTATCCGATTCAGATTTGACGAAAATGTCATTCATCAATTGCTGGATCTCAACTGGTGGGACTACAAGCCTGCCGACCTTCCCACCGATGCAAACCATGACATCCATGTTTTTATTGATCGGCTGGAGGAAAAAATTAAGCACGGCGATATCATCACGCACCCGTACAAAAAGATAAATTTATCAAAAGTGTTTAAAGAGCTTGATTAACATACACAGGCTCTCTTATGAGAGCCGCTATGTTAAATGTCGTATACCATGATAGTGACCATATCCGACTTCAACGATTCGTTGGTATTATTATCTACCACATTGAAATTAATGGTCTTAGTAGCAACCTGCTCAGCATTGATTACCATCGCATGGTTATCAACGGCTAATGTTCGGGTGCCATAAGTATTATTATAAGCGTATTCGTTGCTACCCGTTGACGTCATAATAGGTACATTTTTAGAGGATAACGCATTAGTAAGCGTCATAAGATACGCATACGTAAAACTGGCATTTGTACTAATGTGTCCATCAAAAGAGCAACCAACTTCTCTATAAATGAAACCGCCCAGGCGAAATGTTTTTTCTGCTCCTGTGGCTATACCGTGCGACGGATAACTAATTCTAATTGTCGTATCTTTTGTGTCGCTCGCCGGCGCAGTTACTGACGTAACCACAAATTTTCCCACCGGTTGATAACGTGACGATGTGGCGGCTTGATCGAGCAGCAACAATTTCGTTTCGCCTGTCTCAATAAAACGGCCTCGAGAATTAAAAGAGAATGTAGCCTCCAACGTAGACGCATCGATCGCCTTAAATGATACCTCATCTAATCGATGGACTGACGTCTGTAACAACGCAACCAGTTTTAATCCCAGTCCCGCCCCGACATCAATATCTTTTGTGCCATCGAACGCAACGCCGTTGATTTTTCGAGCCGTAGCCAGCTTGGTGGCCGCCGTCGCTGTACCGGCAGTAGGTAACGCGCCCACATCTGCTGCCGTAGGTTTATTATTCGGGCTGTAAACGCGTTTCCCCGCTTCAGACAGTGTGCCGCTAACGTTTAAACTGGCAAGTGCGGATAGGGCACCTTTCGCAGATTCAATAATACGCGATGTATAATCGCTACTTTCATCATTACCAAAATGAAAATCGATAAACGGCGTGTTGTGATAAAGTTCGATTCCATTTCCTCTGGACTCGACTAAACCACGAAAAATAACGGTACCGGTAATAGTTCCTCCCGACGCGGGTAATGCACCGATATTAGCCGGCGTCAGAGAAATATTTTGCGTGCCGTCAAACGCTACACCGTTGATAGTCCGCGCGGCGGCCAACTTGGTCGCCGCCGCTGCCGTTCCCGCCACAGGCAACGCTCCGACATTAGCCGGGGTCAGCGCGATATCCGCCGTACCATCGAACGCCACGCCGGCGATTTTCCGGGCCATGGATAATTTGGTGGCCGCTGCCGCCGTCCCACCAGCAGGCAACGCGCCGATATCCGCCGCTGAGGGTTTATTATTGGGGCTGTAGACGCGCTGGCCTTTTTCCTGAAGTTCGACGGCATTGGCCGTATGGCCGAAATCAATATTTCCGGTGGCCAGATTAATTCTAAAGGGGCGAAGACTGTTCCAGGAGCCGCTGGCGGCGTCCTTGTTGGTCAGCAGAATATAAAAATCTGCGCCGTCATTACGCTGAATCACGCCATACCCGCCGTTGATGCTGCGCAACGCATCAGCCACGGTTGAAATCAAACTACCGGTCAACGTGCCACCCGCAATGGGCAGAGCGCCGAGGTTAGCAGGCGTCAGCGCAATATCCGCCGTGCCATCAAACGTCACGCCGGCGATTTTTCTCGCGGCGGCTAATTTAGTGGCCGCTGCCGCCGTGGCGGTTTTCCCTAAATAGCGCCCATCGCCGATAGCGATATCGGGAATATCGCTGGCCGCAGAGCCAACTGCACGCGTAGCAGCGGATTTTAACCCGACATTCGCCATAAATTTGGCTTTGTCGGGAATATCCGCGCCGTTTTGCGCTTTATCCAGCTTTTCCGCCAGCTTATTCAGCACGGTGGAACTGAAATTCGGATCATCTCCCAGCGCGGCGGCCAATTCTTTTAGCGTATCCAGCGCCCCCGGCGAGCCATTAACCAATGCGGCTATCGCGGCCATCACATAGGCCGTGGTGGCGATCTGCGCATTATTGACGCCCGCTGCCGCAGTCGGCGCAGTCGGCGTTCCCGTTAATGCAGGGCTGGCTTTCGGCGCGTACTGCGTATGCGGATCGGCGGCTTTAATATGCGATTGCAGGTTTTCTCCGGTACTTTCCACTTCCTTCTTCAGATAGGCGGTACGGTCAGCCAGTTGTTCCGCCTGTCGGTTGGATACGCCGCCGGGGCCGCCGACTACCGGGTCTGAGGTCTCCAGTTGGTAGATACCGTCAATCCATTCCTGTTTTTCCGGCAAGTTCGCCATACTTATGCACTCCCGTGGTTATAGTTACCGTCATACGATGCGGTTTCGTTGTAGCGAATAGGGACGCCCCAATATTCCAGACTGGCCAACTGGCATCGTGCGGGGGCGATCATCTCAAGGGTATTGCGCAGTATCTGCGCCTGATCGTTGGTGATGGGCTGTTGCAGCAACACTCGGTAGACCGGCCATTGGGTTTTATCGCCATAGACCATATGGCCGTTGTAACTGCGGACGCCGTCGTAGTTGAGCCGTCCGATATGCTCGATCAGTTCGACTTCGCCGAACCCCAGGCTACGGATCACCTCGCGTACCGCCCACGGCGTACCTTTATAACGGTGCATCTCAATGGCCGATTTAATCATGGCCCGGCGCGCATCTTCGGACTCCGCCAGTTGCCAGCCGTCTTCGGTCAGCGAGAACTGTTCGGCCAGCGAATCCAGCGCGCTGCTGTCGACGATATCGACCAGATAGACCATCAGCGCTTCCAGCTTCAGCGCGTCAAAGCGGTCGATGAGCGACGCCAGCGACCGGAAGCTGACGTCGGCGGCCAGCGGAGGAGGAAGCAGCACGTCACTCATCGGCGACTCCGGCAATGGTGACGGTGACGCCGGTACAAACGGCGAGTTGCCAGTCTTCCAGCACCGTTAATCCGGGGGATAACATCTCGACGCTATAGACGCCATCGAGCGATAGCGCGGCGATAATCTGGCTGGGGACGATATCCTGTCCCAGCGTTGCGCGGCGGTTTTCCGCCCAGTCGGCGGCTACCCGTTCCGCTTCCTGTTTGACAGGCAATGTCTGAACATTGCGTTTAAGCGTCAGCCGGGCATGGAGCCTATACTCCACCGGAACGGGGGCTTTGGCGGCGACCGTATCGGTCAGCGGTCGCACTTTCTCATCCGAACAGACGCTTTCCACCTGCGCCAGCAGCGCGGTATCGGGCAACCCGCCAGACAGCAGCGGATAGAGATGAACGATGCCCGGTTCAGCCCTGACCACCGCCACATCGACAATATCCGGGTGCGCGCTCAGCGCATGATAGCGATACGCCAACCTTGAACCCGCGGTGCTGAAGGACTCCGGCGCCAGTTGAATGCGTTCCCGTAGCCGATCGTCGCTTTCTTCTTCCGCGCCGCCGGAACTGGCGACGGTGTTGATCACCGTGAAATCGACATCGGCAATATCATCCAGCAGGGTGCTGACCTGCGCCGGTTGCCAGTTATTCCCGGCGGTGCCGGTTTGCGTACAGGTGGCGCTAATGGTCGCACTCAGCGCTCCCGCGTTCATCAGCACGTCGCCATCGGTAGCAAACACAATGCTGTCTGAAGCGCTGACGCGCGTTCCGGCCGGAATCAGCGTATCCGTCAGTAGTGCGGCTTCAATGCTGAAAAGCAGCGTGGTTTGCGCCGCCTGAGCCGCCAGCCGGTAAGTGCCGACCAGTTCTCCGAGGTAATCGAGCATCGGCGCGCGGGCATAGCGCACCAGGTTCTGTTTCGCCGCTTCCTGAATGCCGCTGCGCAGCAGCATTTCCCGGTAGGCGATCAGGTCGATCAGTAAGCGCTCCGCCTGCGCCGGATAGAGCGTTTTTCCGCTATCGGCTTCATATTTGGCGATCATCTCGGCGGTGATCGCCTCGGCGTCACGCGCAATAAAGATCGGTTCTTCAGTTACCGCCATAACACCTCCGTAGCCTGCAATACGCCGCTGGTGGTTTCCCAGCTCACGCGCAGCGTCATCTGCTCGCCGCTGATAAGCGGTTTGACCGCCAGTAATTTGCAACGCGGCTCCCAGCGTTTGATGGCCTCAACCGCTTCACGCACCACATGCGGAACGGCCCGGTCGATGGGATAGTCGATGTAGCGATGCAAATTGCTGCCGAATTCGGGACGATGGGGATCGCTGCCGCGCGGCGTGCGCAGAATGATGTGGATGGCCTGCGTGATATCGGCGACCCCCTCGACGAGTTCGCCGGGGCGTTGCAGGGCCGGTTGCCAGAAAACAGAGTGAGTATTCATGGGGGGCAGTATCGCCCCCGGAAGGATTGGCCGATATTAAAGGGAGTTAAAAAGGAGAATCCAGGAATTAGCGCCCATTTTCCGCCATCTTCGTCCACAAAAAATTGCAGAAGGCGCTACAGGCAACCAGCATAAATTTGGCGTCGGCAAAAGAAGGTGAGACATCGCCATCAATAAAAGCATGGCGAATACCGCCACTATCGCTGGTATAGCCGTACAGACTTGAAAATGCATTTTTTAGGCTGGGATGCAGGCTGATAGCGGTTTCAATTTGTTTTAGACCTTTACCCAGCGTACCTTTCGCATCGCCAGAAATAGCATTGCATACTGACTCAACGGCGGAGATAGACTCTTTGATGGAGTTACGGTAGTCGGGCTGTTTACGGTCGGAGAGGAGTTCTAAGGCTCGTTGAAGATGCGCTTTTACTGATATTGTTCCATGTCCTATTGCATCTTCGATAGAAGTAATCTCTTTTTCATCAGTAGTCTCAAGTACCTTCCCGTCGACAATACGGTACGCCGAATTTTCTCTCTCAAGAGCGATATTCATAGCGACAATAAGTTTTTTAACTTTTTCTTTATCTTGAATTATTAGGAATAATACCTCTATAAAATCGTACACTTGCCACCAGTCAGCGCTGAAAAGGTATTTTTTTATAAATTGATGGGCATTTAATTCATTTGTCGTATAGTCGAAATGAAAAGGCGGCATTGTATCGACAGGTTCCTTGAAATAATTGAACCACAACCCTCTGATTATATGTGTAATCCTTTCATTTGATTCAGGAACCGTTCCGTAGTAGTCATCGTAATCATCATTCCATTGTTGCCAAATCAGTATTTCAGTTATATTCCACAAACTAATTCGCAACTCATCATCCATCGACTCACGCTGAATCGCTTTCTGCATCGGGCGGATTCCCATCCGCTGAGAAAAAGACGGCATATGCTCACCTGAAAAGTAGATAATATTCAGTGAGTATGATGATTCGAGTTGCCGCCCTTGTCCATGATCTTACCACCGGCATCGATATCGCCCTCAACGCTGACATTCCCTTGAATAATCGCCGCCGCGCCATCACCGCCGGATCCCGCCATACCGCCCTGATAGGTGAATTTGCCTTTCACCAGCAGATTGCCCGTCACTTCCGTTTCCGGTGCGTCAATAACAGCTTTTTGCGTTTTCACCGTCACGTCCGCGCCGCAGGTAATCACAATATGCTCGATACCGCCGTTAATCGTCAGCGTGTGGGTTAGGCGGTCGTAGTAAAACGCCGCGCTGTCCGCATAGGTCACGCCGCGTGCGTCCGGGTTATTGATGGGCGGCGTATCGACGCTGGAATAGACCGCGCCCAGGATCACGCCGTCTTCGCCATTGGCGTCCAGCAGCACGACAACCTGCTCGCCGACGTCGGGCAACCAGTAGTCCTTGTTGTTTTGGGTATTGTGTTGCAGTACGTCCAGCCAGTTGGTGCGCAGGTTATCGCATTCTGGCAGACGAACGCGGGCGCGGACGTTTTTTGGGTCAATGGCGCTGACGGTGCCGACCTGGCGGGATACGCTCATTTTTTCTTTTCCCTGGTGACGGTTTCAGTGGTGCCGTCCGGCTTATACACCGTTAATTTCTGCGTTTTACTGCGCGTCGATTTGCCAGTGGTGACCGGGCCGCGTGCAATCTCTATCTCAGTGATATAACCGCTGCTGCGGTCAAACGAATGCCGGGCGGAGGTGATCAGCCAGTGACCCGACAGTTGGCCGAATTTCACCAACTCGATTTTGTTGCCGGCGATGAGCTGCGGCGTACCCATCAGGCTTATTGAGCCGGTCTGCTGGTACTCGTTATGCCCATCCAGCGCCGCATCGGCTTTAAGCTGCGCGCTGTCTTTGTCCGCTGCGCGGCTGTTAAGCTTCAGCGTATCCGCACTGGTGGCCTTGCCGCCGCTTTTCGTCGTGGTCGTCGTACTGCCGTCCGCCTCATACACCACCAGTTTCTTATCGCTGGCTTTCTGATGCTTGACCTTTGCCGACTTGTACACGCGGTTGATGGTATCGCGCAGCGAATAGCGGGCCACATCCTGCGGCGTCAGTTGCCTGATGGGAGCGAGCTGGCGCAGCGTGGCCAGATGCGAGAATACCAGTTGATCGCTGACCACCTTGACCGCATAGCCGTATTCGCTGGCCAGCCGCTTCAGAAAGCCGACGTCGGTTTCGGCATATTGGGTGACGCGATCAATCTTTACCGGCTCGATACCGCCGACCAGTTTCAGGTCGTGCTTTTTGGCAATGCGACTGGCGATAGCGGCCAACGTGGTGTTTTCAAAACCCCGGCTGGATTTAGTGCGTAACGCCGAGTTCACCGACGCGGCCACGCCGCGAATCGATACCGTTGACGGCGGCCCACCGACTTCGATTTCATCGATAGAGAAGGTACCGCAGGACAGCAGTTTTTCTCCGCTGTAGCCCAGCTTCAGCGTCAACGTATCGCCTTTGCCCGGATACCATTTATCCAGCCAGCGACCGTCGGCATCCTCCAGTTCGACGTCGATGGTGTCCGATTCCGACTTGATATTGTCGCTATAGCTGACGCGAGTAACATAGGGCGCGATATCGTTAGTGATATCCTGTTGCAGATACCACAGAGAAAAGATCGGCTGAAGCACCCCGGAAATACCCGAAGAAGGATTAGCCTGCTGAATTAACGTAGCCACGGCGCGATCTCCTCGGCAGTCACCGCCTCATCCGCTGCAATCAGCGGGATCAGCAGCACGATACCGGAAGGCAACACCGGCGTGATGGCGACATGCGGATTGGAGGCGATAATCCGCTCATACCCTAATGGGTCGCCGTAATAATGGTTGGCCAGCAGATCCCAGCGCTCGCCCATTTTAGTTACATGCTCGATATACATCACACCCTCCGCGTGGCAATCGCCGCCGTTATCTGGCTCAGCGTTGGTGAAACGTTGGTAAGTAAGGTGCCAGCAGAACTGAACTGGCCGGAAACGCTGTTCAATGCGCTGGCAATATTGCGGCTGTCGACGTTCGCCAGGGAATCACGCGCCGCGTTAACAAAGTCGGTTGCCTGACCGGTTGCTCTGGCGACGCGAATAGCATCAGGGAAGGTTGCGGTGATGGCGCTCAGCGCGGGAACCGACGCAGCTAATGGCGTGGCAACGCCGCTGATGTGCGTTAACAGACCGGGAACGAGGGTCAGCGCAATCGCCGGGTTGGACGCCATTTTTTGCACCATGCGCACCGTACTGGAGGCAGTTTGCAGTGCCGACTGGGCTTTTTTGGCGTTACTCACGGCATCGCGCACCGACTGCGCCAGTCCGCTGGGTTTGGTCACCGCGCCAGTGACAACGCCGCTATCCGGAACGGTGCTTTTAATCGCGGGGGGAACCAGCGAGCTTTTCGGATCGCCGGTATATTCGCGCAATGTGACTTCCGCCGTCATAGCCATCACATTGCCGGACGCATCCGTCTGCTGGCTGCTGGCCGTCACCGCGGTAACCACGAACCAGCCGCGATAGTCGCCGTTGCCGAATACCAGCGCCAGCGCCTGATGCGCCTGCATGGCGCGACGCAGTCGGGCCAGTTCGCTATCCGGCGTACAGTACATGCTGTGGAATACCAGGCTAATGCGGAACTCATCCAGTTGCTCACCGATAAACTGTAAGCCCGGTTTACCTTCAATACGGCTATGTTCGGCATAATCGACGCCAAAGGTGGACTCGAAGCCGTCCCAATAGGTGATTAACTCAAACTCAATATCTCCGAGAACGGCAAACATCAGGCATACCCCCGGCGTTGTTGTTGCGTCATGATGCGCTCCAGCATTTTTTCCAATTCGTGCAGACTGAGATTCAATGCGCTGGCGATTTCCGGCGTTGAAGCGGATCTTTTACCATCCATATAAATGTTGGGCGAAAACGTCACCCGAATACTGCCGCTGGTATTGCCTGCCTGACGGCCAGCACGACGGCCGACAGCCGTATTTTCCGTTCCTGTGGGCAACTCCGGGACTTCCGGTGAGGCTTTCGCTGCCGGTCTTGCACGCAACGAAGGTAATGGCGGTAGTGCTGGCAAATTGATTTTAGGCACAGTGGGAATCAGCGCCCGCGCCAATTGCAATCCTGCCTGTGCCGCCTGCGGTGTGGTACGGCTAATACCGATGGTGGCCCCTTGTACAATATTATCGCCGAATCCCATAAACACGCGGCTGGGCGAATGGATACCGAGCTTGTCGGCAAACCAGCCGGAAATATTACCGCCCAATTCAGACACGCTGGCTTTGGCGGCTTGCCATTGATTACGGATACCGTTAACCAATCCGCTGATAATATTGCCGCCGAACTCGGTGAATTTATTCGGCAGATCAATACCGAAATATTTCATCACCCCGGCGAAAACTTTATAAAACAGTCCCAGCGGCGACCAGTTCATGATCAAGCGGGACACGCCGCCGATACCGCCGCTAAAGGCGGTGCGGATATCGTTCCAGCGCGCCCGGAACCAGTTACCGATCGGCCCCCAGTAGCGGTAAATCAGGTATGCGCCCACGGCGATGCCGGTGATTAGCAGGCCGATGGGATTCAGCATTAACGCCCGACCCAGTATCAGCACAGCGCGACCGACGAGGGTGATGCCGCGCAATAATGTGCCGCCCAGTAAACGCCCCAGTAGCGCTGCTCCCCGGCCCAACCATGCCAGACCGTTGCCCGCCAGGCGTAGACCGCTCATCAGGCCGCTGCCGAGTAGACGGCCCAGCGACAATGCGCCGCTTCCTAGTCGGGTAAATATTCCCAGCCATTGCCGTACGCGGCCTCCGGCTCCAAACGACTCACGGAGCAACAGCCATTTTGAGCGCAGAAGCACCGCTCCTTTCCACAAATCAACCACCGGGGATAACAGCAGATTCAGCGCTAGCTTGGTGCCGATGGAGGCGGCTTTAAACGCCAGTAACCCGGCAGCGGCCGTCACCACGCCTTTGACGATTTCCGGGTTGGCGGCAATCCATTTAGCCGCCTGATCGAGCAAAGGGATAATGGCTTCACCCAGCGAGATCAGCGCCGGACGCAACGATTGCCCGATACCGATAGCCGCGTCATTAACGGTAATCTGCGTTTGTCGCCAGCGAGCTTCCAGCGTGTCGTTTTGTTTAGCGAAGTCGGTATCTAATGTACTTTGCGCAGCAGGACTATTCATCGCCTGCTTATTGGACTGATATTTATCCCAGCCCTGGCGCATCGACAGCAGGTGATTAACGGTTTGAATATCGGTAAAAACCTCAGACAGACCAAATGACTCCATCAATTTCTGCTGAGCGTCCGCATCGCCTTGCGCGCCCGCCGCCTGGAATTGCTTTAGGAACGCATCGCCTTTCCCTTTGATAAAGTTATCTGCAATCATCAGCGAAGCTTCATACTGCGAGAAACCGCTGGCGACATAGCTTTGCATCGACTTCGTGTAGTCCACGCCTGCTTTTTCGTATTTCTGAATGGTATCGCCTCTGCCCATTGCCGCCAGCCAGTTGCTCATATTGGTTACGGCTTCCTCGGCGGAGCCACTGCCTTTCGCCACTTCCAGACTGGCGACAATCTGCGTGACCGCTTCTTTGCCGGTGATCCCTCGCGCCGCAAAGGCCTTCGCCAGCCCCGGCAAGGCTTTCGACATATCCTTCAGTTCAAACGAACCCAGCTTTGCCCCCGTCGCCGCCATACCGAAGGCTTGTTCCAGCTCTTTGGCATCGGTGATTTTGAGCGCATCGCTGAAGGCAAAGGTCATTTTGGCCAGATCGGTCATATCGGCTTTGGTGGCTGTTGCCGTTTTCCCCAGCAGTCCGGCAAACTGCGATGCTTTTTCCGGGTTCATCCCATCGGCAACCAACTGCCCGACGCCGCCTAGCAGCCCTTCCTGTGTCTGGTTGACTTTCAGTGCTGCCTGTCGAATAGCTGTCCCAATAGCCTGCTCTTGCGTTTTATCCAGATCACCCGTCACAGCAATATCCCGTAGCCCCGACTCAAAGCTGGCGTATTGTTTTACCGAGCTAATAATCGGCGCGGCCACCGTTCTGACCACCGCATAGGTTTCCGCACCTTTGGCATAGAGCGACATGCGGTTGGCTCGCGCCGCGTCGCTGACGACAGAGGCTGAAGCGAGGCGATTTTGCTGCCGCTGAAGCTGTTCCATAGTGCGGCCAACTCGCTGTAAGTCGCTATTCATGCGCTGGCTGGCGCGGGAACCAATCTGACCATAGCGCTCCATTGCCCGCGTCAGGCCGTTTTGCCTTTCCTGTAAACGGCGGGTAGTTTCGCCAATCGAGTCCAGCGTGCGCCGGGTTCCCGTCACCGCGCTGCGAAACGCCCCGGAGATGGCACCGCCGATGATCACGCCTATGGAAAATTCAGTGGCCACGATGTATTCTTCCTTTAACTATGTGGAACGGGGATAACGATATGGAAAACGGGCTGGCAGTATGCAAAGCATTGCTAATAACAGCAGTCGGCAGCGCTTATCTTTATCTGCTGGTTCAACTGGTTATCTATACCGTTAACGCCAGCAGTGAACCGCTGACGTGGGTGTTGATGATCGGCGGCGGTGCAACGGTGCTATCAATCGCGTTAGTGCTGGCTATATTTATCCTGCAACCCGCCATCTATCTGTTAGCCGCCGTTTTTGCCGGTATTGGCGCACTGCTCAATCGCTATCGCCGTTCTCACGCTTAATCTGTGTGCTGGCCGTCTCCAGCCAGCACTCAAACTCCTCCAGATCCAGTTCGTTCAACTCACTCGGTTGAAACCGAAACCACCTCGCCAGCAGCCCCTGCGCCTGAATCAAGGTTTTCGGATGATGCAGCCACCCCGGTAAGTTGCTGAAATCGTTTTTGCAACGCCAGATAGTCGGCCAGGTCCATGTTATCCAGATCTTCCGGCGGCAGAACGCTGGCGCGGGCGATCAACAGATCGTCCCAGTCGGCGGGGTTATCACTGATTTTGCGCACCGCTTTCAGGTCCTTGACCTGCAAACGGCGCAGATTGAGGGAGTCAATGCGAATACCGGCAGCGGTGGTAAAGGGAATAGACAGCGGAAAGGATTGTTCTGACATCATGTGCTCCTGTTTTTGAAAAAATAAGCTGGGAAAGTAAGATTTCAGGAACAGTATGAAAAGCGGGAACGCATACGACTATTAAAGGGATTTAAAGAAAGGGAGAGATCGCCGTCTCTCCCTAATGAACCAGCAGACACGCCGGTTTATCCGCCGATATTGCTGCGGTAATCGGTCAACTGGTCGACTCCGCCGACGCGGAAAATATTGGCCAGGTAATCCAGTTCTAGCAGTTCCTCGCCATCCAGCACCTGTTTCAGATAGGAACAGGTGAAGCCGCTGGAGAACTCGGCGTTTTCATGCTGTTTGAAGGTGCCTAGCGGGTTCTTCTTAAACATAATGGTCAGGTAGGTAACCAGCGGGATCTCGTCAATACGCCCCTGAGAACTGTAGCGCTCGACGCTGGAGCGGCACTGCAACGCCAGCGTCTTATAGGGGTTGGCTGCGCCGAGCATGGCATCCCGATAGAACGAGTTCCACTTGATCTCGCCTTCCAGCTTGTCGAATCCGGCGGGCAGTTCGACCTTACCCACCATGCCCAGCGCTTTATGCTCTTGCATAATCATGCTGACGTCCGGCAACTTCACTTCCTCCGCCCGCCCCAGCAGGTTCACCCCGTCAATATAGATATTGGCGTTGGTGATACGGTTCACTTCAATTTTCCCGGCCATCAGCTATTGCCCTCCAACGTAACCAGATATTCGGAGGTGATCTCCGTCTCAAACGTCAGCCGCTCTAACGGCGGCGGCGGCGTGTATTTGTAGCTCAGCAGCAGGTGGCCCGCCGCCAGTTCGGTCTCTTCGTTGCGCGCCGGGTCGTACCAGCATTTGAAGCCCAGCAACGCGCCGTCGCCGATCAGTTTGCGGCCATAGGCATTGACCGATTCGGTCAGCGCATCAATCAGCGCCTGGCTGATCGGCATATCGATATATTGCTGGCTGAAGTAGCGAATGGATTCGTTGATCACATCGCCGGTGCGGCGCACATTTTCAAAGTTGCGCATATGGGTGACGGTTGGCCATGCGGCGCAGCGATTGCCCCACAGGCGCAACCCGGATCCGTAACTGTTGAACACGGTGGTGATGCCTTGCTCGTTCAGCAGGTTCACTTCGCTGTTCGGATCGTCGATCATCGCCGATAGCTGGCGCTCCACGCCGGTGATACCCAGCAGTTCCTGATTGGATGACGACCACCAGAAGCCTTTCTCCAGATCGACCTTTGCCCGCAGTCCTGCGGCTCGTTGACTGAGCGGCTCCAGCCGTTCGGCGTTGGTTTGCGCGTCGTACACTTTGACGTGCGGATAACACAGTCGCACGCGGTCGGAGCTGGTATTGAAGTTTATGGCGCCAGTCGGCCCGCGACCTGCCAGCACCTGCGCGAAGGTGGTGCCGATGGGCGCGTCGACATAAGTGATGGCATCCAGCTTATCCGCCAGCGCAATCAGTTCCACGCTGACGCTGTTCTGCGTACAGAACACCGGCGCAATGAGGATTTTGGCGAAGAAGCCGAACTGGTTATAGGTATCGTGCAGCAGCTTCATACCGGTGCGATTGCCCGCCGCGTTGACCGCGCCGATAATATCCGCCGCTGTAACCTTGGTCGGATCGGCATAATCGTAACTGGCCAGCACCGCCTCATCCGTGGGGATATTGTTGTTCAGGCGGGTGATAACCCCGGTTTGCGCATCGAGCTGGTAATCCGTATCAGCGACATAAGGCGTGGTTTCCGCCGACTGACGCAATACCAGATTAGCCACCGCACAATGAATCAACTGCGCTTTGCCGGTCGCGGCGGCAAACGTCACGCTGGCATTATCGACCTGGGTTTTATGCACTTCCGGGGCGAGCACGTTGATCACCAGCACCGTTCCCGCGCCGTGGTCATAAATGGCATCCAGCGCCTGCGGGATGGTAAAGCCGCTGTATTGGCTGCTGAACTGCGCCGCGTCCTTTTCCGACAGACACAAGGTAACCTCATTGACCGGCCCCATTGGCGCGGTGCCGATCAGGCCGATCACTGCGGATTTGACGGTTTTCACCGGGCGGGCGCCGTTTTCCACCTCGGTGGTTTCCACGCCGTGTAAGTAGTTAGCTGCCACTGTTCACCTCCGTTTTATCCTCGGTGGCGACAGCTTTGCGGCGCGAGGTCGCTACAGCCGTGACGTCAGGCTCGGCGTGCAGGTGCTTGAGCGCCACCAGGGTTTTGACGTAGTCGTGCGCCTCCGGTAGCTCAACGATACTATCGGGCCACAGCAGCACCTCGGTGCCGTCGGCCAGCGTCACGCCGCTGGCCGGGCCGGTATAACGGTATTTCATCATTCGCTTTCCTTATAGTTGACGATGGTCAGGAATGGCCCATCGGGTAAATCAGTGTCCTCAATCAGGACGGACTCGGTGGCAAAATCCAGCGCGTACTGCCATAACCCGCCGACATTGCCGAGAAACACGTCCCGCACCAGCCAGATTTTGCGGCGACAGTTCGGGGGCTGATAGCCGCATAACACCCGGCGTACGATATCCAGTACCGCCACCGCGCCCTGACGCCCATTTAACTGGCGAAACACCACAGTGGCATTGAGGGTGACGGTATGGGATTGCATCACCGCGCCGATATCTTCCGGCTTGCCGAAGCGGGAGCCGGGATAGCTCACCAGTACCGCGCCCACTGGGTGATTCAGCCTGAAATCGGCGGGGTTCTCCGGGAAATATTCAATCAACAGCGTGGGCAGTTTTTCTTTCAGGCGGGCGACCACCGCCTCGATAACCGGATTGACGTCCATCAGTATTTCTCCAGTAGGCCGCTGTTGCCGCCAAAGGTCGCCCGCCGCGCCCGGACTCGAAACTCGCCGGACTCCGGCGCATCCGTTCCGGTGGACGGCAGGCCCAGCGTCAGCTTCGCATCGCGGATGCCCTCCAGTTGGCGCAATGCCGTTTTGCAGTCATCTTTTACCGTATCGGGCATCGCGCCTTCCGGGCGACGGGCATACAGCCGGTAGCGGGTTAGCGTGACCGCGATATCGCGCAGAACGGTGGGGATCTCCGCCAGCGGCAGGGTGTAACGCCCACGCAGATGGGTGTCGATCAGTTCATCGGCGTAACGGATGGCACTGTTCACTACATCGGTATTGACCGGGACAGGATGGTCAAAGGCGAGGTTCTCATTCGTCAGTTGAATCAGCGTCGTTTCCGGCACCAGCTCCAGGACATCCGCCAGTGTGCAGTACATCGTTACACCCCACGCAAAATACGGATGATGTCGCCTTCGGCGGTGGCTTCATCCAGCGCGATACCGTTGGAAACCCCCGCGTCAACCAGCGGAATGGCGCGGGCGCTATCGTCGGACTGGACTGATTTACCGCGAGCAACAGCCGCTCCGGCTTCCACCGCGATAATGCCCAGCACATTGACCGGCACCGAATCGCCCGCCGCGCCATCCACCTCGGCGACGCCCAGCGCGATAGCGCCCGCCTGACAGGGGGCGTTATCCGCCCCGACAAAACGCTGCTGCGTTAATGCGGCGAGCGCCACCACCGTAGTGGTGAGGATCGTTTGCTGTGTTGCTGCCATGATGCCCCCGTTATTTCAGGATGTTGGTAATGAGATATCCGGCATCGCCGCCGACTACCGCGACTTTGTAGATATCGGTGAAGCGCGCATAAGAGACCTTGCCGCCGACGCCCGGATATTTGTCGGCCACCGGCATGCCTTTGCGACGGAAGGTGTAGCCAAACGACGGCTCGTTTTCGTCCGCGCTGTCGACGCCCGGCTGTGGCGGGGAAACGTAGTGCAACATCAAGTTGTCGGCCCAGATATCCGATGTGTCTTTCTTCTCCGATTCCGAGGCAACCGGCTCGCCAATCACGACTTTCGGGATCTGGAAAATGTCCTGCAAAATTTCCGGCGTAATGCGCTTGCGTTCGTTGGCGCCGATTTGCGCCTGGATTGCCGGGTGATAGCGCAATACCGACATCACGCTGGCGCCCATCGTCATCACATTGGGACGCAACCCGGTGGCATTACGCACAGCCTCAATGCCCGCCTCAATAACGGCGACCGGCTCACCTTTGCCGCCTGCCCAGCGCTCCGCCGCCGCCAGGGATCGCTTCGCTTTGGCCAGATAAACTTTCGGATCCTGCGCCAACCGCGCGGCGTACAGTTCACGCTTCAAATTGACGCCGTTAGTGGCGCGGCGGATAGCCTTAGCCTCTTCGTTGAACAACGATTCCGCCTGTTCGCGGTAGTCCACCGGCGCAGCCAGATCGTGCTCGTTGAGCACCAGATCCATGGTGCTGGATTTCTCGCGCAGCAATACGTTGCTCTCCGCGCCCACGGCCCGAGCGGTGTCATACTCGACAAACGCGCCTTTGCCGAACAGCGGCACCACGATGCCTTCTTTCTCCACCTGCACGATGGGGAACAGAATTTCGCCGATAAACGCGGCGTTCTTGTAACCCCGCGCCACGCTGGTCAGCACCGGGTCGACGACGCGTTTACCTTTTAAATAGTCAGACATGATTTTTCCTTTTACGCTTACGGGTAGACGCCGTTACAGGCAGCGGGCGACGGCGGCGTCGTAGCTGATGCCTTCTTTCATCGCCAGTTCAGTGGCTTTCTTGTGGAGCGCCAGCCGTTCAGGGTCGGCCTCCGCAAACTCAGCCGATACCGGCGCGTCAGTTGGCGTGACGCGCTCTTTGGTGGCATGCTCGGCAAAATTCAGTACCGGCGCGGTGCCGTCTAACAACTCTTTAAAAGCGCTGGCCAACGGTTTTTTCACCTCGCCTTCGGCAAATTCAACCGGCGCGTCGCCTTTGGACACTTCATCCAGTAGCGCAACCACCACGGATTTCGCCGCCGGGATCAGCTTGCCGTCGCTTACCAGCCTCTCTGCAAAGGCCACATTGCCGGTGTGAATAGTCTCTTGTTTACGTTTGGCGTCATCGGCGAGCCGCGCCGCCGCCTCCGCTTTCAGCCGGGCGTTTTCGGCCTGAATGGCGTCAATTTCTTCTTTGGTCACAATGGACTCCTCCTGGGATGTTACGGGGGCCGGCTCCTGAAACGCCGGGCCGGATTGAGATGGGATGTCGTCGCGGGCCGCCTCATCGCGCAGCGTGTCCAACTGCCATGACGGCAACACGTTGTCGGCTTCTTCCAGACCGAACTTGCTGATAATGAAGTCGCGCAGACGACCGAACAGGCTGGCGCTGGTCATCATTCCCCAATCGGCGAACTCCACCACGCCTTGTTCCCGTTCGCCGAACGCCACCTGTCGCAGCCCTTTAATCGATGGCGGCTGCGCGCCCAGAAAACCGACATGGCGCAGATAGAGCGTGCCGGGCTTCGGGTTATTCGGCGAATCAGGGAGATAGAACGAGGCGGAGATTTTCTTATAGCGCCCGGCATCCACCAGTTCGGCGAACTGCGGATCGACCTGTTTGGGTTCAGCCAGCAGATCGCCGCCGGTGGTTGAAAGCGAGGCCACCCAACCATAGGCGGGCGCATCCGCTTGCGGATGGCCGATCACCATCGGCGCTTCATGCACCGCCGGATCATAGGCGGCGGCGCAGGCCGCTAAATCGGCTGGCGTGAACGGCAGTTTAGTGCCGTGCATATCGGTATGGGTGCCGGATTTAAAAATGTGGAGTGACATAACGCTGTCCCGGTTTGGAAAACTCCGGTCAGTGTCGGGGAACAAAGGGAAAGCGGCTTTTAATCCAGTTTAGAAAAAACTCATGCGGTGACGGTGTCGGGCAGGGAACGGAACGCGGCTGTAAAGCCTTTATAAAGGCAATCTGGCCGCTTTTCGCGGCTGGCGGCACATCGACTTAGCGGTGCCGCCTGAAACCCATACGAGGCTTCGGTTAGGATTATTTAGTATCAGGAGTATTTTGGGCGTTTTGGGGTGGTCTGGAATCCTCTGGTGGTTTAACGTTTTCTGCTTGCTTGGATTCCAGCTCTTTTACCTTTAACCAAAATTGCCCCGATGCCACAATTTTTCCTAACGTATTGGCTAGAGATTCTTGATCCCAGCAGTCCGTGCGTTCGCCTAAGAACTCAATGGTAAAGGGATAGCCATCGGGGTGCTGTTCCCAGCGGGCAATGGGTTCATGAGTGCTATCGTTCAACGATATATCCAATGTCCCTTTTCCAGCAGATTTTTCTATCGAAATAGTCGGTTCTACCAATTCCCCCTTTGCCATAGCGTAAGCCCTCGCCATGTTCGCCATATCAAAAAGAACACCAGGTTTAATGATAAATTTTTGAATCGTAATGCTTTCTTTAGTCTGTTCTTTTAATGCATTATTCAATGCAGAGAAAACCTCATTGATGCTTTTACGATTCTGCTCAACCTCGCTGGCTGACGCCATACCCGTTTTAATAAGTTCTTTAAATTTAAACATGCGGGGCCTCTTTTTTCCTGATGCAGCCGATTACCGGCATGTGGTCAAAACAGTGTTTATTGTTCATTATGGCAGCGCGTATTTTATCGGTCAAAACCACGCCGGTAGCGGACTCTTCCAGATACCACGGCCCGACGCTTAGAAAATCGCCGGAAAAGATAATCTGATCGACAGCCGACCAGGTATTACGGTTTCCGGCTTTACTGTAACAGGTGCCGAAGTCATGTCTTTGCTCATCAACAGAGAACGCTACCCTTGCAGAAAGTGTTTTCCAATAAGGGTTATAAAGCCAATAATTAGGTTGGGAAAGCACCAAGGCCCGATCGTTGGTGGCGTGCATATTTCTAAACAGGCTGTGGGAGTATGGTTCGTCGTTATAGTCGCCCATTAAAATAACCTGCTGTTTACTATCAATAAGGCCTTTCGCAAAGCTTCTCAGACCTACCGAACATTCATGTCTAAATTCCCCGGCAATGGTTTGTAATTGACTGGGCCAATGAGAAACAAGAATGTTGAGTAGGGAGGGATTCTCCTCTTTGATAACTACATGTAATTGCTGAGCAATTTTTATAGAAGACGTACCTAAGCGACCGGTATGCGCCCGACCATGCTCGATTGCAACCTGGCTCGGATCATAGAAATAGCCAATATCAAACTTGCTTCCCGTTGATGTTTTGTCGTCCATATATTGTGATAATAAAGGCAGACCACTAAGCGCGTTTGAAAGATATTCAAATGACTCGTTATTCACTTCGCATAGCGCCAAAAACCCTATTTTTTCTTTAGCAAATAGATCGGCGATAACCTCAACCGTATCCGCCATGTCGTCAGTCGACGGCATACCCTTTTGACCCGGCGGCGACATCGCGCAATTCCAGAATGCGAAACGAAAATCCAAAGCGATCCCTCGACCAAACGTGTTATGAGATACTGAATTATAATCACAAAATGCCTATGGCTCACGAAGCGATAAGAAAAAATCAACGCCGCGCCGCAGATTCAAGATGGCGTTGAATGTTGTCCAGCACCGAACGCGACGCCTCCGGCTGTAGGTTGCCGTCCTCATCCATCGGCAGATACGGGCGAGCGGGCAACACCACGGATTCATCACGCCCGGCTTTGCCGCCGAACTGGTGGATAGCGCCGTAAACAGTATTGGTGCCGACCATCGCGTGGTTGGCGTCATAATCCGTTGACACCGAACCTTGTAGCCTGCCTTTGTCACGTAGCGTCTGACCGTCCCTATCTTCCGCCGCCTGTGACACAATCCACTGCGGGCGTCCACCCTCGTCGAAATTGATATCGGTTTCCGCCTGCAAGGTTCCGGCGACCTTACGCATGGCGGGCGTCATATCCGTCGCCGCACTCTCCAGCGCCCGCAGACCGCGCTGTAACTCTCTGTCGTTAATCGTAATATTTACGCTACTCATGACTTCAGTTCCTGTTTAGCCAGGGATGAGAGGTTTCCCTGATAGCGGGCCAAATCCGGGCGATAGGATGCGCCCGGCGCATACGACCAGCCGATATCGGTAGACACTTTCGTCGTGCCGGTATTGAACGTGGCCACCTGCTGCATTTCGCCGGTTTTCTCCGATGCCAGCTTCAATTCCCAGCCCATTGCTTTGATGGAGCTGGCTATCTTCAGCCCACGCCGCTCGATATCCTGCTGGCTCAGAGCGATCACGCTACAACGGCAGCGCCAGCCGTTTGGCGGGTAGAACGCCTGCCAGAACGGGTCATCCAGCCGGAATACCATGCCATGTAGCGCCAGATGACTTTTCCGCGTGTGGTTGTCACGGATAGCGCTGTACATGCCGTAGGGACGATCGTCGATATTTTCCATCTGCGCCGCCCAGCGTCCACTGCTGTACAACACCGACATATTGGTGCGAAAGATGGTATCCAGCCGCCACCGGCTACCCTGCTGGACGGTGATCGGTTCGCCGGTTACCGGGTCGGTGGTATCACGCGGCCCCCACCAGCCTTTCTTCTGCAACACCGGCTCCAGTTCTTTATGAAACCAGCGGTCCGTCTTGCCTTCATCCAGCGCTTCCTGTAGGGCGCGGCGGATATCTTCCAGAATATCCAGCCGAGTCACCTTAGCGACGGTAAAGGCGCGGGCATGCGCATCCTGCCAGACTTCTTCCCAGTCCCAGCTAATGGCATAGCCCTTTGACTGGAGGTAGCCGATAGCCCGCTGCGGCGGCAGCGTCATGCAGTACGCCAGTTCAGTCGCTGTCGCGCTCATGCAGCCGCCCCCAGATATTGGCTACGAACAGGATACGCGCCAGCCGCTCTTGCAGGTCGTCGGCTTTCATCTGCGGATACAGTTCCGCCAGTTCGCCCAGCAGATCGCCGGGGCGAACGCCGGACTGGACGCTCTCAAACAGCGGAGCCAGCACTGACTCCAGCTCGGCATCCAGTGCGCCGCTGTTCATCACCATATCCAGCGCTTCATCCAGCATATCCTGCGCCTTCAGGTCGGCATCGACCGCCTCGGCAAACGCCAGCGATTGGCTGGGCGCATCCTGCGGTGGTGTTTCGTTGATATCGCCGTCCTGAAGCTGGTACTCGCGCTTCCAGTATTGCGGGGTGAATTTAACACCGGCGCGGCTTAGCTTTTCGTCGCGCGTGGCCTGCACCTCATCCACCGACTCCTGTTCCCACAGGCGATAAACCGGGGCGACAACGTTGTTGCCGAAATTAAGATCGACCACCCAGCGTATCAGTTGATTGACGGCGCTTGCCACAATGTCGGCATCGCCGTCGCGGATATCGTCGGTGACTTCCAGCCCGGCCTGCGCAGAGGCTTTGTTCGCCGTGGCCTCGGTGGTCTGGTTCTGCCCCAGCAATGCGATGGCGATTTCACTACGCGACAGGGTGATCAGGTTCTGGTAAATCTCGCTGCTGTCGGCCTTGCCTGCCGCTTCTTTGATATCGATGGAGGAGTCATCGGGAATGGCGGCGACCGCATCCTCGATCATCGACTCCATCGAATCCAGCAGGTTGTCGATCTCGCCCTGCGACGTGCCGCGTGGATGTTTGCCAATCACCCACGGCGAGCCGTATTTCTCGGCAAAGCGCACCCAGAATTTCATACCGCCTTTCTTAAAGGTGACCGGCCAGAAACACATCGAAAGATCGGGGAAGCCATAGGGATTGTCGTAGCTGGCATCCTGACGCGGCACCAGGAACTTGAATTCCGGCACCGCTTCCCCTTCGAACCCGCTGTCACGGGCGCGAAAGCGCAGCCGGTTGTCGGTATCGAACTGGAACCAATCGGCAGGCTTGCCCACGATGTCGTCAACTAGCCAACTTGTCCCGGTACGCCGCCACATCACCTCGCAGGGTTGATAGCCATACAGCACCGCGTCGGTCATCTCGCCGATAATGCGCGACATATCCAGGTCGGCCAGCATATCACGCACAATATTGAACACACGGACGGGTGAGCTACCGCGTTCGAGGCCGCGCTCCAGACCTTTCACCGCCGCTTTACGGCGACGAATACAGCCGCCGACCAGCGGGTCGGTGCGCAGCTCGCGGTAGATTTTGATATCCCGGCCCTGCGCTTTGAGGATGGGATCGGGATTAGGCAGATACATCCCCAGCCCGTAGAAATCGATGGAGCGGCTGCGCGAGGCAATCTGTTCCGTCAGCGATTTCTCCGACTCGGCGAAACTGACAAACTCGGTGGGGGAAACCCAGAGTCCACGCACCATTAGTAACCCTCCAGTAAACGTGCAGACTGGCGACGCCTGCGGGAATTGACGGTGACCGGGCCTTTGTTCAGTTCACGGCTGGCGAAATAGGCCAGAGCCAGCCCGATAGCCGCGTCACCGTGCCGCTGACCACCGTCCGCTTTGGCTTTGGTACGGGTGTCCGGGACACGCGGAACGCCTTTAATCACCTGCACGGCGCGTAAGTCGGTCAGGGTATCTTCATCTTTGGGGATGGCTTCCAGAGTGCCATCCTCCAGCGCCGCTTTAACCGGCGGCATATTGTCCCGATACCAGCCCTCACTCAGCATCACCTGCTGGACGCGACTGGCGCCGTAGCGCTGCATGGCGTACTCGGCCAGATAAGCGCCGTTGCCGCGAGCGTCGAACGCCGCCCCCATCAGCCGGGGCAAACCGTCCATCAGGAACCAGGTGATCTGTTCCTGCTGTTTAAAGGGGACGTTGCGCAGCTCCAGCACGAACGGCACCCGGCGCGTCAGGTTCTTTTGCTGTATCAGGGGAAAATCAATGGACAGGTCACCACTGCGGCCAAAGTCGCGCCCCAGATAAGACATTGACTCTTTGGGCAATGTCTCCAGCAGCGGTTTCAGATGGATTTCCAGCCAGTCCTGCGTTTCGCTTTCGCGCACCCCATCCGGCTTCATTTCATAACCCGGCGGGCAGGTAAAACGCAGTATCGGCGTATCCGCCGACATCCGTGACTCAATCAACGCGCGGGACAGCCAGGCTCCGCCGGAATGGGTCGGGATACAATCCAGTTCTTCCGTCGCACCGTCGCCGTAGAACTTGTAGACGCCGTCCATCCATTGTTGTTCAGCTTCAACTGACCATGCCCGCCCGGTGCGCAGGCAGACGCGGCGGAACAGCCCCTCGGCCACCGCATCACGAAAGGCAATACGCTGCACGCTGCCCTGTCGGCGTCCTGCGCGAATATCGTTAAGTAGCGTGTTAAACGGATTCTCCGAACCGTTATGGGTAGAGATCACCCGTACCTTGCCGCCCCAGATCAACATCGCCAGTGCCGCCTTCAGCAGTTCGTCCAGTTGCTCATGGAACGCCGCCTCATCAACCACGATAATGCCCTGACGTCCACGCAGGTTGGACGGGCGACTGGAGAGCGCCACCACCCGAAACCCGGAATCCGGGAACTTGATGGTATAGGTCTTGATATGCTTGTCGTCTTCGTCCTCCTCCCAGAAACCTTCCTCAATTTCGCTGGCCGCATAGTTGAACGCCCGCGCCCACATGGCGCATGCCTGGATATATTCAATCGTCATATCCTGGTTGTAGGCGATGTAGTAGACATTCATCCCGCCAGCGGCGGCGGATGATGCCGCCGTCAGCACATCATCAGAGGCTTCCGCCCAGGTGATACCGGTGCGGCGGCTTTTCTCGATCACTTTCAGCGGAGAGTCATCCGCCACCCAGCGCTGCTGATAGGGCATCAGCGCCACCGGCGCATCCAGCAAAGAGGTATCGGGCAGAACGGGGGCAAGATTTCCAGATGATTTGGTCATAAGGCGATCCCCAGAATCTCCCGGCGTAGCGCCTGCACCGCGTCAGCTGACAGGCCACCTTTTCGGGCAATCTTCTCGGCATTGCTTGCCGCCTGTTGCGCTTTGGTTCTGACTTCGGCCTGAAACTTCTTCAGATTGACGCTGGCCCGCGACAGCGTAGCGACGTTCCTGGCCACCTTCGACAGCAGCGCCACACGCTCTTGCGGGTCGATTTCCCCCTCATCGGCTTCCTGCAACAGGACGATACTTTCGAACAGCTCGGTCTGGATCAGCGCAATCACTGCCTCCGAACGGGCGTCTTGATCGTCCGCTGCGCCTTCGGTCAGCATGCGGGCCGCTTCGGTGGCGGCGCGGATAGCACCGAAACGCTTTTCAATCTTCTGGCCATAGCGATGGATCGCCGATTTACTGATCACGTAACCCTGCTCACGCAGCAGGCTCTCCAGCTCGGCATAACCGCTAAAGCCGGACTCTGTCAGCGCCCGCTCCAGCCAGCGGCGGGCGTCTTCCGGCAGTTTGTCGATAGTGCTGCGACGGGCCATCATTCGCTCCAGTATTTTTCAGGGCGGGCGATACCGGGGCCGCACTCCACTGTGTATTCCACCAGATCGACGCCCAGCCGGGTCAGATCGGCAAACCAGATGCCGCTGGGCTGTTTGACCAGATCAATCATTTTGCGGTCGGCCAGATAATCCAGCTCGCGCCGCAGCTCCAGCGCGGTGGTATCCGGGTAAATAGCCCGCATCACATCCAGCAAAAAAGCCTCATTCGAGGTATAAGGCCGCGCCTTATTGAGCGTCACCATTAAATTCCAGCGCATCGACTCGCGGCGCACCCGTAACATATCCACCATCATTGCCTCCCGCGCTGTTGCACCAGTTCCAGTTTGTTATAAAGCGCGTCCAGCTTGGCTTCGATCACAGTCTGGCCGCGCACGTAATCTTCGCGCCGTACATAGTTGAGCGGCAGATCGGCCTTCAGCGCCATCAGGTCACGCTCTAACCCGGTCAGGCTGCCATTGAACTCGCGCAGGCTGTTTTCCAGCGTATCCACCAGTTCGGTCTGCCGTTTTTCCAACTGGGAGAAAAACATTTTGGCGATGGTAAACACAAAGCCGAGAAACCCCAGCAGCAAGCCCACCAGTTGCCAGAACTCCACTTCCATTTTCATTGTTGTAATCCTTCGATGTAATCCAGCAAGCCGTTCACCTGCGCGGCTAATTGTTGGCTGCGCTCACCGGCGTCGGCGCTGTGGGCGAGGATGTCGCGCTGGGTGATGCCGGAGTCGCGTAGCCGGGGGTTAACGGCCTCAGCGGTGGTGGACGTACCGCCAACCCTGCCGACAGCGGCGGCAGAGCCTGTTTCAGAGTCGGTTGATAATCCGTAGGCGGCGTTGTATTGCTGCACGAAACCAGCAGTAAACACGCACTCAATAGGACGGCTCTGGCCGCGTTCATCAATCCAGCGTTGGGTGACATCATCAATTCTCCGTTTCAGATTTTCATTCTGCCGGCGCAACGAGGCCGTTTGGCTGAGGTAGCGCTGTTCCGCTTTATTGGCGGTGTTTACCTGCTGTTGGTAGCGCTGCTGCCAGGCCAGCAAAGCGGCATTTTCCCGCTCGGCGCGCCGATGAAGCTGTTGGGCAAAATCTGCCTGAAGCGAGGCCAGTGCCGCCTTGCTTGCGGCTTGCTGTTTTTCCAGCGCGGTCTTGCCGTCCAATTCCGCCGAGGTAAATCCGCGCCGATAGCCGTGCTGATGAATCAGCCACAGCGCAAATAGCGCGGCGGCAATCCACAGCAGCGGTTTCCACGGCAGGTTTTTAAGCAGGTTAAGCACAGCTGCGGCCTCCCCAGGTCAGATAGCGCGGCGCTAATTCCAGCAGGATGAGCTGCGGATAGTGGCGGTTCTCGCGCCAGTTGGCCTTGCTGCGCCCGGCGTTGACGGCGGCGACATGACCGAACCAGCGCTGACGATCCAACCCGCGCTGCGCCGCCAGCTTTTGATCGCGCTGGACCCAGCCCAGCCCGCCGTTATAACCGGATAACGTCATTGCCATGCGCTGGCAGTCGTCAGCCGCGTTAACGCGCTGCCAAATCCAGCGGTCATATTTCGTCAATGCCCGGATAGACCACGCCGGGTTAAACGGCTGATTGGCTTTCAGCTCCGGCATAAGTTGGCTGATCCATTCGGATGTAGATGGCATAAACTGCGCCAGCCCTTGTGCGCCAACGGGCGACACCGCATGCGCATTCCAGCCGGACTCCTGATGGAGCTGCGCGGCGAAATCCGCCACCGGGGCATTCAACCCCCAGTCCAGACGAGCGTTACGGATCAGATCGTTGCGGTATTGCTGAGCGGCGGCGGGCGGCTGGGCGGCATCACTGTCAAACGTGCCTACGAGCAACAGGATCAACAGTAAAAACAGCAGACCGGACCCCGATCCGTTGTGACGAATTCGGCTTGCCATATCACAGCCCCGTCGCCACGGCCAGACAGACCGCCGCCACAATGATGGCGCGACGGATCAGCGCGGCGGCGAATACCCGCTGGTAACCGTCTTTGACCGGGTACTCGCCTTGCTCCATCCGTTCAGGCTCATGCACCAGATACTGCGCCAGCCCGGCTTTAGGGAATAACGAACGATCCAGCCAGTAACCGAGCACGGCGGCCAATGTAATCAGTGAGATTTTGTAGATAACCACGGGAAGCTGTTGCGGCGATACCAGCGCGATAGCGACCAGCAGCAAAACAGCGGTGATTTGCCAGCCCAGCAGGCGTTTGATTCGAATGTTAAGGTTCATGAACTGTCTCCTGTGAAGTGAGTGGAGACATCATTACCGGGATAGCACCGCGGGGATTTTAAACGGCGTTAATAGTGGGGGCTGTGGCGTAACGGCAGTATGGCGGGGAAAAGAGCGGCCCGTCAGATGCGTCAACATCCACCGAGCCGTCAACACACAGATACGACCTGTGAGTCAACCAAGGCTCTCCCGTTCTCGAGAACCGGAAAAGCCTACCGTATTTTCGATTAACGAAAAAGGCTTACAGATAATGAAAGAGCAATCTTTGCCCATCGTGCCGTGGATCGGCGGCAAACGTCGTCTGGCAAAACATATCCTGCCGTTATTCCCCGCCCATACCTGCTATGTCGAGCCATTTTGCGGCGCGGCGGCGCTCTATTTTCTCAAACACCCTAGCAAGACTGAAGTGATCAACGATATCAACGGAGAACTGGTGAACCTTTATCGGGTAGTGAAACACCACCTGGAAGAATTTGTGCGCCAGTTCAAATGGGCATTGATCAGCCGACAAATCTATAAATGGCTACGGGACACGCCGCAAGAAACCTTGACCGATATCCAGCGTGCCGCCCGATTCTATTACCTGCAAAAGCAGGCGTTCGGCGGCAAGGTTGCCGATCACACCTTTGGCACCTCAACCACCAGTGCGCCGCGTTTTAATCTGCTAAGGATTGAAGAAGAGTTATCGATGGCCCATCTGCGGCTGGCCCGCACCATTATCGAACACCTCGACTGGGCGGAATGCATCCGCCGCTATGACCGTCCGCATACGCTGTTCTATTGTGACCCGCCGTACTGGGGAACCGAGGGCTACGGCGTGGCGTTCAGGCTGGAGAACTATGCCCGCATAGCGGAGCTGGCGCGCGGCATCAAAGGGAAGATGATTATTTCGGTAAACGATATTCCGGCAATGCGCGAGGCGTTTTCCGGGATGCGAATGGAAAGCGTGGATATCCGCTATAACCTGACGGTAAGTGGCAAAGCCGCGCCACGGCGGGAGTTGGTGGTTTGTAGTTTTTGATATGAGATCCATCATGCCCATTCATAAATGGGCATACATTTAAAATTTACTCCAAGGAAGTGGCTTATTTTTTAGGAATCCATATCATTTCTGCACCGATATGTTTCCTCACGAATGAAGTCAACAATAAGTATTGTCTCCACGTACGTAAGCTTTTAGGAATGTTATTATTATCCATTTTTCTAATATTAAAGAGATCATCATGCCAGAGTTTATTGTCTCCACCGATTTCCCTTAGCAAATGAGACAAACCACTAATAAATTCTGTGAGCGAGTAGGTTGTGTCATCCATAGCCATTTTTATTTCGGTTTCAAGACGAGCCCTTTCCGTTTGTTCTATTTCGCTATGCAATTTAAAATATGACGAATCCTTTGTGAAGGTGACATGCTTATGTTTCATATGAATTTTACGCACATCTAAAAAAGGTGTTTCGTGTATAAGTTTACCTGAGTTATATGATTTAATTAGTTCATTTTTATTTAATGTTGAATTTGTTGCATAGTATGTGGGATATCCATCGTCAGCTAATTTCTTCAAACAATCCCATTGGTGATAATCGTCAATATATTTTTCTTTTTCACCAATTGTAAAATGAGGTATGCAAAACCTGAAATATTTCCCCCCCCAACATCCCCATTCTCTTGCACTGGTCGTTGTCAATAGTTCAGACAATTTGTACTGAATGAAAAAATTGCACCCTTCATGTTTTTCATGGGGGGCATACGACTCAAGCCAAGGAAGATAAAGTGCAGAATCCCAGCCTAGTTCTTTCTCATAAAACAGGGAAGGTACATGTACAAAAGGATGCTCTCCAGTTTCCTGAGAAATAAAAAAAACCAATGACGTATTTACTGCTTGTTGAAGTTGTGATTCTGAAAAGTTAGCTTCCATAATTTCTCCTTAATCCAATATAATTATTTTTCTATTATAAATTTTTATTTCAATAGGGGACAACTCCATTGAGTCCTATCATCTGGTTTAAACACCATCAGACATCCTGGGCGCGGTGGTTTATTATCTGTTGTCGGCGGTAAGATTTCTGTCGGCTTAGGTTTCGGCGGTGCGGTTTTAATGTCTTTCAAACACTCGGATGCACTCATTTGATATGCCTGATAGACGGATTCAATTCTCTGCAACGCAGGCGCGATTTTCTGCGGATCGTTCGAGGTGAGGTCTTTAACCGAGCTTACCTGTTCAGACCACCAGCTTTGCGCATTAGAGCCAGCCATCTGACAAGAGCTATAAAGCTGAATCACATCCTGAGATAAAAAACGTTTTCCCTCATGTCCTATCTGTCTGAATAGACGTCCATAATTCGGGAAATCGTAAGCTGCCCAGTCATTTTTCTGCTGAACTTTCTCTAAGGTTTCAGCAATTTTCTTCAGATAGTTTTTTGCTGTATCAATTCGTTCTGCATTCGGCATTTGAGCGAAATCATAAGGCGTATAGGTCAAATCGTCTGGATAGAAATATACCCAGTAGTCGCTATCGGGCAGAACATTTTTATGATCAAACAAGGCCGCCTGACAGGCGCTTTTGGGGATTTTCATTCCTGTCCGTTCGTCATTTATCATGATAAAGCAGTTATGACCGTTGGCGATATATTCACCAGGAATATTGGCATTATCAGGAATATGAAATTTGATGGTCAGGAAGCGGTTATGCTCAATAACTTTTCCCTGAAATTGCTCGGAATACTTATCAAGGCCGGGGAGTAAATGACGGACGGCGGGTAACAATTGATTGATAACAGGATCGTCCGCTGTTATCGAGAAGGTGGGCGGGGGCGGCGCTTTTTCAAGCTCAGTTTGAGCGATATTTTCTGGTTCATCGCCACATCCGGCCAAAAGGAATATTGCAGGTATTAACGTCTTACGCATAGTCCATATCCTTATGTAAGATAAAATATAATTATATACTCTAAGAATTCCTGCGGCGTAAAATCACATCAATAGTATCGATAACATCCTGATTTTCATTTATTATTCTGTTTTCTACCTTCCAAAGTTTATCCATCGCTTTAGCGCAAAGTATCATTAGCACTCCCCATACAATGGAAACTGCTAATGTTTTTCCATTAAGTACCAATGGGTTAGCCAATCCTCCGACCCATAGGGACATATAGGCGATCCACAGGCAAGACGCTAATCCTATAAGTAAAAGGCTTAACATCAACAAAAAAGGAATATTGAAGTAGCGGCGCCATTTTGCACCATTCCTTTTTTTAAGTAATCCTCGCTTTATAGCAAGCAGTTCCTGACTATCTCTTTCATGGAGTTCAGGCGGGCGTTTGGGGGCGTGGTTTATGTTAACAACGGAACCGACATGGATAGAGCCATGATTATTGCCGCCGACGCTAATGGTTATCTGTCTTTCTTGCCCATCCTGGGGGAGTTGTTTAAGACTATCAATAACTTGTCCTGCTAGTGTCTGTAGCTCTTCATCTCTTCTATCCATGATTAATCCCTTATTTTTTAATTATTAACAACCAGTTTCAATACCCGATCAATCCTATCGTCATCAACCGCCGACTCTTTAATTAAAAAGTTATATATTTTGGATGATTGCAAAACGAGTTCGCCGGATGTCCATCGGCGATTAGCCTGCCGCGCCAGCGAGTCCAACTTGTGAACGATCTTTCTCAGAAGTTCTTCGTCTATCTCACTGTTTTTTCTAACGTTAGACGTAGATTCCTGAGCTTGTCCGGTGATCAGATATAACACATCAAGACCAGCTTTTGCCCACAGACTTATAGCGTCGGCCCCCGGCGCAGACTCATCCTTTTCCCACCTTATCTGTGATTTTCTTGATGCGCCGACCATTTCCGCAAAGTCGGCCTGACTGAACCCCAATCGTTCGCGCTCTTCTTTTAATCGCTCACCAAGAGACATTTTTGTCACCAAAACCTTTACAAGTCCCATTTATGGGACAATAATCTATCACGTATTCTACAAACATCATTGCATAACCGGAGGCCGTAGCATGACACCCGAACAAGTTAAAAGCCGCTTTCAGCAGCGCGGTATGACCGTCACTCAGTGGGCGCAGGAGAACGGTTACTCCCGCGAGGCGGTCTATCGCGTACTGAACGGCATCACCAAGGCCAAGTATGGGCAGGCGCATGAGATCGCCGTCAAACTCGGCCTAAAGCCCACCGCCCGCGCGGCCTGATAATTATCAATCTCTGTAACAGATTATCACATATCGCTAAAAGGGGAATGTGACATGAGTAAGGCAAATGTTTCCAGCGCGGGCGCACGCATTCTGCGTGTTCTCAAGGCATTACGCGGCCATACCTTGAATGGTGTTTCCAACGGTGAACTGGCGGCGGCGCTGGATGATTCTCCGGCCAACGTTAACCGGGCGCTGAATACCCTAATTGAAGAAGGGCTGGCGCAGAAACTGGATAACGGGCGTTTTGCGCTAAGTATGCAGACCCTGCAAATCGCTCAGGCGCACGCCAACGAGATAGCTCGTGCGCAAGATCGCATTAACGAAATGAACCAACGCCTGCTGGCTGGCAGTCGCTAAGGATAAAAAATGGCACGTACAAAATCACAACATGTTGAATTAATAGGAGATACTCCGTTAGCGGGGGATCTGAACGTCAAGCTCAATGCGCTGACCGAGCACCGTATGCAGGTAATGGATCAGTTTGGCGACGGCCTGCCGTATGAGCGTGATCGCATCGTGCATGAAACCCGGTTCTATATGGCGCAAAGCGCGGAAGCCATGCTGGAGGCGGGTAAGCGGTTGGTTATTCTCAAAGAGTGTGAGCCTCATGGGGATTTCACTCAAATCGTTACAGAACAATTGGGGCTGGCTGAGAGAACAGCACGGTTGGTAATGCAAGCTGCGATCAAATACACATCTCCCCAATTGGAACCAAAGCGGCAAGCGCTTGCCGTTTTAGGCAAAACAAAACTCTTTGAATTAATGACAGAAGACGATGAAGAGTTGGCTGAACTAGCCGATGGCGGAACTATCGCAGGCATGACGCTCGACGATATCGATCGTATGACCAGCCGCGAACTGAAAACCGCGCTGCGCGAAGCGCGCGAAACTCACGCCGCCCAGCAGCGTGTGCTGACCGACAAGAATCAGAAGATCGACGACCTTTCCACCAAACTGGAAAAAAAATCCCGTATCCAACCGCCAGCCCCCAATCTGGAAGCGGAAAAGCTGCGTAAAGAGGTCAGCGCTATCGCGTTTGAAGCGGAAGCGGCGATCACCGCCAAACTGCACACCGCCTTTTCAACATTGACCACTTTTACTTCCGAAAACGAGGTCGAGCCGCCTTACGACTTTATGGCCGGTTTGGTGTGCCAGATTGAGCGGGCGTTACACCGTGTTCGTGAAGTTTTTGACCTTGAGGCCGCGCCTACCGGCAGCGAACGTCCGGCATGGCTGGATGCCCCGGAACCCCAGATTCAGCGCACTGACGCATAAGGGGCTGTCATGAGTGCCGCCCTGACGGAAAGATTAGTGGCCGTGGCCCGCACAGCACGACAGGCCGGGCATGGTGAACGCGGCGCTATCTATGATGCCGCCTGTATGGAACTGGGATTATCCCGCGCCACGTTGTTGCGTAAGTTAAAGGAGGTTGCGGTGACTGACAAACGTAAAAAACGTACCGATGCCGGACAAAGCGCCTTAACGCGTGATGAGGCGGCAATGATTTCCGCCACGCTGATGGAGGCGACGCGTAAAAATGGTAAGCGCCTGTATTCCATCGCCGACGCGGTGGAAACCCTGCGGGCAAATGAGATGATCACCGCTGGCCGCATGGTTTCAGAAACCGGCGAGTTTCTGCCGCTTTCTGAAACCGCCATCAGCCGCGCACTACGCAATTACGGCCTGCATCCCGATCAACTAAACCAGCCCGCGCCGGTGACCGAGCTGGCCAGCCTGCACCCTAACCATGTATGGGAAATCGATGCTTCGCTTTGCACCCTTTATTACCTGAGCAACGGTCACAAAGGGCTGCAAGTCATGGACAGCGCCCGTTTCTATAAGAATAAACCGGCCAATCTGGCGCGCATCACCAGCGACCGTGTCTGGAGCTATGAAATCACTGACCATACTAGCGGCTGGATCTATGTCGAGTATGTGATGGGCGCGGAATCGGGCGAAAACCTGTGCTCGGTATTGATTAACGCCATGCAGGAACGCGGCGGCGCAGACGTGTTGCACGGCGTGCCAAAGCTGCTGTACCTCGATCCCGGTTCCGCCAACACCGCTGGCATGACGAAAAATCTATGCCGTGCGTTGGGTATTGAACTGATAGCGCATAAAACCCATGCCGCCCGTTCTACCGGCAGCGTGGAAAAGGCGCGTGACATTATCGAACGCAAGCTGGAGCCGGGCCTGAAGTTCCAGCCGGTTTACAGCCTAGAAGAACTAAACGCGCTGGCGCAGAAATGGCGTTCTCACTTTAACGCCACCACCGTTCACAGCCGCCACGGCAGACCCCGTACCGACGTCTGGCTGACAATCACCGCCGAACAGTTGATAAAAGCGCCATCGGTTGAGATATGCCGCGAACTGGCAGTGGCCACGCCGGAAGAGCGCAAGGTCACGCCGAAGCTGCGCGTGTCCTTCCGGGGCATTGAATACGATGTGTCTACCGTACCCGGCGTGATGGTCGGCGAGAAGTTGCTGATTACCCGTAATCCGTGGCGTACCGATGCCGCGCAAGTGGTACTGACAGGTGAAGACGGCCACGACACATTCTTCCTGGTTGATGAAGTCACCAAAAATGAATTTGGCTTTGCCGACTCTGCCGCAGTGATCGGCGAACGTTACAAATCGCATGCCGATACGCCAGCCCAAACCGCCACCAAAGAAATTGAACAGTTGGTTACGGGAACGGATAACGCGACGGATGCAGCAGCGGTACGCAAAGCGAAAGCGCTGCCGTTCGGCGGCAAACTCGACCCGTATAAGCATATCGACGACAACACGCTGCCAACCTTTATGCCGCGTCGTGGTCGGGCATCCGAGGTACGCGGCCCGCGTGTTGAACCGCGTCCGTTAACTCACGTCGAAGCCGCCAAAGCGTTACGTGAACAGTTTGCGGCACGTAACCAGACCTGGACGGCAGACCACTACCGCCAGTTAAGCGCGCTGTACCCGAATGGCGTTCAGGAGGCGCGACTGGACGAGGTTGCGGATGCGCTGCTGACGCCGGTTTCCGGCAACACCATCAACATCGTCAACGGTAACTAGGGGGTAAACATGCTGATACTGAAACAACAGTTAAAGCAAGCGCGACTGTCGCAGGCGGTGGTCGCCAGAACCATTTCCGTGTCAGAGGCCACGCTGGCACAGATTGTTAATCATGATCAGTGGCCACGCACCAACGCCGGGGAAGTTCGCCAGCGTCTGACGGTCTTTCTGTCGGCTCATGGCATTGAAACACAACGTAGTTTTGACGCTGTACAGGACTCCCTTACAGCGGAAACCATAGACCTCAATACGGAGGAGAATATGTTACTTAAAAAGCAGGTGTTATTTCCCGCAACAAAAAAGGCATTCGGGCTGTTCCGCGATCCGTTCGCCGACGATGCGATGCAAGGCAGTGAAGACGTGTTCACTACGCCTGATATCCGCTATGTGCGCGAGGCGCTGTACCAGACCGCGAAGCACGGCGGGTTTATGGCGGTCATCGGCGAGTCTGGTGCGGGTAAGTCCACGCTGCGCCGCGACCTGATTGACCGTATCAACCGCGAGAATGCGCCGGTTGTCGTTATCGAACCCTACATCATTGCGATGGAAGATAACGATGTTAAAGGTAAAACCCTGAAAGCGGCATCCATCGCTGAGGCGATCATCAATACCATCGCCCCGCTGGAAGGCGTCAAGCGTTCGCAGGAGGCGCGTTACCGCCAGTTGCACCGGGTGCTGAAAGAGAGCAGCAACGCCGGGTATAACCACGTTCTTATCATTGAAGAGGCTCACAGCCTGCCGATCCCCACGCTCAAGCACTTAAAAAGATTCTTTGAGTTAGAAAGCGGGTTTAAGAAGCTGCTTTCCATCGTCTTGATCGGCCAGCCGGAACTGGCGGTGAAACTCTCGGAACGCAATATGGAAGTGCGTGAAGTTGTCCAGCGCTGTGAGGTTGTCGAACTGCTGCCGCTGGACAACAGCCTGGACGCGTTTCTGACCTTCAAAGTTGAGCGCACCGGCAAGAAACTGGCTGATGTGATGGACGGCAGCGCCATTGATGCTATCCGCGGGCGTCTCAGTAGCAATCTCGGCGGTCGGAAGAATGTCAGCCTGTTATACCCACTGGCCGTTTCCAATCTGGTGATTGCCGCCATGAATCTGGCCGCTGAAATAGGTGTGCCGGTGGTGAATGCGGATGTGGTTAAGGGAGTTTAATGATGAAAGCTATCCCGAATATTAATCAGCAGTTGGCCGACCTGCATCTGGCGATGGCCTCATTGCGGGCAATCAATGCAACTGTTCAGAGCGTAATGATATGCGGCAAGCAACCGGTTATCCGCATCGCCAGAAACGGGCATTGCGAGAAATTAATTGAAAAAGGACAAGCCAATTATATCCATGTGGGCTGCGGCAGCACCGGACTCTTTCGTCAGGGCGTATTTGAGCAATATGGTTGCCGCATTATCTGGTCTGAATCGCTATTACATTAAAGGGGAATAATACCAAATAACTAAATACTAATAACCACTCATTAAACGACTACCAGCAGGTAATTAAAAATGGCAAAGGCAAAAAAGCGGCTTAAAGCTGCGGCGGCCCCGTACGCCGCGCAAACGAAAGAAGAAGTTATTTTCGGCATTAAACGTCTCGGTGATATTCAACGAGAACTAATCCGTGTTGAAACCGAGATGAATGATCAGATCGCGACAGTAACCGAACACCACTCCCCGGTTATCGAACAACTGAAAGCCAAACGTGATGAGTTACAAGGTGGCATCCAGACCTGGTGCGAAGCCAACCGCGACGAACTTACCAATGGCGGCAAAGTGAAAACGGCGAACCTGACGACAGGCGAAGTACAGTGGCGCAATCGCCCCCCGTCCTGCGTAATTCGCGGGACAGAAGCCGTTATCGAATTATTAAAACGCCTAAAGCTGGATCGTTTTATTCGCGTCAAGGAGGAAATTAATAAAGACGCGATCCTCAATGAACCAGTGGCGGTGAAAAATATTCCCGGCATCACCATTAAAAAAGATATCGAGGATTTCGCCATTATTCCGTTTGAACAAGGGAGGGAGTAAATGTCACTGAAATGCATGGCATGCAAAAAAGAAATCGAATATCTGAACCCGGAACAGTCAGATATTACCGAGAATGCGGTTGATGGCGGTTGGGTGGTCGACTTGATTCTGTCCTGTCCATGTTGTGGGCAGAAATACAACGTCTTTATTCCTACTGGCGATTTTCACCTGTTAGCTGAAGATTTATGCGTCAAATACGGGAGTGAATCATGATTATCGGTTTTGTATTGCTGGTATCAGCCTGCGATTCCGGTTTCTGCGAGGCGTTGCCTGTTTCAGACGACATTTATCTGAATCGGGAGTCGTGCCAGTTAGTGATGGATATCGTCCATGAACGCCGCCCGGATGCCGTACTGATCTGCGGCGAAGTCCAACGGGATGAAAGCGAGAGTGAAGATGAATAAACCTCAGTTGATCAAACTTATCCATATCGCAAAACGCGATCTACGACTGGATGATGAGACTTATCGCCAGTTGCTGACTACCACAACCGGTAAAACCTCAACGCAGGACATGACAGTCCCGCAGTTAGATAATGCCCTGAAGGCGATGAAAAAACGAGGGTTTAAAATCAAGTCTGCAAAAAAGGCTAATACTACTCGCCCATTGGATGACGCTCCACAGTCCAGGAAAGTCCGTTCTTTATGGCTGGAAATGGCCGACGCTGGCATCATTCGTGACCGATCTGAAGCAGCGCTGGCGCGTTGGATCAAGCGTGAAACCGGCGTTGATAGTCTGCAATGGCTGAGTTCAAAACAGGCCAGCGTCATCATTGAAAAGCTGAAACAGTGGCAACGCCGAGCGAGGAAAACAGCATGAGCAATGATACCAATAGCTTTCGCAGCAAAGGCCCTGAACTGTTGGTCGAACTGGCTCAGCATACCGCCAGCACCATCAAAGAGGTGGTCGAGATCGACACCGCTATCGCCGATCAGATTGGCGAGGCGGTGGCCAACCGTATGATGCAGGTCTGGGGCGGTCAGAACGTCTACTTTCCGATGGGGATGGCATGGAAAGTTAGCCAGCGTGACCTAGAAATATTTCACGAGTTCAACGGCAGGAATCATCACGAACTGGCGCGTAAATTTGGCGTCTCGCTACAATGGGTTTACAGCGTCGTCAAGCGTGTCAGAAAGGAAGAACTGGATAGGATGCAGGGCAAGCTGTTTGATGGTGAACCTGATGACGAGCCAGAGCCGGTGGAGTAAAATCAAACAGGCTGAACGACAAATTTCTTAATTTTTTGTCCGGCCTGTTTTTTCACATACTGTAAGAGAATTACAATTACCATCCAATCTTTTCCCAGCTCACCCCGCTTAGTCCCACAATTATCTCGCAGACTCTGTATTATTTATCTCACTTCTAATCACCCGCTCAAGATGGGATATCCTCCGATAGCAACAGGCCATGTTTTATGCGGTGAATCATAAATACATGGCCTGTCCGCTACCGGAAGATAAATTTGATTAACTATCCATCCGTCGCGCTGGCCGTATTATTCTTCTCTTCGAGAGAAAATCGCGAACCGAAACCGCGGCCTCCCGGGGCGCTTTTCCGCACGCCGGTTAAATTCAGCAGCTTGCTTGCGCACGGCCGCCTGATTTCTCTTTGCGCAACCGCGGCATTTTTCCCTGAACATTCGCCCGCGCTTCAGTCGGTTAGACAATAAATAGTAGAGCAAAGCCCGGAATAAAAAGAATAGGGAAATATCCTAAACTGTACGGGTTGGTTTTTAAAAAATCAATACGAGATTTTTTATTTATCCCTGTTAACCGTGACCACCGCCTGGGGTTTGGCTCCCGGCGGTTGAAGGAAAAAGGCTCCTGGGGCGGACCTGCCGGTGAGAACATTGGTTACATCGAAAGGATATAACACAGGCTATCGTTAGCATAAAAACTCATCATAATGGCGTTGTTCACGGCAGGATGATGATAAAATCGGCAGACGATCGCCAGCCCCTTGACTTGACGCGAGGTTTTCACTAGTTTGTCACCCCGTAGTTCATCGTCGCGCATTCGCCAAGACGATTCCAACGCCGATATAGCTCAGTTGGTAGAGCAGCGCATTCGTAATGCGAAGGTCGTAGGTTCGACTCCTATTATCGGCACCATCCTACCTATTTTAACGTCTCCCCAAGTCTACTCAAACACCCTTTAAACCCTTATAATACGCGGTTTCACGGCCCTTGTTGTCTCAGCTCGTCTACTCACGTTCACAGAAATCTACGGTGAGTTGGGGGCATCGGTGGGGGCATATCGTGTTCGGTCTAAAGGAGATGCCCCCAAATGAAGCTCAATGCCAGACAGGTCGAGACTGCCAAGCCCAAAGATAAACCCTATAAGTTAGCAGATGGTGGGGGCATGTATCTGGAAGTGTTCCCTAACGGTACCAAAAGCTGGCGGGTAATCCCCCCAAAAAAGCG